>JBGPEJ010000056.1:0-15305 GCA_041482775.1 Gemmatimonadota bacterium | reverse complement strand
GGCGCTTCCCCCCCGCGGCGCCGGCGAGGTGGACCTGATCGTGTCGATCGATCTGGAGCCTCGGCCGTGAACCGCCGGGGCGCGGCTGCCGGACTCCTCCTCCTGTTCTCGGGCGCCGCGCCCGGCCGGCTGTCCGCCCAAGAGCAATACCGGCCCAGTCCCGACAATCTCGCCGCGCGCCAGTGGTACCAGGACGCCAAATTCGGAATGTTCATCCACTGGGGCGCGTCCAGCGTGCTGATGGAGGGGGAGTGGGTGATGGAGAACCGCAAGATCCCGATCGCCCAGTACGAGCGGATGGCGTCCTTTTTCAACCCGACGGGGTTCGACGCGGCCGGGTGGGTTGCGCTCGCGAAGACCGCCGGCATGAAATACATCGTCCTGATCAGCAAACATCACGACGGCTTCGCGCTCTGGGATTCCGCCGTGAGCGACTGGGACGTGGTCGACCGGACGCCCTGGAAGCAGGACATCGTCCGGCTGCTCTCCGCCGAAGCGGGCCGGCAGGGGCTCCGCTTCTTCGTCTACTACTCGCAGCTCGACTGGCACCATCCCGATTACTTCCCGCGGGGAATGACCGGGCGTTCCGCCGGACGGCCCGACTCGGGGCAGTGGTCCCGGTATCTCGATTATATGGACGCCCAGCTCCGCGAGCTGCTCACCGGGTACGGGCCCATCGGCGGCATCTGGTTCGACGGCATGTGGGACAAGCCCGACGCCGACTGGCGCCTCGAGCAGACCTACCGGATGATCCACCGGCTGCAGCCGGCGACGCTGATCATCCCGAACCACCACAAGGCGCCGCTTTCCGGCGAGGACGTACAGACCTTCGAGAAGGACCTGCCGGGGGCCAACACCGCCGGGTTCAACACCACCAGCGTGGGGGCGCTCCCGCTGGAGACCTCCGAGACGATGAACTACTCTTGGGGCTTCCGGCTCGACGACCACGCCTTCAAGAGTCCCGCCACGCTAATCCGGGAGCTGGTCAACGCCGCCGGCCGGAACGCGAACTTCCTGCTCAACATCGGTCCCATGCCGAGCGGGAAGATTCAGCCCGAGTTCGTCACCAATCTCACCGCGATCGGCGCCTGGATGGATCGGCACGGTGAGGCGATCTACGGAACGCGGGGGGGCCCGATTGCACCGCGGCCGTGGGGCGTCACCACGCAGAAGGGTGACCGGATCTACGTACACGTCCTGGACTGGAAGGACCGGACCCTCGCGCTGCCGGCACTCACCCGCGCGGTCAAGTCGGCACGGATGCTCGAAGGCGGACTGGCGGTGACGGTGCGGCAGACAGCGGAGGGAATCACCCTCATCCTTCCGACGATCCCCTCCGGTTCGATCGATGAGATCGTGGTGCTCGAGCTGGGGAAATAGGGTGCGGCCGACCCGGCGGGACTTCCTTCAGTCGCTGACGGCGGGGTCCGCGGTCCTCTTGGCCCAGCGGCCTTTTCCCCTGGCAACCTGGCTCCCCGGCTCCCCGGCTCCCTTCACCCCTTCCCTCCCCAGCCCCGCGCAGCTTGCCTGGCTCGACCTCGAGATCGGGATGTTCGTCCATTTCGCGCCCAATACCTGGCAGGACAAGGAGGGCGACGATGGCTCGATCCGCCCCGCACAGCTGCCCTTCGCCGCCGACCCGGTCCAATGGGCCGACACCGCCCTCGCACTCGGCGCGCGGTACGTCGTCCTGGTAGCGAAGCACGTCGGCGGCTTCTGCCTCTGGCAGACCACAAGTTCGGACTACTCGGTGCGGAACACGCCGTGGAAGAACGGCCAGGGGGACGTCATGGCCGAACTCGCTGCGGCGTGCCGCGCCCGCGGGCTCCGCCTGGGGGTATATCTCTCGCCCCGCGACGATTTCTTCGGAGCCGGACTCGCGGGACGCTGCGATACGCCGGAACGGCAGGCGGCCTACAACCGCGCTGCGCGGCAACAGCTCACCGAGCTGCTGACCCGCTACGGCCCGCTGGCGGAAGTCTGGTTCGACGGCAGCTCGGTGGTCCCGGTGGGGGACATCCTCGCCGAGCACGCCGGCGGCGCGATGGTGTTCCAGGGCCCCCACGCCACCATCCGCTGGGTGGGAAACGAGGACGGATTCGCCCCCGATCCGGTGTGGAATGCGCTGGCCAAGTCGGATGCCGACACCGGGATCGCCACCGCGCTGCACGGCGATCCGCGGGGCGACGCCTGGATGCCGCTCGAGGTGGACGTCTCGATCCGCCGTCCCAACTGGTTCTGGAGCACCACCAATCAGCGGAATCTCCTCACCCTTCCTCAGTTGCTCGATGTGTACTATCGCTCGGTAGGGCGTGGCGCCCAGCTGTTGCTCAACCTGCCGCCCGATCGAACCGGGCGGATTCCCGCGGCGGATGCCGCGCGGGTGGGAGAGCTGGGCGCCGAGGTCCGCCGCCGATTCGAGACACCGGTGGCGGAGGCTGCGGGCGAAGGCCCCGCGGTGACCCTCTCGTTGCCCGGCGATGGACTGATCGACCATGTCATCCTCGAGGAGGACCTGCGCGGCGGCCAACGGATCCTTTCCTACCGGCTGGAGGGGCTCACCACCGGACGCTGGCGCGTCATCGGCGAAGGGACCTCGGTGGGCCACAAGCGGATCCATCCGGTGACGCCGGACCGCTACCTCGAACTGCGCGCCACCTTTCCCACCGCACTCGACCGGCCCCGGCTGCGCCGGCTGACAGCGTTTCGGACCGGGGCGCTGCCTCCCGCCGGCTGGCGCCAGGGGGCGGACATCTGGGCGGACGACGAGGTCGGACGCTGGACCGCGGGCGCCTTCGACGTCGACCTGACGCCCCGGATCCCCGCCGCTGCGCAGTACCGCCTCCGCTTTGTGGCCCGGGGCGCCGCGGCACCCCGGATCCGCACGGCGGAGTTGCTGGTGAACGAGGTGGCGCAACCGGCGCTGCTGACCGCCGACCCGGCCCGGGGCGACCTGCTCCTCCTCACCGTTCCCGGTCTCGGCCAGCGGATCCGGCTGCGGGGCCGACTCGAAGAGTCGAGCGCCGGTATCATTCTGATGCGCCGGCTCTAACCCGACCGATTGGAGCGCTCCCATGGCAAATGGCGAGTCCCTGGGCCCCAAGGGCATCGTCGCACGGTTCTCCCTCGCGATCCTGGTCGTCTTTGCTACGTTCAATCCCTGGGCAAAATCGTTCTACCACTGGGCGGTGCAGCCGGTCTTCGCGACCGGGGGCGGGATCGGGACCCTCGGCCCCATCAAGGTGCTGGCGGGGCTGTTGCTCCTGGTGGGCTGGATCGTCTGCGTGCAGGCGACCCATCGCTCGATCGGCCTGAAGGGGGCGCTCCTGGTGGCGGCGATCCTCGCCACCGTGGTCTGGCTGCTCCTCAGTCAGCACCTGCTTTCCGCGGAGAGTAGCAAGTCGATCGCGCTGATTGCGCTGATCATCATCAGCGGCATACTCGCGGTCGGAATGTCGTGGTCCCACATCAGCCGGAAGCTCAGCGGCCAGGTGGACACCGACCAGGTAGCCTGACCGAGCGACCCGCTTGCAGGTTCGACGGCTCACGGTACCTTCCCCTTTCCCTCGTACCGGAGCCGAGCATGTCCGTCGCCAAGGTAACGGAAATCACCGCCACGTCCACCAAGGGATTCGAAGAGGCCGTGAAGGCGGGCATCAATCGCGCCGCCAAGACCCTCAAGAATGTCCGGGGGGCCTGGATCAAGGGATTGAAAGTGGAAGTCGAAAACGGGAAGGTGCGGAGCTACCGCGTGGATATGAAGGTTACCTTCGTGCTGGAAGACTGAGCGGCTCCTTCATCCCTGGCTGAGCAGCAGGGGGTGGCGCCGGAGCCGCTCCCTGAGCTCCCCTTCCCCAATCACGCCGCGGGCCCGGTCCTCGGGACTCACCGGGTCGGGGATGGCGGTGAGGATCCAGGCGTAAACCTCGTTCCAGCCGGTCCGCTCCTCCTCTCGCAGGGCATCGCCGGGCAGATGGGTCCAGCGCGCCAGGAATCCCTCGTGAAACGCCCAGAACGATTCCCGATCACCGAGGAATTCCCGCACCAGGCGCCGCAGCTCCTTGCCGTGGCGACTCATACCAGCGCGGTCTCCGGCGCGGTGCGGGCGGCCGCCGCCACGAACGCGGTGATGACCGGATGGGCGCGCCCGGTCAGGGCGGCCCGCTCGGGCTGAAAGAGAGTGGCGAGGAAGAAGGGGTGGCCGGCCAGCTCCACCGCGCGGATCTCACCGAGCTCGTCACGCGCGCTGACCCGGAGTAGGCCGGTGGAGAGCAGGTGCTCGTATTCCCGGTTGAAGCCGTAGCGGCAGTGATAGGTCTCGGTGGCCCGCTCGGCCCGATAGGCGCCATGCAGCCGCGATCCCGGCACGATGAAGACCTCTCCCGGGACTTCCACCAGCCCGCAGGCCAGCGGCGCGATCACCAGCTCCTCCGCTTCGGGCGCGACTTCCCCATGGGCGGCGGCCAGCCCCCATACATCGCGCGCGTACTCGAGCATCGCATGCTGGAACCCACCGCAGGTTCCGAGAAACGGCCGCCGCCGCTCCCGCGCGAACCGGATCGCGAGCAGGGCGCCGCCTTCGCTGCGATATGGTGTGGCCGGAACGGCCCAGATGCCCTGACTCGACGCAAGCTGGCCGGTAACGCCACCCGCAAGCGTCTCGGTGCCGACCCACTCCCCTACCACCGGCACCCCGAGCTCCTGCCCCGCGAGGGCCAGCGCCTGAGGAATGGCGCGGTGCGCCGTCACCGAGGGATCCTGGTCGCCCAGGAGGGCGATCCGGACCGACGTCACGCCGCCGCCCGGGCGCCCAGCCATCGGCCGGCGCGGATCGACAGCGGCCAGACGATCGGGCGGCGAAGTCCGGGGCTGCCCCAGAGCCCGGCGAGTTCGGTGCCGAACGGTTCCACCGGATCGTCCCCCCGCGCCGCGACGTACCGGCCCACCGCCGACCAGGTCCGGATGTAGCCGAGCAGCTCGGAGAGATCGAGTTCCGCCTCGATCGCCAGCGACGGGGCGGCCACCTCGTCGATCGGAATCACGTAGTTGCGATACCCCTGCTCCACGTTGAGGCGCTCGAGCGGCCAGTAAGGCCCCACGACTTCCCGGTAGAACCGCATGATGGCGGCCTCGATCTCGGGCGAGGCGCGCAGCAATCCGTAGCACCAGACCGCGAGGACGCCGCCCGGCGCCATGATCCGATCGAGCTCCTGAAAGAACCGCGGCCGATCGAGCCAGTGAAACGCCTGCGCCACCGTTACCAGCTCCACCCGCCCGGGTACGAGGGCGCTCGCTTCAGCGGCGGCGACGAGATAGGAGAGCGCCGGCGCGCGGTCGGCCGCGCGGACCTGGGCCCGACTGGGGTCCGAGGCCACCACGCGCGCAAAGTGCGGCGCCAGCATGGTGGCCGCCTGGCCGTTTCCGGTGGCCGCATCCCACGCCAGGCGGCGGGCCGGCGGCAGGCCGGCAAGCCACCCGAAGAGCGCCGCCGGGTACCGGGGGCGGAAGCGCGCGTAGGCGCCCGAGTCGCGGGAAAAGTGATCGCCGAATGCCGCCGATCGGGCGGACGTCGAGCCGGTCACGCCGCCGCCCCTGACGCCTCCGCCGCGCGGCGCGCCAGGAAGCGGCGAATCGCGACCAGCTTCTTCTCGAGGCCCGGCGTCGACAACACCACGCGCTCGAGATGGGTGAGGTAGTCCGGGTAGTCGGTCAGCACCCTCAACTCGGCGAGATACGGCTCGAGCTTGGCGTAGACCGCGATGTACTCGGTGTTGGCGGCATGGAACATATCGGCGTCGATGGCGCCGAAGCTGACGAAGGAGGCCGCCATTTCCCAGTAGGTCGTCATCATCCGGTACGGCGCGCTGCCCGGTCCCACCCAGGTCGCCAGCACCTCCCGGGCACTGGTCGGGTGGAACGTGGTGATCCACCAGTCCCGCGCCGCCCGGAGCGTGGGCTCGCGGCGGGATTCGTAAAGCTGCAGCAGGAGCTCGGCGCTCCGTTGACGGAACGCGGAATCGGTCATGGAACGGTCCCGCGTAAGGGAGCGGCGCTACCTCACCCGCACCGTGGCGCGATAGACGGTATCGGTCTCCACCACGGCGTAATGGAATACGTGAACGACCATCACCGTGTAGGTGCCCGCGCCCAGATTCTGCAGATGGGCCCGATAGTAGTTCTGGGTCAGAAACGGCAGCGAATCGCCGGAAAGCAACGCCTCGACCTCGAGGCGAAGCGATCGCACCCCGGTGGATTGCAGCCCACCCTGAAGCACGTACCCGGTGGTGCGGGTCTTGAGCGCCCCGGTCACCAGGATCCCCCCGGCCTCCGGCGCCGCGGTGATCGGGAGCGTCGGGAATCCGAACACCACCTGACCCTCGAAGCTGAGCTTGGGGTTGCTCGGCGCCAGCGGCGAGTCGCAGGCGGCCAGCACGACGATCAGAGCGGGAAGCAGGCGGCGGATGATCGAACCCATACGGTAAAATGGCGCGCGCCCCGGTCGGAATGCCAACCCGGAGTTTGTGACGAAAGGTGCAAGGACCGAGCTACCCTTCCGCGCTCTCGTCCACGTCGGGGTCCTCCAGGTGCACCCGGTGGAGGATGCGGTGGAGCACGGGGGCGAGCAACAGGGTGGTCACCGCGATCAGCACCAATCCGGCATAGAGGGCAAAGGCCGAAGCGAACAGCTTTCCGGCATCGGTCCTGATTTCTCCTACCGGTCCCATCCCTCCCAGCAGCATCGACGCGTTGAGGAGGGCGTCGATCCAGCTGAAGTGGGCAAAGCTGTGATAGCCGAGGGTGCCGAACCCGAGGGAAAACACGACCACACCCAGGGCCGCCAGCGTATGGGTCGCGAGGCGGCGCAGGAAGCGTCCGGCAGGAAGAAGCGGCTGGGAGCGGTGCTCGTACACGGAGAGTCAGAACTGATCGGCGTGGCGTACGAAAAACGTCACCAGCCGAAAGAACGGGCCGGCGTATCCGACGACCATGGCCACCGCGGCGATGAGGGCCGCGCGGCCCACGGCGTACTTTCCGAAAGCAAGGCCGTAGAGGATGTATCCCAGCAGGAACAACCCAAGGCACTCGGCAAACACCCGATGCCAGGCGCGTCGCCACTCCCGTTCCAGCGCCTCGACCTCGCTGGCGCGCGCTTTCTCCCTGGCGCGGCGGGCCGGGTCCAGGACGAGGAGGGGCGGCATCTCCCTCAAGGTGCCGGCGGAGCACGGTCTTCTCATTTCATGTTCCGAATCGCGTTCATCGCGATATCATGCCGAGTCTTGAGCGTGTTCGAGACCATCGAATATTTCGCGGCCTCGGCCAGGAGCGTCAGCTGCAGCGCCTGCGCCAGCGCCGGATAGCCGACCGGGGCGGTCCGCGCTCCGGCAGCCGGGGGCCGGGCCTTCTTGTTGGCCCGCGCGGCGAGGGCGGCTAGCCGCTCGGCGGACTGGCGGAGCCAGGACGAGAACTTGACCGCCACCGGGCGATCCGCGGCGGGCGCATCCGGCGGAGTCGGAAGCGCGCCGAGCGAGTCGAGCACCGCCCGGACTCGGGAGACCGTGGCCACCAGTTGGGGAGTGCAGCCGGAGAGCGCGCGGTTCGCGCAGCCGCTCTGCGCCCCGGCCCGGCCCGCCCAAATGGCAAGGACGCTGCAAACGAGTGCCGCGCGACGAGTGCTCATCGGCTCTCCTCCTTATCGGGCCTCCCGGCCGCGGTGCGCATCTGCTCGAGCCGGGATTCCACCTCCGCCGGGATACCCAGCTTGTCGGCGATCGCAGCCAGCTCCTCTGCTTCGCGCCAGGCCTGCTCCAGGTCCAGGAGCTCCCCCGCGAGCCAACGCCGCTCGGCGTCCTCGTGGGCCGTCATCTCGAGGGCCAGGCGGAGTTCCGGCTTGAGCGTCTGCAAGGTCCGATCGTGGCCCTTCTTTTCCTTCCAGGAATTGTGCGCGTTCTGCGCCAGTCTCGCCAGCATCGCCTCGGTCGAGGGCGCTTCCTCCAGGAAACCGACGGCGGACTGCACCGCGGCCTTGGTGGCTCCCTGATGGTTGACCTTGGGGAGGAGCTTCTGCAGCGCCAAATGGGCCCGTTCCCCTTCCAGCACCATCAAGTCGCCCGATGACCGGCCCCGCCAGTCGCGCTTGCGGTTGGGAATGTGCAGCTCGACCCGCTCCTTCCTTGCCCCCGGAATCAGCCGAGCCTTGTCGACCTGGTCCCGGCTGAGCGCAACGCTGCCGCCGTCGGGCAGCGGCAGGCGCAGCACGGTGCGCCGGGCCCTCACGGATTGATAGACGCCGTTGTAGAGGTTCCACATTCCACCCCCGCCGATCGACACGCCCAGCAGTTGGGGCGCCACCACGAGGCCGATGACGGCGGCGCTGCCCAGGCCCACCCACGCCAAGTGCTTGCGGCGGCGGCGCCCGAATTGATCGCCGTACCGCCAGGCCGCGAACTCGGGCCGGAGCGGCTCGCCGATCCGGACCAGTTCGGTCCCTTCCCGCAGCCGCGCCAGGCCCACCTGGTCGGTGGAAAGACGCATCGTGGTGCCGCGGAAGAGCCGTTCACACTCCTCGATGGCCTCCCACCGATCGTCGAACGGCGTGAGGTTCCACCGCTCGCATTTCCGGCAGACCACCCAGAGCCGGCCCTTCCCCTGGTCGAACGCGAGCCGCCGCCCGATGGGGAGGTGCTCGACCGATTCATTGGCGCCGAGATCAGCCTGGCAGAAGAGGCAGGTGCGGTACATCGGGCCTCAGCGCGCCCTGCGCTCACGTCGGGATCGCCGGGGGGGGAGTGGAGCCGGAACCGGTACCGGCTCGATCCGCCGGATGTGGCCGAAGAGGTCCTGGCGGACGGCGGCGTTGCGCAGCTTCCACACCGCACCATCGGTGAAGTAGTGGTGAATATTGAGGAAGGCGAGAATCGCGAACCCTACGACCTGCCCCGGCCGTGAGCCGAGCCAGTTGGTCACCACCACCATGGCGCCGCGGGGAAGGAGTATGGCGGCCACCACCGAGGCGGAGAGCAACACCACCAGGTAGATGGCCATGTGGCGGGCCAGATGGCCGGCTCCGCCGTACTCGCCCCGCAGCGTCAGGTTCGCCTCCACCCGGATGGGAAAGATCAGGTACTGGATGGCGTGGGCAATCTGTACCAGAAACAGGGCCGGCAAACCCCACTGCCAGAGTGCGGCATACCAGACAAAGATCGCCGCCCACGGAATCAGGGTGCGGACCGGGGGAAACCGGCCGGTGCGCGCCTTGAGCAGCCCGAAGCCGATGAGTCCCACGCCCAGCGCCACCATCGTGGCCGCCGTCACCACGTCGTACAGCGGGGCAAGTCCCCAGTTGGTGTAGGCAGCGTTGAAGAACCACACCACGTGCCAGGTGAGCAGGATGTAGAGTCCGCCCCGCACCAGTCGGCGTTCGAGGGCACTGAACGGCCGGCCCTCCAGGAAGGCATAGGTGGCCATCATGCCCCATGCCTGGCCGGTGTAGTGCCACGCCAGGTACGCGTTCTGCACCGTGAGGATTGCCGAGATATACAGATCGGTGCGCCGGCTTTCCGCCACCGCGAATGCGCACGCGGCGAGGAGCGCGATCGGCACGTAGACCGCCGCCCAGGGGTGCGCCCGCACCGAGGCGGGGGAGCGATAGACCATCCGGTACGACGCCAGGAAATGCGGCATGTTGATGAGGGTCGTCAGCCAGACCTGCACTCCGACGCTCACCAGGAGGAGGTCGCCGCGGCCGGTGACCAGCAGCGGCACCAGCACCAGCAGCGAGAGCCCCCCGACGCACAGGGCGTCGACGACGGGGGAGATGATGGCGGGGCGCGGTATCGGGGTCGCGGCGGACGCGGTCACGGGGCCTGGAATTCGGGTGGAGCGGGAAATCTAGCGCGGCCTCAACCCCGCTTCCGAAGCAGGCGCCTGAGGATCTGAATTTGGCCGGCATGGTAGGCGTCGTGCACCAGGATCCCCAGAATCGTGTCGCCGTAGGTCCATCGCTGGCCGGCCGACACCTTACGACCAAGTCGCGCCCCGGGAAACCGCTGGACCGCGCGGTGCAGCAGCCGCTGCTCCCGCGCCAGCAGCGCCCGATCGGCGGCCCAGGCCCTGGCCTCCGCGCGCGCCGGCACGGCCGGCCAGTTGGCCGGGCTCCGCGGAAACCGGGGCAGCTCGGCGCCCACAATCCGGCGCCGCACCGCATAATTCCAATAGGCGATGTGCAGGACCAGCTCCCATATCGAGTGCCGGCCGGGTGCCGGACGGCGATGGGCCTCCCGCGCGGTGAGCCCGCGCAGGGCGTCCACCGGTGTCGGTCCGCCGTGCCACGCCCGGCCGCGGGAGGGCCGGAGCGTTCTGGCGATCAGATCGAGGGTGCGGTCCATCGGCTCAGGCGCCCGCCTCCCGGAGGAGCGCATCGAGATCGAACGGATCGGCCATCCGCAGCTCGACGCCGCCTTCGGGGGTGTGGGGCCACTCCTCCATCGGACGGTCCCAGGTCAGCTCGAGGCCGATGCCGTCGGGATCGGCCAGGTACACCGAAACACTCACGCCGTGATCCGAAGCCCCCTGGATCGCCACGCTGGCCGCCAGCACCCGGCGCACCGCCACGGCCAGATCCCGGCGGGTCGGGTAGCGGATGGCCACGTGATAGAGCCCGGTGTGATTGAGCGGCGGGGCGGACGCGCCCCGGCTTTCCCAGGTGTTGAGCCCCAGGTGGTGATGGTAGCTCCCCGCCGCCACGAACGCGGCACTCTCCCGGTACCGGGCGACGAGAGTGAACCCGAGGACTCCACAGTAGAACTCCAGCGACCGGTTCAAATCGCTGACTTTGAGGTGCGCGTGGCCGATACCCGCCCCGGCGGGGATGCGGTAGCCGGCATCGGGCTCGGCCACGGCGGGCTGGTACTGAGAGTCGCGGAACACCCCCGTATGCTCGGGCCGAAATCACCACCTGTCAAATCGGTGGGGCGCGTCAGACTCCGAACTGAGTGAAATGATGATCCACGTGGCGATACGCCAGGACACCCCAGCTCCGCCGCGACATGGTGCCGAAGGCGGGATGCGATGGCCACGGCCCCTTCGCCGGCAGGACTGCAATTCGGGCCAGGAGATCACGAAACGCACGCTGCTCCTCCGCAAGTACCGCGTTGCCGGTGCGGGCCAGGAGCTCGGGCGCGGTCGGGGTTCCCCTGGGAAACGGCAACAGATAAATGATCAGCTGCTTGAGGGGAAAGAAGCGGATCGGGAGGCGCTTCGGTGCCGGGCGCAGCTCTCCCGTGGCCATGCGCAGCGCGTCGTTCACGTGCGCCAGCATCGCGGGACAGGTGAATTTGCCCCAGCGGGACGGCGTGTCCGGAGTCAACCGATCGGCCCGGCTGACCAGGGCTGCTCGGGCCGCCTCGTTCCACAGCGAGAGCATCGTTGCGGGTCCTCCTATTGCGGCCGCGGCCGGACCAGCATGACGCCGTCACCGACGGTCAGCAGGCAGGCGTCGACCCGCGGATCGTCACGGATCTTGAGATTGAGGGCCTTGAGCGCAATCGTGCTGGCCTCGGTGTTCCCGGGATCGGCCACTCGACCGTCCCAGAGCACATTGTCGATGGCGATCAGTCCGCCGGGCCGCACCAGCTTGAGGCAGGCCTCGTAGTATGCGTCGTACGCAGGCTTGTCGGCGTCGATGAAGGCGAAGTCAAACGATCCGGCGCCGCGCTCGGCCAGGAGGTCCGCCAGGGTGCAGGCCGCCGGAGCCAACCGCAACTCGATCTTCCCGGACACCCCCGCCTCCTCCCAGTAGCGCCGGGCCACACCGGTCCACTCCTCGCTCACATCGCAGGCCACCAGCCGGCCGTCCTCGGGAAGCGCCGCGGCGACCGCGAGGGCGCTGTACCCGGTGAAGGTGCCGATCTCGAGCACGCGGCGCGCACCGATCAACCGGATCAGCAGGGCGAGCAGCGCGCCCTGATCGGCGCCGATCTGCATGCCCGCCTCGGGCAACGCGGCAGTTTCGGCGCGCAGCCGGCGTTGCACCGGCGTCTCCGGCGTCAGCAACTCGGCGACGTACCGCTCCACCGCGTCGGGAAGGAGGGAGCGCTTGGTCCGGGCGGGTTCGCTCACCGGGGCCCGGTCCAGACCGGTTCGAGCGGCAGGCGCATCCACTCGTACCCCGCCGGCAACTCGATGGGCTGCATGGAATGGAGGCAGAATTCGGGCGTCGGGCCGAGCACCAGCTGGCGCATCCAGAGCGCGGCGGGGCCTGGGGAGAGGAGCGGCGCGAGCCGCTCGAAGAGCGCCGGATAGGTCATTCCCGCCGGCTTCCCGAACCAGGTCGCGAACCCGGGCCCGGCGAGCGGGGCCCCGGCGCGCAATCCGTAGAGCCCCGCGATTCCGTCCGCGGCAAGTTTCGCCACCGCGTCATGGGGGGCCATTCGAGCCGCGGTCACCGCCGCCTCGTTGAGCCGTTCGAGGGAGGCCATGTCGCGCACCAGGTACCAGTCCTGGTACGCTGCGCCGCCCTGGGCGGCCCAGGGAGCGCCGGACAACCGCATGGTGGAGGCGCCCAGGAATCCCTCCGGGGGATGCGCCGCCAGCGCCTTCTGGAAATCGCATTGACACGATTCATAGGTGGCGAGCCCGACGTCGGCCCGCGGCCAGTGCCAGAACCCGTAGGCAAGCGGGCGGGGAGGAGGGCTCACGATTGACGAGTGGCGGCGGGAGCCCCTCGCACGAAGGCGATGTAATCGGTCGGCTGCGGTACCGCGCCGGCCTGCCGGAGCAGCAGCGAAACCTGGCCCCGGTGATAGCTGCCATGGAGCGCAACGTGGAGCAGAATGTCCCCCCGAGTGCTGCGAAAGGACGCCCCAGCGCTGTTGGTATAGGGAACTTCCCCGTCCAGATCGCCCGTGCGGAGCTCATCGAGGTAGGCCCGGTAGTCCGCGTGGGTCTCCTCCGCCAGGCGAGCGCACCCTGCGGGGTCGAGCGCCGGCCAGACCGGTACCCTTGCGGGAGATCCCCGGAGCCGGGCGAGCCAGAGGTGCTCGGCAGCCAGGATGTGGGAGAGGGTTTCCAGCGCCTTGGGCGGAGGCGGGTCCGCGTCGCGCAGCGCCTGTAGCGCCCGGGCGTCCGCCCATTCGAGCTGGGCGAACAGCCGGCGGACGTACTCGATCAGAACTCCCTCCGCTTCATCTCCTTGAAGAAGCGCTTGCTCTCGGAATCCGGTTCGGGGGGCTTGCCCTTGAGGGTGTCGTCATACTGAGCCGTACGATCGACCTTGGGGTTGGCGGTTTTTGCGGCGTTCTTCCTGACCAGGGCGGCGATTCGCTGGTCCTCACGCTTCGACATGTCGGCTCCGATGGCGAGTGGTACGGCCGCCGGCGGCACCGCGCCGCCGGCGGCCTACCCGAAAAGTAATCAGCCCCGGGCTCAGGGCCGCTGGCGCCCGCGAGGTGAGGGGCCGTGGGCGGGACGCTGCACCCCCACCCGTTTCCGCACCTCCTCCGCAGCGAGATGCGCCGCGCGGCGCTCGGCGTTGGCCTTGGCGCGCTGCCGATCCTCCGCCTTCCTCGCCCGGATCTGCGCAATCCGTTCGACCAGCGGCACTTCGAGGCGCCCTTCCGGCCGCGCCTTGTAGTCGAAATCCGGCACCGTCACCCGCGGGAGCCGTTTTCCGACCGCGCGCTCGATGGCCCGCAGCTCCCCTTCCTCTTCGGGGCTCACGAACGTGAACGCATCGCCGGTGAGCTCGGCGCGCGCGGTGCGGCCGACCCGGTGGATGTAGTCATCCGGAACCATCGGGACATCGAAATTGACCACGTGGGGGAGCGCCTCGATGTCGATGCCCCGCGCGGCGATGTCGGTGGCCACCAGCACCCGATACTTCCCGCTCTTGAAACCCGCGAGCGCCTCGGTCCGCTGCGTCTGCGACCGATTGCCGTGGATCCGCTCGGCCTTGAGGCCCGCCTTGACCAGCGAGGCCTGCAGCCGGTTGGCCCGGTGCTTGGTCCGGGTAAAGACCAGCACCTCTATCATGTCGCCCCGCTTGAGCAGCGCCACCAGCAGCGCCGCTTTCAGATCCTGGGGTACCGGATAGACCGCCTGGGTGATGCCGGTGGCCGGGGCGGACTTCCGCTCGAGGTTGATGGTCACCGGGTCGCGCAGCATTTCCCGGGTGAGCGTCAGGATCGGCGCCGGCATCGTGGCGCTGAAAAAGAGGGTCTGCCGGCGGGGCGGAAGGTGGCGGAGTACCCGACGGATGTCGGGAAGGAATCCCATGTCGAGCATTCGATCGGCCTCGTCGAGCACCAGGTACTCGAGCCCGGCGAGCTTGGCGTAGGGGGCCCGGAAATGGTCGAGCAGCCGGCCGGGAGTCGCGATCAGGACGTCCACTCCGCTGCGGAAGGCGTGTTCTTGCGGCCCCATCCCCACGCCCCCGAACACCGAGGCCGCGGTGAGCGGGGTGTGTACCGCTAGATCGTTCAAGTCCTCGAGGATCTGCGCCGCCAGCTCCCGCGTGGGGGTGAGCACCAGCGCCCGCGTGGTGCCGCGCGGCCGGGCGATCAACTGGTGCAGGATGGGCAGCAGAAACGCCGCGGTCTTGCCGCTGCCGGTCATGGCGCAGGCAAGCACGTCGCGCCCCGCGAGCGCCGGCGGAATCGCGTCGGCCTGGATGGGGGTAGGGCGGGCGAATCCAAGCTCCTTGAGCCCGCGATGGAGGCTGGGATGCAGCTTCAGGGTACTGAACGGCAATTTCTATCCTTGGAAAAGGTCACTCGTCGTACAACAGTGAGGGATCGGCCGCGGCGAGCTCGATCAGGAATTGCGATATCTGCCGCGTCACCGCCGCGGTGAACCGGGCGCCTTTGTCGGCGGTCGCGGCGCCGGGGTCGCCCACTCCGGTGTCGCTGGTGACCTGGGACCATTGGCGCGGCGCCCAGGCCCAGCCTTCGCGCAGCCCGCGGATTCGGAACCGCCGCGCCTTGCCCGGCCCCGCCTCCGCAACGGGCAGCCCCAATTCCGGGGCCAGGTGCATCATGACACTGGTTTCCAGCTCGCCGGCGTGATCGCCGGGAGTGGTGAAGAAGGGCGCCGGATCGAGCACCGCGTACCAGTTGACGGTGCAGAGAAATACCCGGGTTCGCGGTTGCAGCTCCCGGATCATCTGCCGGAAATCGTTGCCGCCGTGCCCGTTGAGCACCACGAGCTTGCGCACTCCCGCGCGCTCAACGCTCTCCACCAGATCCCGGAGCACCAGCGCCTGGGTGCTCGGGTTGAGGTTGAGGCAGAGCGGTATGTCGAGCTGCCCGGTG
>JBGPEJ010000055.1:0-15341 GCA_041482775.1 Gemmatimonadota bacterium | reverse complement strand
TGACGCCCTGGCTAACGCACGGTCTCGAGGACCGTAGGTGGATCGAGCTGTCACCCGCCATAGTCTGGCTCCAGATTACGCGCTAAGCTAGATACAAGGTGCCACCACAGGAGCAATACTTGTTCTCCGTTGAAGTGCTGAGCGACCTCCATGCCCACATGGAATGGGCCGACGCCACCGTTTGGGCCGCCACTCCTGAGCCGAACAGTCCGACGCCGGATCCTCGTCTGGGTGATCTCCTTGCCCACCTTCACTTCACGCAGCAGTCCTTCTTGGCCCTGTGGACCGGCCAGACTCAACCGCGTCTCGAGTCCGCGCGGTTTGCCACGCTCGCGGAGCTTCGTGCCTGGGCATCTCCGTACTATCAACGGGCATTAGCCTTTCTTCGCGCCCGCGACGCCGCCGATCTGGCCGAACCGCGGCCGGTGCCCTGGGCGCGCCTGTTCGAGCGCCAGCTGGGTCGGCCGCCGAGTATTTCGACGCTCGGAGAGACCTTCTTTCAGGTGACCAGCCACAGCACTTATCATCGTGCACAGGTCAACACGCGGCTGCGCGAATTGGGCGTCACACCGCCGCTTGTGGATTACATCGGGTGGCTATGGCAGGGACGGCCTGCCGCGGCGTGGTCGCGCTTCTAGACCGGCGGCGTTGTGCGCAATTGGCACGTGGTGGCACCTAACCCGCGCTTGCTGCTGCCGGGGTCCTAAGCGCGTCGGCCGCTGCCGGGTATGTTTAGGTGGGGTCGGCGGCGGCCGCCGGCAGGGCCCCGCAGCTCAAGCGCAGTCCGTTTAGGCACCACGCCCAATTGGCACGGACCGGGAAGATGAGTGGCCCGCCCATTGCGCCAGTCTCGGCATCAGCGGCCCAGGAAGGATCGGTCAAAGGTGGCCTTCACAACCTGTCCCATTTCCGAGGTTCACGCCCCGATTGAACGCGTTTGGGCGTACTTGGCACAGCCTTCCAACTACGCCCTCTGGTGGGATGCCGTCACGATAGCGATCATCCCGGAAGGACCCGTGCAACCAGGGCAGAAAATCCTCGGCCGCACGCGAGCGCTTGGGAGAGAGTGGCCGGTCACCGTCCTGGTGAGACACGTTGACGAGGCGCATCACGCTCTGGAGCTGACAACGACCCTGCCCCTAGGAATCACCGTCCACAACCACATCTCGTGTATGCCCGCAGGGTCGGCATCGTGTCGAGTGGCATTCGGTTGAGACTTCACCTTCTCACCTGTATGGTGGGGAAGATTGCTTGAACGGATCGCGGGGAAGCAACTCGAACGAGGGGTCGCCGACGCCTTGGCCCGCCTCAAGAAAGGGGTTGAGCTCGAGTACACGACCTTTTGACTGCGATCCCTCCGTAGGTGCGTGAGCAACCGGGAAGATAGGTAACGAAGTTTACCGGGAGGATAGGTGACACTTTGGGAGCGTGGGGCGGGGTCAGCAAGGGTCAATCCCGGAGTTTTCGCTAATCACCGAAGGACGGTATTTCTATGGACAGCGAACTTGTGAATTTGCAAAGGCGGGTGGCAGAGTTGGAAGCCGCACTGGCGGCAGTCGCCGCGCTACAACATCCCTCACGACGCCGTTGGAGCATGTCGGCTGTGGTTATGCTTTGTGCCGCAATCATCGTGATAAGCGTAGCGGTAACCTTCGCGACAGGCGCCAGCGCCACGATCATGCCTCAAGGTCCCTCGAAGGTAGTCGCGCCCTTCGAGGTCTATAACAACCAACGCCAACTCCTTTTCGCTGTCGTGGCGGATCCCAGTAGTGGCGGCGGGCATGCCATCGTTTTCAATAACGCGGGCCAACCAGCCGACGAGATCCTTGCCACGACAGCCGGCAACGGTCAAATCAAAGTCAACAAAGGGGGCACGACCAGAGTTCAGCTTGGCATCTCAACGGCAGCAGACGCCGGCAGCATCATATTGTCAAGCAATAGCTCGCAAGCGAAAACGATCCTTCACGGTGTCGTCGGAATTCGGGTGGAAAACGCATCAGGGCAGCCCGTCTTCCAGGCTGGTAGAGATGACAACGGTCAGGGATACGCGATGGCGGCAAACAGCGCGGGATCGTTCATGTCTAAGCTCTCCGTCGCCGCGGACGGCTCCAGCGGCAGAATGGAAGTGTCGCAGGGCGGCGAGATCAAAGTGCTGATGAGCGTTTTGACGAACGGCAAGGGCGATGTGTGCGCGAACGGCGACCCGGGCAAACAAGTCTGCATGAGCGGGTTGGCCATCAAGTCATTGATCCGGTACTGAAGCCGCGAGATACATGCGGCTTGCGTCAATGAGCCAGGTGTCATCGTTCAGATCCAGACTGCGGTTCAACCTGTCAAGCCAGTCAAAGAAGACCGCGCCGGAATCGGATTTCTTTTCCTGGACCACCAAGGGACGGGCGCTGCGCGCCCACGGCGGCTCCGCTCGCTACCGCTCGGCCTTCGGCCTCGCGGGGCGCCTGCGGCGCCCTGGCTGCTCGCAGGACGGTCGTGGGGGTGCCAGCGGACCTCCCCACTCCAAAGCTGGTTCTTGTGCTTGACGAGCCTTAGAGGGCTTCTGGCGCCCGGTCCGGCAGTTGTGACCGCGGCTGTGACCGATTGCTCGCTGCGGGCCGCACCAGGCCGCGCTGCCATGCGCGAGGGCCTGGCGCAATCTGTTGTCCGTGCGCGATCTTTCAGGTGAGTGCGCTCTGGTACGTGACCAGGACGGTCCCTCATAATCCGTAGCGCGCTGGTTCAAATCCAGCAGGGCCCATGAGGAGGGTGCGGCAGTGGGCGATGAGGGGCTCGAACCCCCGACCTCGCGCATGTGAGGCGCGCGCTCTAACCAGCTGAGCTAATCGCCCTGTTTCAGGGGAGGAGGAGGTTAACCGGAACCGCAGGAGCGGTCAACGGTCCTAAATCACCCCGCCTCGACGCAGCCGACCCAACGCGTCGTGCCGCTCCTCGTGCACCGCGAGCACCTCGGCCGGCGCCACCGTCGCCACTCCGGTCTTGGCCACCTCGATCCCCGCCGCATAGCTCGCCAGATCGGCCGCTTCCCGCACCGTCGCTCCCGCCGCGAGCGCCGTCGCCACCCACGCGGTGACGGTGTCCCCGGCGCCGGAGACGTCGAACACTTCACGCGCCAGGCTCGCGATGTGGATGGTCATCGGATCCCTGGTCACCAGGATCATTCCCTCGGCGCCGAGCGTGAGGAGAAGATTGTCGACCTCCAGCCGGGTCAGGGCTTCCCGCAACGCATTTTCCCCCTGCAGATCGAGGGTGGCCCCCAGCGCCGCTTCCAGCTCGCGCCGATTCGGCTTGAATACGGTGGCCCCGGCATAGCTGAAGAAGTTCCGGAACTTGGGATCCACCACGACCGGAATGCTGCGCCGCCGCGCCGCCCCGATGGCGGAGCGGATGAGCGGCTCGGTGAGCGTCCCTTTGTTGTAGTCCTCGAGCACCAGCGCGTCCGCGTCCACCAGGGCCGCGAGCGCCGCCGAAATGAGCCGCTCCTGGTCCTGGCCCTCGACAGGGGTCTCGACTTCCTCGTCGATCCGGACCACCTGCTGGCCGCGGGCCAGCACCCGGGACTTGGTAGTGGTCGGCCGGCCGGGGATCGGCACCAGGTGGCGATCCTCGATCCGCGCCGCGACCAGCTCCGCGCGGATTGCGGCGGCATGGCTGTCGTCACCGACGGCGCCGACCAGGCGGCAGGAGGCGCCGATGGTCGCCACGTTGGCGGCGACGTTGGCCGCGCCACCCAGGGCGCTTCGGGTTTCCCGGATGGACACCACCGGCACCGGCGCCTCAGGGGAGAGCCGGTCGGTATCCCCGATCAGATAGCGATCGAGCATGACGTCGCCGACCACGACCACGCGGCGGCTCCGCATCCGGTCCAGGAGCTGAACCAGACGTTCCCGCGTAATCGGGGGCGGCGACGGTGTCGGGCGAGGAGTCATCAGGCAGCGGTAATGTAATCCGCCCGCCCGGGGCGGCGCCGCTATCTTTGGAGCCCGATGAGTCCCTCCGCATTACGCGTCGAAGCCACCCGCGGCGATCTGGTCGAATCGATCCACCGGGTCGGGGTCGCGGTGGTGGACGGGGACGGCCGGCTCCTTGCCGCCTCGGACGATCCCAACGCCGTGAGCTGGTGGCGGTCCGCCGCGAAGCCGTTCCAGGCACTTCCGCTGGTCCTGGACGGCGCCGCGGACCGGTTCGGCGTTCCCTCCGAGGAGCTCGCCCTGGCCTGCGCCTCGCATTCGAGCGAGCCGCGGCACGTCGAAGTCGTCAGTCGCTTCATGGCCCGAATCGGAGTGGCCGACGGCGATCTGGCCTGCGGACTCCACACCCCGCTCTCGCCGGAGGTCGCCAGAGCGGTGGTCCGGGGGACCGCCCGGATGACGCCCCGCTGGAGCAACTGCTCCGGCAAGCACACCGCGATGCTCGCCCTGGCGAAACACCACGGCTGGCCCCTCGCCGGTTACCAGGCGGCGGGGCACCCGGTGCAGCAGAGGATCCTCGAGGAAGTGGCGCGTTGGACCGGGGTCGAGCCCGCAAAGCTGCGGTTGGCGGTGGACGGCTGCGCGGCGGTGTGTTTCGGGCTCCCGCTTCGCGCGATGGCCCTGGCCTATGCACGGCTCGGCGCCGCGGCGGAGGCCGGGCCGCAACGCATCACCGCGGCGATGATGAGCCATCCCTGGCTGATTGCCGGCACCGGCCGGCTGTGCACCGACCTCATGGCGGCGTGGCCCGGGCGGGTGATCGCCAAGATCGGCGCGGAAGGGATCTACTCCGCGGCACTCCCGCAACTCGGTTGGGGGGTGGCGCTCAAGGTGGAGGACGGGGACATGCGCTCCTCCGGTATCGCGCTTCTGGAAGTCCTGAGACAGGCACTGGCACGGTTGGCGCCCCAGGCGGCGTCCGAATTTCCCTCGGGGCCGCTGGCAGGCCAGGCCCGCCAGCCGATTCTCAACACCCGGGGCACCGAGACCGGCGAGATTCGCGCGGCGGGTGCGCTGCGATTTTTCGATGCTTGAGGCGCGGGGTCGGTTGGTTCTCCGAGGTTCGGGGGCATGAGCTTGGAAACGCTCGATCCGCCGACTGGTGCCCTGGTGTCACTGGCAGCCGCTATCGCCACGGGGAGTGAGCCCTCGGTGGAAGCGGCGTGCCGGCTATGCCTCGAGGCCGCCGTCCCCGCCGCCTGGGTGGACGAGCTGCTCCTGCAATCGGTGCTCATGGTCGGATGGCCCCGCGCGCTGACCGCTGCATGGGTGTGGCGCCGCCTCGGCCCGTCGCAGCCGGAACCGGGAGAGGACGGTGCCGACTACGGCCAGGCGCCCGAATGGCGCGCCCGGGGCGAGGCCGTGTGCCGCATCATCTACGGCGCCAACTATTATCGCGTGCGTGACAACGTCCGCGCGCTGCACCCGGCGCTTGATGCGTGGATGGTTACCGAGGGGTACGGCCGGACCCTGGGCCGGGCCGGACTGGACCTTGCCCGCCGGGAGCTCTGTGTCGTGGCAATGGTGGCGGTGCAGGGAGCGGAGCGGCAGCTGCATTCGCATTTGCGAGGGGCGCTCAACGCCGGTGCCTCGCCCGATGTGATCGACCAGGCCCTGGACGCGGCCCGCCCCAGCCTGGGCGCACGCGAGGCGGAGCAGGCGGCGTTCCTCTGGGAACGGATCCGGAAATGAGCTTTATCGATCGGGCGGTCGTGCGCGTGGTGGCGGGCACCGGTGGCTCCGGCGCGGCCTCGTTCGCGCGCTTCAAATACGTGCCGAAGGGCGGTCCTGATGGCGGAGATGGAGGTCGAGGGGCCACCATCTACCTCCGGGGTGACGCCAATCTCGCCACGCTGCTCGACTACCGCTATCGCTCGGAATGGAAGGCGGAGCGCGGCCAGCATGGCAAGGGAAAGACGATGACCGGCGCCTCCGGGGACGATCTCTACCTCCCGGTTCCTCCGGGTACCGAAGTGCGCGATGCCGCGACCGGGGAGCTGATCGGGGAGGTCCTGAAGGCCGGAGATGAGCTCCTGGTGGCCAAGGGCGGCAGGGGAGGGCGCGGAAACGCCCGGTTCGCCACGCCCACGCACCAGGCTCCCCGTGAATGGGAGCCGGGCGAGGAAGGCCAGGACCGGCAGATCGAGCTCATCCTCAAGCTCATCGCGGACGTGGGGCTGGTCGGCGAGCCGAACGCCGGGAAGAGCAGCCTGCTCGCCGTCATATCCGCGGCGCGTCCCAAAATCGCCGACTACCCGTTCACCACCCTCGAACCCAA
Organism: Gemmatimonadota bacterium; assembly: GCA_041482775.1. Classification (GTDB taxonomy): domain Bacteria; phylum Gemmatimonadota; class Gemmatimonadetes; order Gemmatimonadales; family GWC2-71-9; genus JABFSM01. The sequence goes on along the minus strand of JBGPEJ010000055.1, from coordinate 9,080 downwards.
CCTCGGTGTGGTGGGTCTCAGTGATTCGCGTTCGTTCGTGGTGGCGGACATTCCCGGCATCATCGAGGGCGCGCACGCGGGCAAGGGGCTCGGCCTCAAATTCCTGCAGCACGTGGAGCGGACCCGGGTACTGGCCTTCCTGATTCCGGTGGACAGCCCCGACCCTCAAGCGGTCTACGAGAGGCTCCGGCACGAAATCCGGGCGTACAGCGAACAGCTCCATGAGAAGCCCCACGTCGTGGTGATGTCCAAGCGGGACCTGCTGCCCTCCGACGCCGAGTTGCCCGTCCTGCGGGCCCCCGAATTGCGGGAACAACTGACCGTCTCCAGTGCCGCTCGCAGCGGGCTCGATGCCTTGAACGCAACGCTGTGGGAGCTGGTGGTCGAGGCGCGTCGGGAGGAAGCCGCCCGCGCCGCATTCGCGGACGAGGCGGATGGCTGAGCTTTCGGCCACCCAGCGTGAGGGGTACCTGACCCTCGCGCTGGTTCCCGGCATCGGCGCGGTGCGGCTCGGCGCTCTAATCCAGCGGTTCGATTCACCCAACGGCGCCCTCGCGGCGCCGTTTGCGGAATTGTGTGCCGTCACCGGCATTTCCAGGGCCGCCGCGACAGCCATCGGGCAGGCCGATCGGCGGGTCACTCGGCGGATCCTCGATGCTCTCGCTCGCTCCGACGGCCACCTCCTCATACCGGGAGACCTCCGCTTCCCCGCCGCGCTCGAGGTCATCCCGGAACCGCCGACCTGCCTCTTTGCGCAGGGCAACCTCGACCTGCTCCAGCGGCCGGCGGTGGCGGTCGTCGGAAGCCGGGATCATTCCTGGTACGGCGGAGAAGTCTGCCGGGCGGTGGCACGTGCCGCGGCCGAAGCGGGGCTGGTGGTCGTCAGCGGGATGGCTCGCGGCCTGGATGCGGTGGCGCACAACGGGGCACTGGAGGCCCAAGGTGCCACCATCGGGGTCCTTGGCAACGGACTCGGCGTCATCTATCCCGCTGCCAATCGAAAACTGTATATCGACGTGGAAGCGCGCGGTCTCCTGCTCACCGAATTTCCGCCGGGCGAGCGCCCCAGCGCCGGGAGCTTCCCGAAGCGGAATCGGCTCATCAGCGGGTTGGCGCGGGTCACCATCGTCGTCGAGGCGGCCATCGCCTCCGGTGCTCTGCAGACCGTGGCGTGCGCGCTGGAGCAGGGGCGGGAGGTGATGGCGGTTCCGGGCCCGATCACCAGCCCCGTCTCGGAGGGTACCAATCGGCTGATCCGTGATGGCGCTGCTCCGCTCCTCGAGCTGGCAGACCTGCTGGCGTACTTCCCGGAGCTCACCCGCCCTCCCGGGCCGGCTGACCCTCCCGCCGCTCCGAACCTGGCGCCACTGGAGGGCCGCCTGGTCAACGCCCTCTGGGCGGGACCCTGTCGCGCGGAGGAGCTGGTCGAGGCGTCGGGTGCTCCGGTCGGTGCCGCCCTGGACGCGCTTTCCGGGCTGGAGCTCCGGGGCAGAATCCGGCAGGAGGCGGGGGGGGTGTATCGGCTGGTGCCGCCGGCGCTGTTTACCTGAGGGGCGGGCATATTTGTCCGGTGCACCTCTACATCCACGTGCCGTTCTGCGCCCGCCGGTGCAGCTACTGTGATTTTGCGATCGCGGTTCGCCGCGACGTGCCTTCGGCGGCGTTCGCCGATGCGGTCGAACGGGAGTGGGAGACTTGGCGGGATCACCCGGCTTGGGCGGAGTCGCCTGGGCTGGACACCATTTATTTCGGAGGTGGGACGCCTTCGCGACTGGCGCCCGAGGCGCTCGCCCGCATCCTGGCGCGGCTCCGCGCCGACCGCCCGGTCGCGAGGGACGCGGAAATCACCCTGGAGGCCAATCCCGACGATGTGAACCCCGAGCGCGCGACCGCCTGGCGTTCGGCCGGGGTAACCCGCGTTTCCCTCGGAGCGCAGTCCTTCGCGCCGGCGGTGCTTGCCTGGATGCACCGCACCCACGGCGCCGATCAGATCGAGGCGGCGGTCGTGACGCTTCGCGCCGCGGGGTTCCAGGATATCTCGCTCGACCTGATCTACGCGATGCCCGACAGCCTGGGCCGCGACTGGCTGGCGGACCTCGACCGCGCCATGGCACTCCGGCCCACCCATCTCTCGCTCTACGGACTGACCGTCGAGTCGCACACTCCCCTGGGCCGCTGGACGGCGCGGGGCGAGTCGTTCCCCGCTTCCGACGAGCGGGCCGCGGCGGAATTCCTCACCGCGGACCGGCGGCTTCGCGCCGAGGGATATGACCACTACGAGGTGTCCAACGCGGCACTTCCCGGCTTCCGGGCCCGTCACAACTCGGCCTACTGGAGCCGGGCGGCCTTCATCGGGCTGGGCCCGTCGGCGCACTCCGGGTGGGGCCGGACCCGCTCCTGGAACGTGCGTGACTGGGGGGCGTACCGGCGCCGGAGCGAGTCGGGCCTCCCGACCCTCGAGGAATCCGAGACGCTCACCGATCAACAGGTTGCGCTCGAGGAACTGTACCTCGGCCTGCGCACCAGCGACGGGATTCCGGTGGTGCGGGTGCCGGCGGAGGCCCGAACCCGCTGGCTTGAGGCGGGGTGGGCCGAGGTGGGCAGGGCGCGTCTCCGGCTCACGCCTGAGGGGTGGCTCAGGATGGACGCGCTGGTGGCCAGCCTAACTCATTGCTAGTTTTTCTGTTATGCAGAGCGGCGAGAACCTGAGCGAGCGCCAGTTCCGGGTGCTGCAGGCGGTCATCCAGATCTACATCGAGTCGGCGCAGCCAGCCGGAAGTGAGGCGGTGGCGCGGCGCTCTCGTTTGGGGATTTCCCCGGCTTCGGTGCGGGCGGCCATGGGGGAGCTCGAGGCCGCCGGCTTCCTGTTTCACGCCCATACCTCGGGCGGACGCATCCCGACCGATCGGGGGTATCGGCTCTACGTCAATCGGCTGATGCTGCCCGCGCCGGTCACCGAGCGCGCCCGGGCCACACTCGAGAGTGAGATCGTGCCGGGTCCCGGCAACGCGATCGAGGAAATCCTCCGCCGAGCGGCTCAGGTGCTGGGTGTCCTGACGCGGGAGCTGGGAGTCGCCATCGCGCCAACCCTCGATGGACTCGTGTTGGAGCGCCTGGAGCTCGTCCGGGTGAGTAGCGATCGGCTCCTGGCCGTCCTCACCCTTCAGAGTGGTCTGGTCCGCACCATTTTCGTCGAGGTGCCGGCGGCGGTCGCCCCCGATGCGGTGGACCACGTGTCCCGGATCCTGAACGAGCGCCTGGCGGGATTGCCGCTCGGGGAAATCCGCGGTTCCCTCCCGGAACGGCTACGGGATGCCGACGGGAGCGGGCAAGGCGGCGAGCTGCTCAACATCTTCGTGGCGCAAGGAGAAGAGTTGTTCGATCTCTCCTCCGGAGAGGGGTCCGTGGTGCTCGGCAGCGCCCAGCCGCTGGTGGATCAACCGGAGTTCGCCTCCAATGAACGGATGCGCGGGCTGCTCCAGATCACCGAGCGGCGCGACCTGCTCCGCCGCGCCTTCGAGGACCACCACCGGCGCGGACTTACCATCACCATCGGCAGCGAGAACAGTGACCCTCGGCTGACCGAGTTCACCCTCGTCACATCGGCGTACCGCAGCGGTGGCCTCAGCGGAGTCCTCGGCGTGCTCGGGCCGACGCGCATGCCCTATGAGAAGATCATCGGTCTGGTGGAACACACCAGCCGCATGGTGGAAGGACTGATGGAGTGAGCGATTTCTACCAGTTGCTGGGTGTCGATCGGGATGCTTCCGAAGACGAGATCAAACGAGCCTACCGCCGGCTGGCGATGGAGTACCATCCCGACCGGAACCCCGCCCCCGACGCCGAGGTGCGATTCAAGGAGATAGCCGAGGCCTACGAGGTCCTGCTGGATCCGCAGAAGCGGGCCGCCTACGACCGTTATGGCGAGGCAGGCCTGCGCGGCGGGACGGGCGGATTTCACCACGTCGATCTGGCCGAAGCGCTCAGCATCTTCATGCGCGATTTCGGGGGAATGGGCGGGTTGGAGTCGCTCTTCGGCGGCGGACGACCCCAGGCGGAGTCCCGGCGGGGCCAGGACATCCGGGTCAACGTCAAGCTCACCCTGCAGGAGGTTGCCGTCGGGGCGCGCCGCACCGTCAAACTCAAGACCCTGCTGCGCTGTGATACCTGTGGGGGCAGCGGTGGGGCCAAGGGAACCCGCCCGGCCACCTGCTCAACCTGCGGGGGGAGCGGTGAGGTGCGCCGGGCCACTCGGAGCATGTTCGGGCAATTTGTTTCGGTGGCGCCCTGTTCCACCTGCGGTGGGGAAGGAGTCATCATCACCCAGCCGTGCGAGGTCTGCCGCGGAGAAGGGCGAGTGCGCGGGGAGCGCAGCGTGCCGGTGGACATTCCGCCCGGCGTCTCCGGCAACAACTACATCACCCTGCGGGGCCAGGGGGCCGCGGGTCCCCGGACCGGACCCAACGGCGATCTGCTCATCATGATCGAGGTGAAGGAGGATGATCGCTTCGAACGGGATGGAGACAATCTCACCCTCGACCTGCCCCTCTCGTTCGGACAGGCCGCGCTGGGGGTCAATGTGACGGTGCCGACGCCGTACGGCGAGGAGAAGCTGGCGGTGCCCGCGGGGGTTCAGTCGGGCACGGTTCTGCGGGTGAAAGGGAAGGGACTTCCCCACCTGGGCGGGACCGGCGCTGGCGATCTCAATGTGCGGGTGCACGTTTGGACGCCTCAGAACCTGACCACCGAACAGCGGCGGCTGTTGGAAGACCTGTCGAAGATCGAGGGCGCCCCGCCGAAGGAGGGCTCCAGTTTCTGGTCGCGACTCAAGGAAGCACTCGGGGCATGAGTGGATGGGCTCTGGATATCCAGACCCGGGCCGGCGTTCGAGATGCGGTGGCGGCATGGCTGGTGGAGCGGACCGGGCAGACGGTCGAGGAGCGGAGGGATGGGAGCCTGGTCGGATTTGCCGCCACCCAGGCGGAAGCGGATGCGTTGCTCGGGGAGGTGCATTCCCGCTTCGGCGCGGACGCGCGCGGCGAATCACGTTGCCTCCCCGACGTGGACTGGGGCGAACGGTGGCGCGAGGGGCTGGGCCCTCGGGTGGTCGGCCGGCTGACGGTTATCCCCAGTTGGATCGCCCCCCGCCCGACCGGCGGGCCCACGGTCGTGATCGATCCGGAGACCGCCTTCGGCACCGGTGAGCACGGATCCACCCGGACCGCACTGCGCCTGCTCGATCGATACGTCCGTCCCGGCGACCGGGTACTCGACCTGGGAAGCGGGAGCGGCATCGTCGCCATCGCCGCGGTGAAGCTCGGCGCAAGGCGGGCCACCGGGGTGGAGATCGATGCCGAGGTCGAAGCCATCGCCCGGGGCAACGTCGATCGCAACGGTGTGGGAGGACGAGTCGAATTCCTTACCGGCGATGCTGCAGTGCTGGCGCCCCTCCTCGGCCCGGCCGAGGTCGTCGTCTCCAACATTCTCCGCGCGGTGAACACCGCCCTCCTGCCCGCCATTCGGGCCTCGCTCGCCCCCACCGGCTACGCCATCTTGGCCGGCATGGAGCAAACCGAGCGCGAGGTATTCCTCCCCGAGTTGACCGGAGCGGGCTTCGCGGGGGTGGATGAGGTCACCGACGACGGATGGTGGGCTGTGGCGGCGCGGCGGCGCTGAAATGCACTCGGTCCTCGCGCCGCCGGGTACCCTGCTGGCCGGCTCGACCGCCGCGCTCGAGGAAGAGGAGCGCCATCACTTGAGGGTTCGCCGCGCCGAAGCAGGGGAGCGGGTGCGCGCGCTGGACGGCTCCGGCGCCGTTGCCGAGGGACGCCTGGTCAGCGGAGGGGAGGGATTCGGCATCGTGGTCGACCGGGTGCGGGTGGTACCGCGCCCGGCCGAGTTCATTCTCGTTGTGGGTGCAGGAGACAAGGAGCGCTTCGGCTGGCTGGCCGAGAAAGCAGCCGAGCTGGGCGTGACCGACCTGGTACCGTTGAAAACCGAGCGAACCCGCAGCGTGGCGGCGGGGATCCGCGAGGGGCAGGTGCAGGCGTTGCAACGCCGGGCGCGCCAGGCCATCAAGCAGTCGGGTGCGGCGTGGGCGCCCCGCATTACAGCCCCGATCGACGTGCGGGCCGCCGCGGCGTTCGGGGTCGCCGAATACCGCTGGCTCGCCGACGCGACCGGTGATCCACCGCCCACGATCCCGCCCGATGTGCCTCTCGTCGTGGTGGTGGGGCCCGAGGGCGGACTGTCCGCGGCCGAGCGTGAGGTGTTCCTGGCGGCGGGATTCCGCCGCGTCCGCCTGGCTCCTGACCTGCTGCGCTATGAAACCGCTGCGCTCGCCGCCGCCGCCGTGGTGGCCAGCCAACGACCTCGGAGATCGCATGAGTGACTGCATTTTCTGCCGGATCGCCGCGGGCGAGATTCCCGCCAAGGAGGTTGGCCGGACGCCGGATGCTGTGGCCTTCCGCGACCTGAATCCTCAGGCCCCGGTCCACGTGCTAGTGGTGCCGACCACTCATCTGACCAACGCGGCCGCCACGGAGAGCGATGCGGGCGAGCGCATCATTGGGCGGACGATGCGCCTGGCGGTACAAGTTGCGCGTGAGCTTGGCCTCGCCGAGTCGGGATACCGCCTGGTGATGAACACCGGCAGCGACGGCGGGCAATCGGTGGCGCATTTGCACGTGCACGTTCTCGGAGGGCGGCGAATGACGTGGCCGCCGGGCTAGATTCGGCTTCGTCTCCTTGTGTCCGCAATTCGAAGCCGCTATTCTGTATTGCTACAATCACTTAGCCCCCGACGGGCCGGAGAGGATCGAGCTTCGGCATGCCGGGAGAGGAAAGCGTCGCCGTGCAGAACAGCAGGCGGCCCCCACGCAGGGGCCGTGAATAAACCACCGACCATGGGCCACCAGGCCCGATGACGGCCCCTGAATCCGGAGCAGCGCGGAACGGGGTGTCGGCGCGCCAGAGCGCCGGCACCCCGTTCCCATTCTCGCCCGAGGGGACTGCGCCGGCCCTGGAGGCGATCGAATTCGACCGCGTGCTCGAGCTGGTCGCCGGGTTTGCGGCCGGCCCGCTCGGCGCAGAGCGGGTGCTGGCGCGGCGACCCTCCGCCGATCCCGAGCTGGTCCGCGACGCTCTCGCCCCGGTCGGGGAGCTGCTGGCCTTCTTTGCCGAGGGGGGGACCCTCGACGTCGAGGCGGTGCCGCCGCTGGAGTCGGTGCTTGCCCGGCTGCGCCTGGAGGGCAGCGTCCTTGAAGGACCGGAGCTCCTGGCGGTGCGGCGGACGCTGGGGGCCGCCCGCGCGGCCGCGGCCGAGCTGCAGCGTGCGGCGGCCGACGCGCCGCTCGTCGCCCGGCTCCGGGTTCCGCTGGTCGAAGTTTCCCACGAGAAACGTCTTCAGGAAGCCCTGGACGACGCCGGTGAGTTGTTGGACACCGCGAGTCCCGCGCTCTTCCGGGCTCGGCGGGAGGTCCACACCGCCCGCGAGCGGCTGATCAAGCAGCTCGAGAGCGTCCTCCGCAGTGTGGACGCCACCGGCGGCGGATCGGTCACGGTGCGTAACGGACGCTACGTCATTCCGGTCCGGCGGGACTCGCACGCGCGGCTCGATGGGATCGTCCACGACGAGTCCGCCAGCGCCGGCACCCTCTTCATCGAGCCTTCGGCGGCCATCGAGCTGGGCAACGCGCTCCGGGCCGCGATTTCCGAGGCGGATCGGGAAGCGCTCCGGGTGCTTCGCGAGTTGACCGACCGGCTCCGGCCCCACGCGGATACCCTCGCGGCCGCCCACGCGATGTGTGTGGCGCTGGATGACCTCCTCGCTCGCGGGCGCTACGCGCGCTCAGTTGCTGCCGCGGTCCCCGGCATCGCTCCGGTCGGAGGCGGAATCACGCTTCGCAGCGCGCGCCATCCCCTCTTGCTGGCGCGGGGCGTTGCGGTGGTGCCGGTGGATCTCGAGCTTGGCGCGGAGGAGCGAACCCTTCTGGTGAGCGGGCCCAACACCGGAGGCAAGACCGTTCTGCTCAAGACCATCGGACTCGCCGCCGCCCTGGTACAGAGCGGCATCGTTCCGCCGGTCGGACCGGGGAGCTCGTTGCCGGTGTTCGCCCGGATCGTCGCCGACATCGGTGACCATCAATCCATCGCCGCGGATCTTTCCACCTTCAGCGCCCACGTGGCCACGCTCCGGCGGGTGCTCGAGGAGGCCGACCCCGCCACGCTCGTCCTGATCGACGAGATCGGGAGCGGAACCGATCCGGCCGAGGGCGGCGCGCTGGCCGGTGCAGTCCTCGAGGCCCTCACCCGGCAGGGCGCGCTCACCGTCGCCACAACCCACCTCGGCGCCCTCAAGGCCCTCGCTGCGGAGAGCGCGGGGATCGTGAACGGAGCGTTCGAGTTCGATGCCGAGCGCCTCGGCCCGACCTACCGATTTCAAAAGGGGATGCCGGGCCGCTCCTACGGCCTCGCCATCGCGCGCCGCCTCGGAATCCGAGCCGAGATCCTGGCGGAAGCGGAGGGCAGAGTGTCCGCCGCGGAACGCTCGCTCGACGCTCTGCTGGAAGCCGCCGAGGCGCGCGAGCGCCGGCTCGCCGAGGATCAGGTGGTGCTGGGGCACCGGCTTGCCGATGCGGAGCGGGAAACCGCCCGGCTGGCGCGCCAGGCCCAGCTCCAGGACGGCCGGGAGGCCGAGCTCCTGACCCGCGAGCGAGACGCCGAGCGCAAGGCGCGGACCGAGGCGCGCCGCTTTCTCCTCGATGCCCGCGCCCGGGTCGAGGAGGCGCTGCGCGTTGCCCAGGCCGCCGGCACCGAAGCAGCGGCGCGAGAGGCGCGCCGCGCGCTGGAGGACGCGATTCGCGCCGAGGGAGAGGCGCTGGAGCCGGTGGAAGCGGCCATTCCGGCCGGGAGTATCCCCGTTTCACTGGCACAGGGGCAGCGAGTTCGCCTCGCCACCGGCGGCACCGGTGAGGTGCTCGAGCTTCGCCAGGATGGAAAGGCGGTGGTGCTCGCGGGTGCGATGCGGATGGTGGTGGGCGTGGAGGCGTTGACGCCACTGGCCAAGGGAGCCGGGGAAC
>JBGPEJ010000054.1:0-15582 GCA_041482775.1 Gemmatimonadota bacterium | reverse complement strand
TCGTTGGCGAAGACGTCGAGCTGCTGCTGCTCCTCCCCCTGGATGTTCACCGCCCCCGCGGAGCCCAGAATGTTGATGATCCCGGCCCGGCGGACCGCCGAGGCGATGATCTTGGCGCCCAGGGCGATGTCGTAGAGCAAGTTCGAGAGCTCGCCGGTGGCTTCCGGGTAGCTCCGCTCCTGCTCGATGATGAACCGCTCGATGGTGAGAACCGAGGTGTTCGGAAACGCCATGCGTGCTCCTCAGGGGCGAATGGGATAGGTGCGGGTGGTCCGCCGCCCCGTGACCGTCATCGTCGAGTCCGCCACCGTGACCGAGACGGTGCCGTCGCGATCGGTGCGCCAGACTTCCGCGCCGGCCATCACCAGGCGCTCGAGCGCCGCCGGCGCGGGGTGTCCGTAGCGGTTGGGCCCGACGCTCACGATGGCCGCGCGGGGCCGGAGCTCCCGGAGCCAGGCCGGGCCGCTCGATCCCGCGGAGCCGTGATGGCCCACCTTGAGGAGGTCCACCCGGCCCACGTGCCCCGCGAGCAGCGATTCCGCGTGAACGCCCAGGTCGCCCGCCAGCACCGCTTCGAAGGAGCCGGATCGAACCAGCAGGACCACCGAATCGTCGTTGAGATCCTCACCCCATCGCGCCCAGGTGGTGTCGGGATGGAGGACCAGCAGCCGGACCCCGTCCACCACCAGCGAGTCTCCCGTCCGGCCCGGACGCCACCGGAGGCCCTCGGTCGAGGCCAGGTCCAGCATGGCCAGGTAATGCGGCTCGTCCACCGGCTCGGCCGGCTCGAGGATGAGGTCCGCCGGCACCTCGCGCAACACCGCCGCGGCTCCCCCGACATGATCGAGGTGGGCGTGGGAAAGCACGAATGCGGCAAGGCGGTGCACGCCGTGGCGGATCAGAAACGGGAGTACCACGTCCCGGCCGGCGTTCCGCTGCTCGTCCGCCGGGCCGGCGTCCACCAGGATCCACCGGCCCGCCGGGGTGCGAATGAGCGCCGCGTCTCCCTGCCCCACGCTCAGGAAATGTAGCGCGAGCCCGGTATCGCTGTCAGCCGAGATCAGGCGGCCGACCGGGAGCACGGTGACGATTCCGGAAAGGCCGACGGCCCAGCCGACCCGGAGCGCCGCCCGCCGCGACGTATTCCCCCTTCCCAGCGCCCAGAGCGCCGCGCCCAGCACCAGGAGCCAGGGCAGCGCGGCCGCCGGCCCCCCCTCCGAGAGGATGGCCCCGTAGGGAAGTCCACTGCCGCTCCGGGCCAGCGCTTCCAGCCCGGCGAGCCCCAGACCACCGCCGGCCGCGAGGCCGCCGGCCAGCGGAGGGAGCAGCGGTGCCACCACTATGCTCAGCAGGACGGCGGGCACCGCGAGGGCGGCGAGCGGAATGGCCAGGAAGTTGAGCGCGATCCCGGCCAGCGCCACCGCGCCGAAGGCCGCCGCGGTGAGCGGCGCGGTGGCGAGTGTAGCCCCGAGGGAGGCGAACAGCATCCGCCACCAGGCTTGCGTCCCGATGCTCCGATCGCTCCAGCGAGTGAAGGTGAGCGCCCCCCAGAGCGCTCCGGCCGAGAGCCACCCGCCCAGGTCGAAGAGTGCCCAGGGATCCAGCAGGGTTACCAGGAGGCAGGTGACCGCGAGGAGCGGCGTGGCCGCCGGCCGGCGCTGACGCCAGGTGCTCCAGGCGGCGACGCCGGCCAGCAGGGCGGCCCTCGCGGCGGGGGCCGGCCAGCCGAGAAACGCCACGTAGAGAAACACCAGCAGCACCGACCCCACCGCGGCAACGCCGCGGCGGAGCCGCAGGACCCGAAAGAACAACTGGGCCCAGACCAGGATGACCCCGACGTGGAAGCCGCTAATGGAGAGGAGGTGGACCAGACCGGAGCGGGCGAAGGAAGCATTGAGCACCGGGTCGATGCCGCCGCGCCGCCCAACCAGCAGCGCCTCGACCAGCCCGCTTCTGCTGCCGTAGAGCCGGGCCACCGTCCGCGCCAGCCAGGTCCGGAGCCGCTCGGTATGCGACGGGGCTCCCGGCCGCGGCGAAATCCGGTTGGCCACCAGAATCCCGTCCGCCCGACCGCCGAACTTGGGCGACGGAATCCACCGCCCCGAGACCATCCAGCGCGATCCGGCGGGGAGCAACCGCTCGCTCCGGATCCGCACCGTGATGGTTCCGGTGCAGCGCAGGGTTTCGACGCTCGCGGCGGCAACGCCGTCTTCGACCGGCTCGAGCACCCGGATCGCAACTGAGAATTCGGCCGCGGGAAGCCGGGCGGCGCAGCTACCGCGATCGGCGGCGCGAGCGGCCAAGCCCAGGAGGAACCCCAATCCGGCGAGTGGGGGAAGCCACCAGAGGGGGCGCCGCCCAGCCGCCAGGGTGGCGACCGACAGGACCAGAATGACGAGGGCGGGTGCCGGAAAATGCGAGAGGCCGGTCGCGAGACCGGCCTCGAAGGTGGTCACCAGGAGGACCACCGGGTGGGGCCTCACGGCCCCACCGGCCCCCCTAGGATGTCAGCTGTTGCACCCCGGCCTGCTTGCATCGTGGAGAATCGGTGACCCGGCGGAAGCCGTCCATGACCGCCACTTCGATGGCGGCCCGGTTCTGCTGTTTGTCGAGATTGAGCTCGGTGATCACGGTGCCCTCGAGGCTGGCTACGTAGCGGGCGGGCAGCCGGTTGAGCGCGTAGACCAGCACATCGGCGGAGCAGACATCGCAGCCGCAGAAGCTGGGGAAGTGGCCCCGCAATGCGTCGTACGCCTCGTGAACGTGCTCTTCCACCTTGTTGTGAATTTTCATAGGAGGGCCAATTGAGGGGCGACGACCGCCCCGGTGAAGGTGGAACCCGTGGTTCCGGTGAGCCGCGCCATATGATACTCGCCGATTGCCGACGCCGGGAGGTCGAGCAGCACCAGGTGATTGGTGCGGGTGCGCCCCAGCATCAGGGTGCCCCGGCGCGCCGACCGCTCGACCAGCACTTCGTGCCGGCTGCCGACCCGCCCGCCGTTCCGGATCCGGGCCTGTCGGCGCACCGCCTCGATCAGACGCGCCAGCCGGCTCGCGGCAACCTCCTCGGTGATCCGGTCCGCCAGCTTGACCGCCGGGGTTCCGTCCCGCGGAGAATACCGAAAGGTATAGGCGTCGTCGAATTCCGCTTCCTGCACTAGGGTGACCGTTTCCTCGAACTGGGCCTCGGTCTCTCCCGGAAACCCCACGATGATGTCGGTGCTCACCGTGATTCCCGGCATCGCGGCGCGGAGCCGGGCCACCACCGCGAGGTAGGCTTCACGGGTGTAGCGCCGGAGCATTCGCCGGAGCACCGCGTTCGATCCGCTCTGTACCGGCAGGTGCACGTGCTCACAGACCGCGGGCGTGGTGGCCATTGCTTCGATGACCCGATCGGTGAAGTCGGTCGGATACGGGCTGGTGAACCGCACCCGCCGAATTCCATCGACCGCCCCCACGGCGCGCAGCAGATCGGCGAAGTCATGCGTTCCATCATCATACGAATTGACCGTCTGCCCCAGCAGCGTAACTTCGCTGGCCTCCGCCGCTGCAAGTTCCCGCACCTCGCGCACGATGTCCTCGAGCTTACGACTGCGCTCCGGACCGCGGGTATACGGAACGATGCAAAAGGTGCACTTATAATCGCAGCCCCGCTGTACCGTCACAAACTGTGCCGGACCGGGCGTACGAACCGCGGGAACATCTTCGTAATGTTCCCAGCTCCGGAACTCGGTGTCCGCCATCCGCTCACCGGCGCCCGCGTGGGCCAGCAATTCCGGAAGGTTGCGATAGGCGTCGGGCCCCACGACCAGATCCACCCGGGGCACCTTTTCGAGGAGCAGCGGTCCCAGGCGCTGGGCCATGCATCCCACCACCCCGAGCACCGTGCCGGGCCTCTTGTAGCGCATCAGCTCGCCCACCCGCCCCACCACTCGCTGCTCGGCGTTGTCCCGCACGGCGCAGGTGTTGACCAGCATGACGTCGGCACCTTCGGGGTGCTCGGTCTGCTCATAGCCGGCTCGCGCCAGCACGCCGAGCATCAGCTCGCTATCCGCCACGTTCATCTGGCAGCCGTAGGTCTCGATATAAACGCGCTTCACGGCCGGACCGAGATCCCGAAGGTGAGCAGGGTGGCCCGCTCGCTGAATCCCGCTCCACCCTTCCGCCAGATCCGCTCCAGCGCCAGGTCCACGCCCGCCCGATCGCCCACGAAGCGACGCCCGGTCCCGAACGAGATCCCGGTCTCGCTCCCGGCGTCGCCGGCACGGAGCGGGAACGGCAGCGTGGCATGATGGAATCCGAGGCGGATCGGGAAGTGCTGGCCCCGCTTGGGGTCGGTGAGGTATTCGATCCCAGCGTCATACTCGGTGGTGTTGACGCTGCCGATGCCCCCTTGGGCCACCAGGTCGGCGTTCGATACCGACCAGTTCCGAAACAGGACGCTCCCCGCCACCAGCGCACGGGGTCCCAGCTGCAGGCGCGCCCCGCCGGACACGGTGAGCGGCAGCCTGGTATCGCCGAAGGGAACGCTGTCGCGCTCCACCGTAAGCCGGTGGTCAGCGCGCACCATGCCGGCCAGGGTGAGCATCGATCCCAGGCGCGCCACCACCCCGCCGGAAACACCATACCCCAGATACGAAATGGTGAATTGCTCCGCCGCCGCGGCATAGGCGGTGTCGGCAAAATTCCGATGGCTGATCATGCGGTTCGAGCCGGTGAGCAGATGCAGCCCGACGCCCCACTGCACCGACTTCGACTGGCGCCACGCCAGCGCGGCCCGAAGGTCGCTCATCCCGCCGTGGGACACCAGGGTGTCAAACGTCTCGACCGGGGCGCCCCGCAGGAGCAGGGTGTCCCTCGAGGCCAGCTCGAAATTCCGGTCGGTGTAACCGGTGGCGCTCAGGGCGATGGCGAAGTGGGTTCCCCCGACCGGCGCCGCCACAACAATTCCGGGGAATCGGTTGTCCTGCACCGAAGCGTTCCCGGAGGGGCTCACCGAGTGGCGCCAGCTCTGCACGGTGGAAAAGCTCGCGGTCAGGAATCCGGTTTGCCCGAACGAAGCGGGATTGAGCCCCGAATCCGGGTCGAACAGGCCGAACGCGCCACCGGCGCCCACGGCGCGCACCGAGAGCGGCCGGAGCGGCAGTCCCAGCCCGCGCACCCCGAACTGGGAGGACTGCGCCGCGAGGCTGCCCGCGGTCGAGAGCAGCAGCCCGACGATGGTGAGGCGGCGCATCAGGGGTGCCCCGGGCGCGAGGGGAGGGCGTAGGTAATCCGGAGTCGCGGACCGAACCCCGCCGATCGGGAGGAGAAGAACTCCGGCCGGGAGAAGCTGCCGCCTTCCGGAGAAAGCCCGATGAAGAGCGCGGTCGGGGTCGGGTTGGCGGAAAACCAGGCGGCCACGATCTTGCGCACGTCGATGCTCTCCACCACCGTCGCGTCCGCCTGAATGAACGTCGATGCCGTGGCACCGGAGAGCGGCGGAGACTTGGGGCCCAGGTCGGCCAGCAATCCCTGCAACAGCAGCAACGCCGGATCGTTGCGCAGCCCCTTGAGCGGTCCGGACGGCGTCAACTCGAGCGTCGCCCGGATGACCGTGGCCGAATCCTTGACCGACTTGGGCAGGAAGAAGCGGATCAGGGTCCGCGCTCCCCCTCTGCCACCCACGAAAAGCTGATCCGCCGGCGGATCGGGTGGCCCGTTGATCACGAAATTGGCCGAGTCGGCCGCGATGTTGAGGGTCTGCCGCTGCTTCGCAGTATCGGTAACCGCCACCCGCCCGTAAGAGATGAGCACCGGGCCCCCCGCGGTGCTGCCGAGGGTCGAGAACCGCGCGCCGGTCGAGGTCGGGCCCTTGACGCGGATGCCAATGCTGATCCGCCCGCTGTCACCGTCGGCCGGGGCCAGCTTGGCGATCGCGTCGCCGGAGAGGACCACCCGCACCGCCCCGGTCTTGAGGGTGTCCGGCACCAGGATCGAGTCGATCAGGGTGGCGGGGGTCAGCAGCGTATCGATGGCCTGGAACGTGGTGGTGCTGTCGTGACCGTTGGGAATCCGGTGCACGAAGAGCCGGAGCGGGTGAACCAGCGAGTCCCGCGCCACCAGCGTGAGGATGATGGCCACCGAATCGGGGGTAAAGGCCTGGGCAAGGCCGTCGACGGTGATCGAGTCCGGCCGCTTGGGAAAGGCCGCCCAGATCCGTGCCTCACCGGCGCTCAGGCCGTCGGACACCAGCAGCGCGGAGGTGGCCGCATACCCGATGTAGCCGGTGTACGAGCTGTCCGCCCCGACCAGCGCCGTGAGGGTGGTGTCCTTGATGGTGAGGCTGGTTCCGGGGCAGAGCTCGGGACAGTCGGCCGGGCTGGCGAGCTTTTCCTGGCAGGCCGCAGCCAGTATGGCCAGCGCGCAGGCGCCTCCCCACCACGCGATCGGCCTCACGCGAGCAGCTCCTTGGTGAACGCATCGGGCAACAGCTCCCGCAGCCGCCAGCGCTTCGACCGGGTCGGGCCAACCGCTTCCACCTCGAGCTCGGGGCCGAACTCCGCCAGGACCTGGCGGCACGCGCCGCAGGGCGGCCCTGGCGGATCGGAGTCGGTGGCGACCACGATGCGCTGAAACCGGCGCGCCCCCGCGCTCACCGCAGTGAACAGCGCCGAGCGCTCGGCGCAGATGGTAAGTCCATAGGAAGCATTCTCGACATTGCAGCCGACGAAGACGGCGCCGTCTTCCGCGAGCAACGCCGCGCCGACCCGGTAGTGCGAGTAGGGGCAATAGGCGTGCTGCTGCGCGGCGCGCGCGGCATCGACCAGCTGATCACTCACTCCAGACCTCATCGAGAAAAGACGTGCCGGCCGCGAGCCGGGCCACCCCGAGGAACTCGGCGACCGTCTGCCCCATGTCGGCAAAGGTGCGCCGCTCCCCCAGAGGGACGGCCCTGACTCGCGGCCCGTACACCAGGATCGGCACCCGCTCCCTCGCGTGGTCGGTGGAGGGGGTGGTCGGGTCGTTCCCGTGATCCGCCGTAAAGATAATCAGGTCTTCCTCTTGAGCCCCCTCGAGCAGCACGGGAATGGCCCCGTCCAGCTCCCGGAGGCCCCCCACGAAACCGGGGACGTCGTTGCGATGCCCCCAGCTCTGGTCGAACTCGATCACGTTCACGAACAGGAAGCCCCGCTCCATCGAGCCCAGGGCCTGTCGAATCAGCCGGTAGGCGTCGGCGTTGGTGGGGGTATGGGTGCTGGTGATTCCGCGGCCGGCGAAGAGATCGTCCACCTTCCCCACTCCAACCCGCGGGACCCCCGCGGTGGCCAGATGATCGAGGAGGGTGGGCCCGGTGGGCTCCAGGCTCAGATCCTTGCGGTTGGGGGTGCGGCGGTAGCCGCCGGCGGCGCCGGAGAACGGCCGCGCGATGACCCGGGACACGGCGTGGGGCCCCCGGAGCAGCTCCCGAGCCGCAGCGCACCCGGCGTAGAGCTCGGCCAGGGGGATGGTCTCCTCGTGGGCGGCAACCTGGAACACGCTGTCGGCCGAGGTGTACACGATCCACTTTCCGGTGGCCTGATGCTCCGCCCCGAATTCGTCGATGATGGCGGTGCCCGACGCCGGCCTGTTCCCCAGGACACCCCGCCCGGTGCGGCGGGAGAACTCGGCAATCACCTCGGCGGGGAACCCGCGGGGATAGGTCGGAAAGGGCTTCTCGAGGATGACCCCGCACAGCTCCCAATGACCGGTCGTGCTGTCCTTGCCGGCGCTCGCGGGCTGGGCGGTCCCGTAGGCGGCGGCGGGAAAGGCGGCCGGCGGCAATCCTTCGAGGGGAGCGCAGCACCCGAGCCCCAGCCACTCGAGGTGGGGAAGCGCTACCCCGCCCGCCGCGCGCAGGACGTTGCCGAGCGTATCGCTGCCGGTGTCGCCGTAGGCGGCGGTATCGTGCGCCGGGCCGATGCCCAGCCCGTCGAGCACGATGATCGCCGCGCGGCGCGCCACCTCAGTGCCCTCCACCCTTCACGAATTGAAACCGGAGCGCGGTGAGCAACTGGGTGAGCAGCTGCTGCTCATCGGGATCGAGATGCCCCTGCATCTTCTGCTCCAGCATCGCGAGGGTGTCGATCAGGGTCTGGGCGATGTCTCTCGGGTTCGCGTTGGGCAGAATCTTGTCCGTCCCCGGGGGGAGGTTTCCCTGCAGAGCGGATTCGGCCTGTTGGGCCAACCCGAGAACGAGCGGTGCGAAGTGCGGATTCATGGGCCGGAGTGGTAGCGCCGAGGGATCCTCGGCGTGAGAAGAGTGAGCAGCTCGTACGAAATGGTCCCCGCCAGCGCAGCCTGCTTATCGAGCGTTACCCGGCCGCCGAACAGCGTGGCGACATCCCCCAGGGCCACGGGAGTATCTCCGACATCCACCATGATCATGTCCATGGTGACCCGACCGACGATCGGAACGATGGCGCCGTTGAGCTCGATCCTGCCCCGGCTCCCCAGCGCCCGGGGCACCCCGTCACCGTAGCCGATGGAGAGTGTGGCGATGGTGGTGTCGGTCTCGACCCGCGCCTCGGCGCCGTAGCTCACGGTGTCGCCCGGGCGGAGACGCCGGAGCGCGATGACCCGCGCACCGAGTCTCGCCACCGGCTCCGGCTCGAGGGTTCCGGCGGAACCGCCGTAGAGGAAGATGCCCGGGCGGGCCAGATCGCCGCGGTATTCGCCGGCGAACTGTGCCGCGGCGCTGCTGGCCAGATGCACCAGCGGGGGACGGCTCCCGATGGCGTTCTGGACCTGCTCGAAGCGCACCGCCTGGTCCCGGGTTGCCGCCGGGTCGGTATCGGCGGAGTGAAAGTGCGTGAAAATCCCCTCCCACCCGCCGGCGCCGCGGAGCCGCTGGCGCAGCTGGTCGATCGCGGCGGCATCGTGCCAGCAAAATCCCGCGCGGGACATCCCGGTGTCGATTTCGATGTGAAAGGGGCCGCCGCCCTGCCCGAGCCACGCATCCAGCGCCTCGAGGTCTCCGATTACGGGACGGAGACCGAACCTGCCGTAGCTGGGCGCATCAACCGGCCGCAACGGCGAAAACACCACCACCGGGCGCTCAATGCCCGCCTCGCGGAGCACCACACCCTCTTCGGTCGTTGCCACCCCGAACCCCCACGGCTCAACCGCTTCCAGCGCCCGCGCCACCGGCACGGCGCCGAGCCCGTAGGCGTTGCCCTTCACCATTGGCAGGAGAGGAGCCCCGATCAGCTCCACGAAGCGGCGGGCGTTCCGGACCAGTGCACCGAGGTCGACGTCGAGCCAGGCCCGGTCCGGTGCCTCCGGAATTGACTTGGTCACGGCAGCGGATAGAATACCGGCCCAGGAGGCTAAATGCAAGAAAAATCAGCGCTTGGACGCGCCATGGCGATGGTCCGGGACCTCCGGAATCGGTGCTCCTGGGACCGGGTCCAGACCCGGGAAACCTTGAGGCCCTACCTGCTCGAGGAGGCGCACGAACTGGATCACGCCATCGCGTCGGGCGACCCCGCGGCCATCCGTCAG
Organism: Gemmatimonadota bacterium; assembly: GCA_041482775.1. Lineage (GTDB taxonomy): Bacteria > Gemmatimonadota > Gemmatimonadetes > Gemmatimonadales > GWC2-71-9 > JABFSM01. Next base: position 6,060 of record JBGPEJ010000054.1, on the reverse strand, counting down.
GAGGTGGCGGACCTGCTCCTCCACCTGGGCTGGCAGCTGGTTCTGGCGGAAGAGGCTTCCGAGTTCACCCCGGACGACGCCGCGAGCGATCTCGAGACCAAAATGAAGCGACGGCATCCCCATCTCTTCGAGCTCGGACCCAAGGAGAATTGGGAGACGCTCAAACGGAATGAGCACCCGCAGCGCGGAATTCTCCAAGGATTGCCGCCCACTCTGCCCGATCTGCTGATGGCCCATCGGCTGCAGGAGCGGGCCGCGGCGGTTGGATTCGACTGGCCCGACGCAACCGGCCCGGCGGCCAAGGTGCGGGAAGAGCTGGCGGAGGTCGAGGCGGAGCGAGCGCCGGACCGGCTCGACCATGAAATCGGTGACCTGCTGTTCTCGGTGGTGAATCTCGCGCGGAAGGTGGGCGTTCACTCCGGACCGGCGCTGGAGCGCGCCAACCAGCGGTTCCGGGAGCGATTCTCCGGAGTCGAAGGGCTGGCGAGCGCCCGGGGGATCGACCTCCACACCGCGGGATTGCCGCTCCTCGATGGGCTCTGGGAGGAATCGAAGCGCGGTGGGAGTTAGTGCGGTCCCGGTGACCCGCTCGAACGGGTGCTTCCCTTGAGGATTTCGAGGCGCAGCTCGGTCCAGCCGTCCACCTGGTAGTACTGCACCCGGAGCTGGTGCCACCCGCCGGTGAGCGCCGCGTAATCGAGCATCGATTCATGGGGCGCCCAATGATCAATGATCAAGCGGCCATCCGACCATATCCGGATGCCGTCATCGCTGATGGTGCGGATGGTGTAGTCGCCCGGCGGGAGGGAGACCGCCGCGGAAGCGTCGAGCGCGAAGCGCTCCCGGGGGAGCTCCTTGATCGCGGGGCGATACCACTCATAGTCGAGTCGGGACTCGCGCCGGGTCAGGATCGGCGGCGCAGTGGAGAGTTGCGCGAACCGCTCCGGACCCTGCCGGAGATCGGTGCTGTCAGCCCAGGACCAGAAGCGGACCTCCCATTCAGCCACGGGCTCGAAGCGCTCATACCGGAATCGTGACGGCTTCCCCGCCCCGCCCCGGTATTCCAGCTCGAGGCTCCAATCACCCCGGGAATCCGCCGCCGGGGTGACAGTCAGCGTGTCCCCAATCCTTCCCGCCGATTCCGACACCTTCTCCAAGCCGCGCCGGCTCACCACCCGCCAGCTGCCGGCAGGACCGAGCACAGCGAGGCGGAGTGGAACGGCGCGAGTGCTGTCTACCGGCCAGAGCTTGGGCTGCCGCCAGTCGTAGGGGCCCCATTCATTCACCACGATCGCCGAGCGGTCGCGCCGCGCCAGCGCGGAGCCGGGCGCCTGGCGGGTGACGCCCGGCATGCGGGGGACCAGTTTCTCGAACTCCGCCGGCGGCTTCGGCGGCGCGCACTCCGAGGCGGCCGCGGCCACCGAATCACTGTTCACCCGCAGCAGACCCGAGGTGTTCCGGGCATCGACCATCACCCGGTTGCCGGCAAACCGGTTCCCCTCGATCCGATAGTCCCGGCTCCGGGTGTCTCGGTGCTTGGGGTAGCCCCAGTCGGACGGCTCGATCGAATCGGCCCAGACCCGGATAGCGGCGGAATCCCCCTCGAACCGATTGGCCGCGATGACGTTGTCCTGCCCATGCTCGATGGCGATGCCGATTCGATTCCGGATGAAGCAATTGGCCACCACCTTCGACTCGAAGCTGTAGCCGCCCCAGAGGCCGTAGTCGCTGCCTTCGGCGCGGTTCGCCACGAAAGCATTCCGGCTGAAGGTGGCTTCCATCGAATTCGCGGGAGCAAAGCTGAAGTCGTTCTGGTAGAACACATTGTCGTTGGCTCCGCCCTCGCCGGTGTCCATGGTGCTCTGGCCGGCCCAGAGGAAAAGCCCGTCCCCGCCATGGGTCGCGGAGTTCCAGGCCACCACATTGCGATCGCTCTGCTCGTACAGGAGCAGCCCCGCCGAATCCTGCCCCCGGCGGTAGAAGCCATGGCTGTAGCCCCGGACGTCGTAATCCAGCCGGTTCCGGACGATGGTGTTGTCGCTCGAGCGGTAGAGGCCGATCCCGACTCCCGAGTTGAAGGAAAAGTCGTTCTCCCCGATTTCCAGGTGATCGCTCCGAACCAGCAGGAGCCCGTTCATCCCCCGTTCGGCGCGATTGCCGCGAAGCTCACCCCCACTCACCCCGCTCAAGTAGAACGCCGCTCCGTAACGGAGCCACTCGTCCTTCTCGTTGTGGTGGAAGGAGAGCCAGTCCGCCAGGCTCTCGTGCTCGACTACGCTGAAGAGCCGGGGCTTCCAGGTGTCGCTGGCGTCGTTGTCGATCAGGTCGAGCCCGTGGGTTTCGCGGGCCAGCACGCCGAACCGGTAGCCGCGGATCCGGGCATGGAGAATCCGCACATTGTGTCCGCCCTCGACCCGGATGGCCACCCCCGCGGCGAGGTCGGGGGAAGCACCGGGTGCGGAGCCGTCCAGTGTTGCTCCGGAGAAATCCACGACGATGTTCTCGCCCCGGATGGTGACCGCCGCGGAGTCGAGTGAGGCCGGCGCGGGAAGCCGGTAATGCCGGGGGATAACCCGCACCGAATGGGTGATGACCAGTCCGGGACGCAGCACCACAGTGGCCTGAGCGGCGGCGAGGCCGGGGGAAAGGAGCACCAGCAGGACGAGCAGACGGGTCACTTTGCGCTAGGGATACAGCCGGTGGATCTGGCGCGGGAAGGCGATCGCCTCCCGGATATGGGGAATCCCGCAGATCCAGGCGACGGTCCGCTCCACCCCGAGCCCGAAGCCGGAGTGGACAAAGGTGCCGTACTTCCGGAGGTCGAGATACCAGGCGTACGCCGCGGGGTCGAGGCCCTGCGCCACGATCCGCGCCAGCAGCCTGTCGTGATCGTCCTCCCGTTGCGACCCGCCGATGATTTCCCCATACCCCTCGGGAGCCAGGCAGTCGTTTCCGAGAACCGTTCGGGGGTCGGCCGGGTTCTCCTTCATGTAGAACGCCTTGACCTCCTTCGGGTAATTGCAGACGAACACCGGCCGGTCGGAATCCTTCGCAATGAGGGTCTCGTCGTCCCCGCCCAGGTCCTGGCCCCATTGGATGTCGCTGCCGGTGGCGTTGAGCTTCGCGATTGCCTCGGTGTAGGTCATCCGCGGGAACGGTGCGGTGACTTTCTCGAGTCGCGCGGGGTCCCGTTCCAGCTCGAGCAGCGGTTCCCGGCAGCGCTCCAGCGCCCGTGCCACGATGAAGCTCACGAACTGCTCCTGGAGCTGCATGTTGGCGTCGGAGTCGTTGAACGCCACTTCGGGCTCGACCATCCAGAATTCGGTGAGGTGACGCCGGGTCTTGGACTTCTCGGCGCGAAAGGTCGGCCCGAAGCAGTACACCTTGCCCAGCGCTGCGGCCGCCGCCTCGACGTAGAGCTGGCCGGTCTGGGCCAGATACGCCTTGCCGAGGTCGAAGTAGTCGGTGGCGAACAACTCCCCCGCCTGTTCCCCGATGGAGCCGGTCAGGATCGGAGTGTCGACGTGGGTAAAACCGCGCTGGTCGAAGAAGTCGTGGATGCCCTGCACCACGGCGTGGCGCACCTTGGCGATGGCCACCTGCTTGCGGCTTCGGAGCCAGAGATGCCGGTTCTGGAAGAGGAACTGGGTACCGTGCTCCTTGGGAGTGATCGGGAAGTCCACACTGGGGCCGAGGATCTCGAGTCCGGTGGCGGTGAGCTCGAACCCGCCGGGCGCTCGCGCGTCCTGCCGCACCTGGCCGGTGACCGCGACCGAGGTTTCCTGGGTGAGGGCGCCGAACGCCTCCCACACCTGGTCGGAGACCTCCTTCCGGGCAACGACGGCCTGGAGGTAGCCGGTGCCGTCGCGAACCACGAGGAAGGCGATCTTGCCGCTGGAACGGGTGGTGGCGACCCACCCCCGCACCGTCACCACCTGCCCCACGTGGTTGGCGAGATCCTCGATGTAGGCTGAAGTCATAGGAGGCGGATTGTAGCCCTCCACGGGAGGGGGGTCAACGCGGAGTCAGAGAACCAACATCCCGACCGCCGCGCCGAACATGCATACGATGGTCGTGAGCACGACGGCGCGGCCCAGGCGGGAGCTGGGCTGCGCGCGCATCAGCCGGGAGTCCGAAGCGACCGCGAGGATGCCCAGCAGCAGGAACGGCGCCAGCACGCCGTTGATCACCGCGGACCAGTAGAGGGTCCGGATCGGGTTCACCTTCACCAGGTCCATGACGATCCCGCCCAGCGATGCGACGATCACCACTCCGTAGAAGGCGGGGGCATCGCGGAACCGCCGGTCGAGCCCGTCGTTCCAGCCGAACGTCTCGGCCAGGGCGTAGGCGGCGGACCCGGTGAGCGTGGGCACCGCGAGCAGACCGACTCCGATGATGGCCGCCGCGTAGAGCACCGAGGCAAACCGGCCGGCAATCGGCTCCAGAGCGATCGTCGCCTCGCGGGAGCTGGTGATGCCGGTGATTCCATGCGCGTTGAGCGTGACCGCGGTGGTCAGGATGATGAAGAACATCACCAGGTTGGAGAAGAACGTCCCCACCCCCACATCCACCTTGCGAGCCAGGATCTCCTCGGAAGTTGCGCCCTGGCGGTCCGCCACGGTGAGCCGGCCCCGATCGCGCTCTTCCTCGACTTCCTGGGAGGCCTGCCAGAAGAAGAGGTAGGGACTGATCGTGGTGCCCAGGATGGCCACCAGCGCCCCCCACATGGCGCGGCTGTGCGGTGCTGCGGGAAGAATGGTCGCCCGCGCCACCACTCCCCAATCGGGCCCGACATAGATGGCGCAGACCACGTAGGCAAAGAGCGAGAGCGCCAGCCACTTGAGCAATCGCGCGATGGTCTCGTAGCGAAGCTTTACCGTGGCCCACGCCAGGCCGATGCCGAAGATGGGCGCCCAGAGATGCGAGCTTGCCCCGGTGAACAGCTGCGCGGCATCGGCCATCGCGGCCAGGTCCGCGCCGATGTTGATGGTATTCGCGATCAGGAGGCCCATGGTGCCCAGGATGATGACGGGGCGAGGTAACCGAGTTTGCAGCGCCCCTACCAGGCCGCGGCCGGTAACCATCCCGACCCGGGCGCACATCATCTGAACCGCTGCCATGAGCGGCCAGGTCAGGAGGGCGGTCCACAGGAGGCCGAGCCCAAACTGCGCCCCGGCAATGGAGTAAGTGACCACCCCGGAGGGGTCGTCGTCGGCCGCTCCGGTAATCAGACCGGGCCCGAGGTAGCCAAGGACTCTGCGAAGCCTGCGCATACTGACCAGAAATTGAACGGTGTCGTCTTTCTCGGATCTTGCGACGATCTGCAGCCGAGCCAATACTAGGGACCCAGAACTCCCCGATCATCCGAGGTGGATCCATGACCGACATGCAAGCTCGTCTTAAGGCCGAGTTCAGCCTGCGCTATCCCCGCCTCAGCGCCGGCGTCTGGTATGATGTCTCGCCGATCTTCCCCGGGGTAACGGTGCGCCGGGTGGACATTTTCGGCCGGCGGATTACCCGTCTCAAAACCGCGCGCGACTTCGAGACGGTGCAAGCTATCCACTTCGAGTTCCGCGCCAAGCAGGTGGCCGAAGAGAAGCAGCTGGTTTCCGCCTGAACCTGCGGAGAACAGCGAGAGGGCCAGGTCGTGAACGCCCTGGCCCTCCGCCAAAATCGAACAACCCGTCCCCTCGAACGGCTTCTCCCAACAAACTCTCCGGCTTCTCTACCCGACACGGAAGAGCGCTTCCGCCTTGGGGTAGCGCAGGAACGCCCGCGCCTTGAGCGGGGCGTGGGTCGCGCGGTCCAGCCCTGGATCGGCGGCCAGTATTTCCCGCGCCATGTCCCGCGCCACGGTGAGCAGATCGGTATCGTCGGGAAACCGGGCCACCCGGATGTCGGCGGCCCCTGATTGCCGCTCGCCCAGCAGGTCTCCCTGACGTCGCTCCGCCAAATCCAGCTCCGCGATCTCGAATCCGTCGTTGGTGGCGGCGAACGCCTTGAGCCGATCCGAATCGCGTTCCGCGATCAGAATGCAATGGCACTCCGCCTCGCCCCGCC
>JBGPEJ010000053.1:0-15717 GCA_041482775.1 Gemmatimonadota bacterium | reverse complement strand
CCGGAGCTGCGCATGAAGTCGACCTGGGTGTCCACGTCCCAGAACAGGGTCGTCATGCCACCCGCTCCAGCCGCGGATTGGGGCGAAATTCCCGTCCCACCTTCGCGCAGGGCTTGCCTTCGTGCTTGACCACGTCGGCGGTGAAATCGAACCGCCCCTGGAAGAGACTGCTGCCGACGCCATAGGCGTCCACCGGGACGCCGAACCGCTCGAATTCCTGGATCTTCTCGACGTTGAAGCCGCCCGACACGATAATCTTGACGTTGCCGAACCCGCGGGCGTCGAGCGCCTGGCGCACGTTCCAGACCAGCTGCGGGCAGACGCCGGTTGGGCGAAAGCGACCCATCTGGGGGATCACCGACTTGTCGACCAGCATCTCGCTGGTGTCGATGCGGACGCCGTAGAGCCGGTCTCCCAGGGCGTCGGCCAGCTCGAGCGAGGTGCGGACGCAGTCGTTCTCGAAATCGACCAGGGTCACCAGCCGGACCGTCGGGTCGATATGGTCGGCGAACTTCCGGGTGGCGAGGACGGTATCGCCGCCGTACGCGGTGATCAGGGCGTGCGGCACCGTGCCGATGCCTTCGCTTCCCCACCAGGACGCCTGCGCGTCGGTGGAGACGCCGATCGCCCCTGCGATGTGGGCGGCGTATCCGTCGCCGGTCTGCACCAGCCAGTGGTCGTGGCGCGCCGGGAAGAACATCACTTCCTTGGGCCGCGCCGCCTCCACCACCCGCCGGGTGTTGGTACCGACCCGGGTGCGGCGCGCCAGCACGCCGAGGTACAGCGTCTCGAGGTGCGCGAAGGCGTCGTAGGGCCCCTCGATCAGCAGCACCGTCTCCCACGGCTCGATGGCGTCGCCGTCGTGGAGCGCCCACACCTCGAGGTCGCGCCACTCGATGGCGCAGAGCTTGAGGATTGCGATGGCCTCGTCGATCCCGCCCAGGAAGGAGGTGGCCTTTCCGAATACCTGCATCGTGACGCGGGGGTGGTAGTCGTCGGCCAGCAGAATGTCGCGCGCCCGGGTGAAATACTTGTCGGAGTAATAGCCGGCACGCATCCTCTCGACCGGCAGGTGGAAGATCGCGGGGTCGAGGCGGGCGCGCCGGGTCATGGCGTGGTCTCAGAGAAGTGTTGGGCGCGGAGCGCGCCGAGGCGGCCGCGGAGCGCGCGAGCGCGGCGGGAGTGGGGATGCCGATCGAGCAGCCGCCTCAGCTCGAACAGCGCGCGTCCGGGATCGTGGAGCCGCTGCTCGTAGAGTTCCGCCAGCGCCAGCCCCACCCGACAGTCGTCGTCGTCGCTCAGGCTGCCGGCGTCCTTCTGCAGCGTCTCGAGCTCGTCACGGGCCGCCTCCGGCTGGCCAAGGGGGCCGCCCAGCAGCTCGGCACGGCGGAGCAGCGCCGTCGCCCGGTCGCGCGGCGCCTCGGCCCGCAGCCGATAGGCTTCGGCGGCGGCGTCGGCATGGCCCTGTGCCTCCAGGGTCTCTTCGGCGGAAAAGCCTCCGCCGGCACGGACCAGCCCGACGTTGGAGAGGATGTCGCCGGCGAGGTCGATCAGCGGATCCAGCACGACGTCCACCATCCCGGAGAGCAGGCCGTAGAGGGTCCAGAGGAGTCCGGCAAGGAGCAGCGCCCGGGGCGCCAGGCCGGAAAGCGCCAGGAGCAGCGCGACCACGGTGCCACCGCCCAGAAAGAAGGCCAGGACGCCGCGCAGGTAGCTGAAGGGATCGGTGTCCAGGGTCTGCGCGCGGCCCCGCAGCGAATCCGAGAGGAGCGGCACGCCCCGAAGGTAGAGGCGGCCTGGGAGCCCGGCAAGTTGACAGGAGTGATCGCCGCTGCCTGATTCTCTGCGCTGCCCGTGAGGCTTCCCCTGTCCGGAGCGCCCCGTGTCCGACGCCGTTACCCGTCGCACCTTTCTCGGCACCGCGGCCCTCGCGGCGGCCGGCACCGCTCTCCCCGAGGTGGCGGCCGCGACCGTCCCCGCGGCGCCGTGGATCCGGCGGAGCCGTGCGGCGAAATTCGTGGCGGTGTCCTCCGCCAACGGTATCCGGGGGGTCAAGCTCGCGATCGAGCTGATGCAGAAGGGCACCGACACGCTCGACGCCGGCGTCGAAGGGGTCAAGATCCAGGAGCTCGACCCCACGGACAACTCCGTGGGATACGGCGGGCTGCCCAACGAGGACGGTGTGGTGCAGCTGGACGCGAGTTGCGTGCACGGCCCGACCCGGCGGGCCGGCGCGGTGGCATGTCTCGAAGGCATCAAGACGCCAAGCGAGGTGGCCCGCCTGGTGCTCAAGTACACCAACCACATTCTGCTGGTGGGCGAGGGGGCCAAGAAATTCGCGCTCTCCTACGGCTTCAAGGAGGAGGACCTCCTCACCCCCGAGTCCCGGCAGCTCTGGCTCAAGTGGCGGGCCAACCGCGGCCACGACGACGACTGGGTCGACGTGCCCGACAATCTACCGATGGTTGCCCGGCCGACCGGCACCATCAACATGAATCTGGTCAACGAGAAGGGAGAAATCTCCTCCGTCACCACCACCGCCGGGCTGGCCTGGAAGATTCCCGGGCGGGCGGGCGATTCGCCGATTGTGGGGGCGGGGCAATACACCGACAACGAAATCGGTGCCGCCGGCTCCACCGGGCTGGGCGAGGCGAACATCATGGTCTGCGGGGGATTCCTCACGGTGGAGCACATGCGCCGGGGCATGAAGCCTACCGACGCCTGCCTGGCCACCCTCAAGCGGGTCGTTGCCATGGCGCCGGCACGCCTGATCGACGAGAAGGGACTGCCCCGGTTCCAGATCCAGTACTACGCCGTCAACAAGGTGGGCGAGTATGGCTGCGCCGGGCTCTTCCCCACCCGCTACGCCGCGAGCGACGAAGCCAACGGCGCGCGCACGCTCGATGGCGCCTCGCTCTACCAGCGGCAATAACCTGATGCGCCGGTCCGGCCTGACCCTGGCCGCCCTGCTCGCCGCCGCGCCGCTCGCGGCCCAAAGCGCCGCGCCGTGGCGAGCCAGCTACTACCCCTACCTCTTCGGCAATCCTTCCACCGGGCTCGAGCTGGTGGCGCACTACCAGTTTGCCCGCCAGGCCGACTATGAGGCCCGGGTGCCCTTTGACGGCATCTTCTCCGCCGAGGCGGGTGCGAGCCTTCATGGCAGCTGGTTCGTCACCACCAAGTTCCGTGCCCCGCTCCTGGTGCAGGGGTGGCGCTTCGCCGCCGATCTCGGCGCGGTGCGCGAGGATCGGTTCGGCTACTTCGGCTGCGGCGCCGACGGCTCCAACGAGAGTTTCACTCCGCGCAGCGCCTACCCCGATGATTTCTACCAGGTGCGCCGGACCCGGTACTTCGCGCGCGTCGAGGCGACTCGACGCCTCGTGGGGCCGCTCGTGGCCGCGGTGGGCGCCGGTGTGGTACACTCCCGCCTGACCTCCGTGGCCGATGGCACCCTCTTCGCTTCGGACTACTTCGGCGACCCGCTCAACAGCACCGACGTTACCGGACGGGTTTCCCTCCTGCTCGATACCCGGGACAACGAGTACCTCCCCAGCAAGGGTGTGCTGTTCGAGGCGGGGTTCTACGGAGGCAGCGGACGGTTCGAGGAGCGATTCATTCAACCCTTCGCACTCGGGGCCGCCCTCCCCTACGCCGCGTCGGTGACGGACCGCGGGTACCTCGGGGGCTATGCGCACCTCCGGGGCTATGTCTCGCCCCGCCAGGGCACCGTGATCGCGGGTCGGGTGGCGTTTCGGGGCGTCGGCAGGAGTGCTCCCCTCGACGCGCGCTATCGATTTCCCGGATGGGAGAGTGAGGTCCCGGTGTACGGCGGCGCGGAGTCGCAGCGGAGCTTCGTCCCGGGACGCTTCGCCGGACGGGGGCTCTTCTTCGCCGGCCTCGAGGTCCGGCACAACCTCCTCGATCTGGGCGATTACGGCGCCATCACCTTGATCGCCTTCAGCGACGCCGGACGGGCCTACGCCGAGGGCGCGCGGCTAGCGTTCGACGGTTGGAAGGTGGGCGGCGGCGGCGGATTGGGAATCCGGATTCTCCGGAGCGCGCCGCTGATTCTCAACTTTGCGGGCGGGCCGGACGGCTTTCGGTTCACCATGAGCAACGGCTGGAGCTTCTGATCAGTCCAGATTCATCCTCCGGACCAGCTCCACAAACCGCGGGTCGCCTCGGATCGGATCCAGCAGGGGATCCACGTTGAGATAGACCAGCCAGCCTCTCCGCTCCACCCGGGCCCGCTCGATCCAGGAAAACGTGGCGTCGAGATCGCCCAGCGCCAGGTGGATCCGGGCGAGGTCGGCCGGCGAGACGTAGCGAACCTTCGCCGTTTCCTCCAGTGTGGCGAGAGCGGCCTCGGCCTCGGCCCTGCGGCCCCGGATCACCGCGATCCGGGCGAGGGCGGCGAAGGCGCGATGGTTTTCCCCTCGGGCGCCGGCATGGGCCTCCCGCAGCATCTGCTCCGCCTCGTCGAGCCGCCCCAGATTGCTGTAGGCCAATCCGAGGATGCACTGGGTTTCATCGGAAGTGGGGTTCATCGCCAGGGCCTGGCGAAGCTGCAGCACCGCCTCGCCGTACCGCCGCCCATAGTAGTACAGCCAGCCGAGCGACCGCCGGATCGAGACCGAGGCGGGATCCAGCTCCTGCGCCATCCGGCCCTCGGCGAGGGCCTCGTTGCTGCGGCCCATGGAGGTCAGGAACCACGAGCGCCACTGCCGAGCGGTGGGGTAGCGCGGGTTGAGCTCGATGGCCCGGGTGAAATGCAGCGCGGCACCGGGCCAATCCCAATCGTGGATGAACATCACCCAGGCGAGGGAGGTGTGGGCCTCGGCGAGTCCCTCGTCCAGCGCGAGGGCGTGGAGGGCCTCCTCCCGCGCGCGCCGCATTCCCTCGGTGACCGGCGCGCCGCGGTAGTCCACGTGGAGGGCGTGACAGTCCGACAGCCCGGTGTAGGCCAGGGCGTAGGAGGGATCCTCGGCGATGGCCCCCTCGAAATAGTGAATCGCCTCGCCGATTCCCTCGGCGGTTCGCTTGTTCCAGGCGTAGCGACCCTTCAGGTAGAGCTGATAGGCGCTGACGTTGTCGGTGTAGCGCCTGGGCGTCGGATCGGCCACCTCGCCGATGAAACGCGCCCGCAACGCCGCCACGATGGTCCGGGCGATTTCCTCCTCCAGCGCGAAGATGTCGTCGAGCTCGCGATCGTACCGCTCCGACCACAGCAGACCGCCGTCCGCCGCGTTGCTCAGCTGGGTGGTAATGCGAACCCGGGGGCCCGACCGGCGAACGGTGCCCTCCAGCACGACCGACACCCCCAGCTCGGCGCCGAGCGCCGGCACCGGGCGCCGGCTCCCCTTGAGGGCGAACACCGACGTGCGCGAGGCGACCCGGAGCCCCTCGACGCCGGCCAGAGCGTTGATGAGCTCGTCGGTCAGACCGTCGCTCAGGTACTCGTTCTCGGGGTCGGGGCTGGAATTGACGAAGGGGAGCACCGCGATCGCCCGTTCGGCACGGAATGCCAGCGGCGCCGCATCCTCGGGCAGGTCGCGGACCCGGATCCGGAGGGCGTCGGCGAACTCCGCCACGGTGGGAAAGCGCGCCTGCGGGTCCTTCGCCAGGGCGCGGAGGATGGCCCGCTCCGCCGGTTCGGGAACGGTGGGCCGCCGGGCGCGCAACGACGGCGGCGGCTCGTTCAGGTGCCGGAGCAAGGTGGCGGCGGCGGTCCGCCCGTGAAACGGCGGAGTTCCCGCCAGCATTTCGTACACCACGCACGCCAGGGAGTACTGATCGCTCCGTCCATCCAGAATGCCCTCGGCCGCCCCCTGCTCGGGGCTCATGTACGCCGGGGTGCCGATCATGAGCCCGCGCTCGGTGACGTGATCGGTGGCGGCCACGGTGATCGCCCGCGCGATGCCGAAATCGGCGAGCACCGCTTGTCCCTCGTGGAGGAGAATGTTCTCCGGTTTGATGTCGCGGTGCAGGACGTTCTGCCGGTGCGCATAGTCGAGAGCGGCGGCCACCGAGCGGGCGATTCCCAGCGCCTCCTCGATGGGGAGCCGGTCCTCGCTGCGCAGCCGGTCGCGGAGGGATTGGGCGCCTACGAATGGCATGACGTAGAACAGGAAACCGTTGCGCTCACCGGAATCGTGCAGCGGGAGGATTCCCGGGTGGCTGAGGCGGGCGGCGATGCGGATTTCACGGAGGAACCGCTCCGCTTCGGTGCCCAGGGTCAGCAGCTCCGGGCGCAGCACCTTGATGGCCACCTTGCGCCCGTGCTTTAGATCCTCGGCGGCGTACACCGTGGCCATGCCCCCCCGCCCGATCTCCGACTCGAGTCGGTAGGCGCCCGACAGGGCGGCGCGGAGCGGGTCAGGGATGTCGGCCAGGTGGCGCTCTCCGAATGGGACGCCTAAGAATAGGAGCCAGGGCGCAGAGCCGCGAGCACCTCCCGCAGGGTCGATTCACCCTTGTCCTTGGCGTACCACTTCCGGGCGTAGGCGTAACGCTGGGGGCTGGGCATGGTTTTCTTGTTCGCCATCACCCACTCCTGGAGGGCGGCGGGCCGCGGGCCCCAGTGGCCCAGCTCGTGGAACGCTTCGTCCAGAGCGATCACGATCGGAATCGAGCGGGTCCCCTTGGTGAGATACCGGGCCATGACCTGCGGATAGGCGTCCCGCTCCAGGATCCGGAGCTCCATGCCGCGCACCAGATCTACCAGGCGTGCCAGTACCGGAAGGGTGTTCGCGGCATCGCCGCACCAGTCGGCCGCCAGGACCAGGAGTTTTCGGGCGGGGGAACCGAGGAATCCCTCCAGCGCCCATCCGGGCACCAGGACGTGCTGGTACACCCCGTCCCAGAGCTGGTATTGCTCCATGTCCGGGCGCAGATACGCGGCCCAGGGAATCGCTCGGGACCAGAGCGAAGGAAAGTCGAGATCCGGCTCGGCGCTCACGCAATCACCTCTCCTTCAACGCTCCTCGATCCGCACGCCGAACCGCGCCAGCCCGTCAACGTACGGCCGGAAGGGCACCGCCTCGTCGGGGGTGTGGACGCCCTTAGCCGTGATGCTCCCGTCCGCCTGCATGAGGGCGGTGAGCGACAGCGAAAATCCGGTGGCCCGCATCATGGCGCTGATGCCCAGCGCGGCATCGTAGTAGTCGAGGAGCTCGAAGGTCACCGTCCGGGGCGCGGCGTCCTTTTCCCCCGCGACGATCACCCGGAGCGCCACCAGGTCCCGCCCCTCGGGCTTGTAGAGCTTCGGCTGCACCGCCGCGATGAACAGATCGCGGGGCACCACCGACTGTCCCTTGACCGGGATCGGGGTGTTGGAGATGAGCCCCAGTTCCCGGATCGGCCCCATGATCGCGACGTGGCCGGGGTAACGCAGGGTCTTGTATTCCATCAGGTCGATCTTGCCCTGGAAAGCGAAGGGCATGGTGCTGATGCCGCCCCCGGTGTGAAACGCCTCGAGCACCCCGACCGGCGCGGGGAATTCCTGAGTCTCCAGCTCGGAGAGGGCGTCCACCTGCACCGCCTTCCCACCCCGCAGCACCCAGGACGGCGTCGTGTAGTAATCCAGTGCCCCTTCGAGCGAATAGACGATCTGGTAGTTGAGGGGTGGTTCGGGATGCTGGGGAAGCCCGCCGACATAGATCCGCACCGACCGGGCGCGATCGAGGCGCCGGATGCCTTCCGCGGCCAGAATGTTCACCATCCCGGGGGCGAGACCGCAGTCGGGAACCACGGACACGCCCGCGGCAAGCGCGGCGTCGTGGAGTTTCGCCTGGCGGAAGACGATTTCGGTATTGCCGCCCAGATCACAAAAATGCGAGCCGGCTTCGATGGCGGCACGGGTCATCGGCTCGTTGAAGTAGTAGGGCAGCGCGCAGAGCGCCGCATCGTGGCCCCGCATCAACTCCACGACCAGGGTGAAATCGCCCGCGTCCAGCGGTACCGCGCGGAGGCGCTTGCCGAGGTATGGCTGCAGAAACACCGGGGGGCGGTTGGGATGCAGGTCGGCCAGGGTCACCTGCTCGACCCTCGGATCCATCAGCAGGTTGTACGCCGCCGCCGAGCCCTGCAAGCCGGCGCCGAGGACCAGCATCTTCATGGAAGACTCCCGGTAATTGCGCAAATCTGAGAAAGCCCGCAAAGCTAGCCGGATCGCCACCCGCATTCAACGCGGCGCAGTATATTCTCCGGGCCATGTCCGCCCCCCACTCGACCCGACGCCCTGCGCGCCCCCTGCGCCGTCCCCGCAACGCCCAGGCAACCCGCACCAGTCTGGTGCGTGCGGCGCTCGAGCTGTTTACCCGCCAGGGATTCCGGGCCACCACCACGCCGGAGATCGCCCAGCAGGCGGGCGTTGCCGAGGCCACGATCTACCGCCACTTCGCCGGCAAGGAGGCGCTGCTCAACGCCGCCTGTGTGGAAGCCCTGGTCTGGGGGCGCGCGGTGATTCGGGCGGAGGAATCGGTCCGCGGCGCCGACCCGCAGGCAATCCTGATCGGGATCGGCCGCCGCCTTGCCGAGGGGGCGGAGCACGACCCCGCGATGGTCCGCATGCTGCTGCGGCCGCCGGAGGAATCGCTGCACGACGAACGCACCCGGCACGCACTGCGGGATTTCCGTGACGGTCTGGAGCAGGTGGTGGCAACCGGAAAGCAGCGCGGGCGGATTCGTCCCGGGTCGGCCGAGCTGTGGGCCGCGGTATGGCTCGCGCTCGCCGGCTTCGTCGCGGAGCGCGTGGCGATCAAGGAGTGGAGCGTCGACCACCAGAACGTCGAGCAGGCGCTCGGCGCCGCGTGGGAGGCGATCGCCTACCGGCTCCCCGAAACCCCGGTGGCTGTGGTGAGCTGAGCGCCGCGGTGGTAGGTGAGGTCGCGGAGCCGTGACGGCGCCGAGGTCCACACCGGCCGACGCGCTACCCCGCCGGTGAGCGGACGTACCTCGAATCCCCGTGCCGTGAAATATCCCACCGAGTCGTTCCCCCAGCGCACCGCGCCGTGCCCCGTCGAATCGAGGGGCGCCGTGGTTCCGGCGGCGGTGCGCACGCAGAGGCCGCCGCCCGCGCACGGCGTCACCATGGCCGCCACCGGTTCCCCGAGTGCGACCCCGGTCACCGAGTCGGCGGCGGCCGAATCGGCGCCGTGGAGCCGGAGCAGCGCCGCCGCGGCGGGCGGAGCGGCCATGCCGTAGGTCCCCGAGTCGCTGCTCAAAGCGAGCCCGGCATCTTTCGCCCTCCAGCCGATCCCGTGGGGGGCGCCCACGCCGGGGGCGATCGGTGCCCGCCGTTCGGCTCCATTCAGGAGATTCAAGACCACCAGCTCCGGCTCGCCGGCCCCCTCGGGATCGCGCCGGAGGTACGCAACCGCGGTCCCGCTGGCCGACAGCCGGGGCGCCGACTCCACCAGCCGATTGAACGTGAGCCGGGCAAAGGCGCCCCCGGCTGCCGACGCCGCGTAGAGATCGGTCATCGAGTCGGGGCCCTCGCCGACCCCGATGACGAACGGCTCCTCGCCCACCGGGATCTTGTTGGTGAGCGGAGTTACGGCACAGCCGGTCAGCAGGGTGAGGTGAATCAGCGCCAGCCAGCGCCGACCAGCGTCCTTGGAGCCGGGACGCCTCACGGCGCACGCCGGACGTCGAGCAACCACCATCCGTTCGGGTCGACCGTCACGCTCGCGGGGGGGCGGTCGCTCTCCCAGTGGGTTGCCAGCCGGGTGAGCGGGCCGCTCACATCCAGGGTGATGACCCGGTCATCGAGGCGGATCTGGAGGTTCGGCATCCGATAGAGGCCCCATTCCTTCTTCTGCACCTGGGTCACGCTCACCAGGAGATGCCCTCCGTCGAGCTCGGTCTTCACCTCCAGCACGGGGTAGCCGGGCTGGGTCAGCGCCTGCCGGAAGTACCATCCCAGGTCCCGCCCCGCCTCTCCGGCCATGACCCGCGCGAAATCGCTGGAGAGTGCGTTCCGATGCCGATAGGCGAGGAAGTACCGGGTCAGTCCCCGGAAGAACGCGTCGTCGCCCATCAATCCGCGCAGGGTGTGGAGGACCCAGGATCCCTTCTGGTAGTTGTTGGAGTTGAGCAGCTGCATCCGCACCGTTACGGCGGAGTCGAGAATCGGCCGCTCGGTGACCGGCGCCCGCAGCACCGCCGCTCTGGCCTCCTGCATCGTGGCGCGGAGGGCGGAGTCCCCGCTGGCGTGCTCGGCCCAGAGGGCCGCGCCGTAGGTCGCGAATCCCTCGGAGAGCCAGAGATGATGCCAGTCCGCCTCGGTGACCGCGTCGCCGAACCATTGATGCATCGTTTCGTGCGCGACAGTGCCCTCGGAGGTTCGGCGGGCGCGATAGCCCTTCTCGTCGTAGAAGATCGCGGTGGCATTCTCCATCCCGCCGAACATCGTCGAAGACTCCACGTGTCGGAGCTCGCCATAGGGGAACGGTGCGATCCGGCGGGAGAAGAAGTCCACGATTTCCGCCGCGCGGCGGAACGGCCCCTCCACGGCGAAGGCCGAATCTTCCGGATAGCTCAGCACCGATACCGGTGGGCAGGGCTGGGAACAGGCAGCGCCTCCGACCCGGGTTGTCGTGAGCCGCGCCATGCCCAGCACCATCGTGTAGGTAGGAATCGGCTCGGGGTTGTCGAAATGCCAGCGCAGCCGGCCACCCGGTAGCGTGTCCACCGCAGTGAGCCGGCCGTTGGCCACCACGCCGTAGGCGGCGGGCGCCTCGATGCTCCACGATACCGAGGCTTTGTCGCCGGGGTGGTCCTGGACCGCGAGCCAGTGGCGGGCCCGATCGGGCCAGTTGTCGGCGAACACCGTCCGCGTGGCGCCGGTGCCCCGGAGGAGCAGGCCATCGACCGGCGCGCCGTCGTACCGCACCAGCGTCGTCGCCGCTCCGCCCGCCGCTCCGGGGACCGGCAGGACGATGCGATGCCCCTCCCGGCGCCAGCGCGCCGGCTTCCCGTTCACTTCCGCGCTGCGCACCGTGAGAATCGAATCGAGGTCGAGCACGACCGGCCCGGGGCCCTCCAGCCGCCAGTGCGCAGTCACTGCCGCGGCGAAGGAGCCGCCCGAATCGGGGAGGGAGATTGCGATGTCGTAGTGAAGAGCGTCGTGCCGCAGGCGCACCCGGTCCCATCGTCCCGCCAGCGGCGACTGGGCCGCGAGGGGCCCAAAGCCGCCGCTCACCGCGAAGCCGGCGAGCACTGCCCACCGGCAGAGGAGGCGCCTCGCCGGGCCCCGGAGCACCGTGCCGCGAGGGCCCCGTCGGCTCACTTGCCCAGCGCTTCCCCGAAGAACCCGAGGATTCTGGTCCACGCCTTCTCCACCTGGTCGGTGTCGGAGCCCTTGCGCCCCGGCTTGAGGAAGCCGTGGCCGGTACCAGGGTAGCTGTCGCCCGAGAAGGCCTTGCCCAGCCGCTTCATCTGATCCATGACCGTGGGAAGCTGGCTGTTGATCCGGGCGTCCGCCTCTCCGTAGACGCCGAGCACCCTCGCGTTGATGCGGCCGAGCGCCGTGCTGTCAGGAGCCACGCCGTAGCAGACCACCGCCGCCTTGAGTTTGGGGTTGTTGGTGGCATACCGGAAACTCTGTCCGCCGCCCCAGCAGAAGCCGATCACGCCGATGTTGTCCTTCCTTACCGCTCCCAGCCCGGTGACGTAGCCGTAGGCGGCGTCGAGGTCCGCGGTGACCTGATCGGGCACCAGTTGCGCCATCAGCTTGCGGCCCGAGTCCGGCGACGGGGGCGACATCCCCCAGCGGGAGGAGAGCAGATCCGGGACGATCGCGACATAACCCTGCCCGGCGAGCTTGTCCCCCACGGTCGGCTCCCAGTCGGTCAGCCCGAAGATCTCGTGGATGACGACGATCGCGGGAGCCTTGTCCTTCCGCTCCGGGTAGGCCACGTAGGCGCGGAGCGAGTCGCCGCCGGATTTCTTGATGTAGATCCATTCACCGTGGGTCGTCACGAGATCGTGTGCGTGCGGCGTTGGATGGGCGCGGAGCAGGTAGGTACCCCCCGCCCCCGCGGCAAAGGCGAGCGCCCCGACGACGAAAGGGCTGGCCAAACCCGAGCGATTTCCCATGGCGTGTTCTCCCCAATGCGTCAACGGTTGATCCCTGCCAGGGCCTCCTCGAATTCCCGCATCTCCTGAAACCGCGCCTCCGGCTTGTGCGCGATGCTCCTCGCGATCACCCGCTCCAACTCCTCCGGCAGCCCCGGATTGGCCTGGCGGAGCCGGAGCGGCTGTCCGGTCAGATGGGCCAGCATGGTTTCCTGCGCGGTGTTTCCCTCGAACGGCAATCGGCCGGTGAGGAGCTCGAAACCCAGGACCCCCAACGCGAAGATATCGCTCCGCGGATCGAGCGGCTTGCCCCGGATCTGTTCCGGGCTCATGAACTCCGGAGTGCCCAGCACCACGCCGGTGGCGGTGAGCTTGGTGAGCTCCGGCCCCGCCACGCTCTCCTTGGCGAGCCCGAAGTCCATCACCACCGCCCGCTCGCCGGCGCCTTCCTGGGCCACCAGCATGACATTCTCCGGCTTGAGGTCCCGATGCAGCACTCCGGCGTCGTGGGCGTGCTGGAGCCCGTCACAAAGCTGCCGAAGAATCGGGACCGCCAGCGCCGCCGGCATCGGGCCGTGGCGGGTTTCCCGGCGCGAGAGGGTTTCGCCATCGAGGAACGGCATGACCAGGAACGGCATGCCCACGGCCTCCCCGGTGGCCAGAATTCCGCACACGTTGGGATGATCGAGCCGCATGGCCACGTGGGCCTCGCGCCGGAGCCGGGCCATCGCCTCCGGGTCTCCGGTCAGGCGGGACATCAGCACCTTGATAGCGACGGTGCGGCCCGACTCCCGGTCCCGGGCGCGGTAGACGTACGCCATCCCGCCCTCGCCCACCCGCATTTCCATCTGGTAGCGCCCGTCCAGCACCCGGCCCGAGAGTCCGGAGGCCGGATCCCCCCGGCGCGCCGGGGGAACCCGTGCCTCCCCGGTCCGGTGGAGACCGAAGGCCCGGGGCGTCGTGGGAAGAGGAGCGCCCCCGGGCACCAGGGAAAATCCGTCCCGGGTGCAGAAGCGGGCCGGCGGGTCGAATGAGGCGCCGCAACGGGGGCAGCGGAGCGAGCTCAATCGCGGTAGCGGTTGCGTCCGTCGGCCTTGGCGCGGAGCAGATTCCGGTCCGCGAGGCGGAGGAGCGAGTCGCCGTCCACCACCCGCTCATCCGGGAAAGTGGCGAGACCGACACTGATCGTGAGGGGGACCGGCGCGTCCGCCTCGCCGAAGACGGCGTTGGTCACGCGGCGGAGCACCCGCTCGGCGAAGAGCCGGGCGCCGGCGCCCCCCGTCTCCGGCAGGAGGACCACGAATTCCTCGCCGCCGTAGCGGGCCACCACGTCCACCGTCCGCTGCTCCCGCCGGAGCAGCTCGGCGAACTGGATCAGGATCTGATCACCCGCCTGATGACCGTGGGCGTCGTTGGCGGCCTTGAAGTGATCGATGTCGATCATGGCGCAGGTGAGCGCGGTGCCGTAGCGGGTGGCCCGCTCGACTTCCTGGCGGAGCCTGTCGTCCAGCGCCCGCCGGTTGAGCAGCCCGGTCAGCGAGTCGGTCTCGGCCAGGTGCCGCATCGTTTCCTCGCGGCGCGCCGCCTCCTCATGGTCGAGCGCCTTCTCGATCGCCGAGGCGGCCGCCTCGACCACCCGTTCGCCGAAGCGCAGGTCGGCATCGCCCAGCGGGGGGTCCTCCTCGCCGGTGCGGAGGAAGAAGACGCCGGCGCGCTCGCCGTGGAGCGAGAAGGGAAGCACCAGCGCCGATGCGGTGGGGAGCGCGGTGAGGCCCTGAAAGACCGGATCCGAGGTGACGTCACGCACCAGGAGCACCTCCCCGGTGGCGAGCGCCTGCTGGATTTCGGGATAGCGAGTCAGGTCTACCGACAGCTCGCGCAGCATGGGGTTCTCGGACGCGGCCACCACCGTCGCGCGCTCGGCGCCCGGGCGCGCCAGCAGAATCGAACAGCGCGGAATCCGCAATCCGGCCGCCACCTGCCGGACCAGCACCTGGAACAGGTCCCGGGGCATGAGGCTGGTGGTGATTTCGCGGAGCAGCTCGACCAGCACCGCCTGGGAGCGGGCCTCGGCCTTGGCCTGGTTGAGCGCGCGGCCGGCCCGGAGGTGCACCCGGATCCGGGCCAGGAGCTCGCGCACCCGAAGCGGCTTGCCCAGCACGTCGGATGCGCCGAGGCCCAGCGCCTCGATGGAGCTCTCCTCGAGGGATGAGGAAGACAATGCGAGGATCGGCAAGTCGTGAAACTTGGCGTCGCGCCGAAGCGCCTCGAGCACCGAAACGCCGTCCTGGCCGGGGACCGAGAGATCGAGAATCAGGAGATCCACCGCCCGGGTGGCCAGGTACTCCGGCAGCGCGCTGCTCCCCGAGAGCGAGGCGGCGTCGTAGCCGTTCTCGGTGAGGACGCGCGAGAGCGTTCGGGCGAAGGTCTGGTCGCCGTCGATGATGAGGATGTGCGAGTTGCTGAGCCGCATCTCAGGCCACGAGGCGCGCGAAGAGGTCCGGATCCACGTTGCCCCCGCTCAGAATGGCCGCGACGGGTCCCGACGGGCGGAGCCGCCCCTCGAGCAGGGCGGCAACGGTCACTGCGCCGGACGGTTCCACCCGGAGGCCCAGTTCGTGGAAGAGATATCGCACCGCGGCGGCTATGGCGTCATCCGAGATACGGAAAGCGCGCCGCACTCGTTGCCCGATGGTGCGCCAGGGGATCGCTCCGAGGGAAACTGGCAGGAGCCCGTCCGCAATGCTGGTCGTGGTCGGGAGGGTCACCGGCCGCCCCGCCGCGAGCGCCGCCGAGAGTTTGGCCGCCCCCTCCGGCTCGACCCCGATCAGCTCCACCGGATGCCCGAGCGCGAGGGCCGCGGTGCAACACCCCGCCAGGAGCCCCCCGCCGCCGACCGGCGAAAGGAGATGGGCAAGGCCGGGCTGGTCGTCCAGGATCTCCAGCGCACAGGTGGCCTGCCCGAGGATCACGTCCGGATGCTCGAACGGCGGAACCATGGCCAGCCCTTCTCGCGCCGCCACCGCCTCCGCCGTCTGGACCCGCTGATACCGGTTCACCAGGATCACTTCGGCACCTTCGGCCCGCACCGCCGCCACCTTCATCGCCGGGGCGTTGTCGTTCATGACGATGACCGCCCGGAGCCCCAGCCGGCGCGCCACCCAGGCCACCGCGCGGCCGTGATTGCCGCTGGAGTGCGCCACGACTCCGCGGGACCGGACCGCCGCGGGCATCCGGGTAATGGCGGTCCACGCCCCGCGCACCTTGAAGGCCCCGATGGGCTCGTCCTGTTCGCACTTGAGCCAGACGGGAACTCCGAGCCGGCCGGACAGCCCGGGCGCTTCCCGGAGCGGTGTGCGGACCGCCACCCCGACCAGGGCGGCGGCGGCGGCGCGAAGGGCCGCCTCATCGGGCGCCCCTTCGCTCATGGGGCTATTCCGCCGTCGCGCCGGGAGAAGGCGCTTCGTCGCCCGTGGGGTCTTCGGCGCCGCCCTCGTCCTCCTTGACCACCCGGGCCACGGCCACCAGGAGGTCGCCCTCGTCGAGATGCATGACCCGGACCCCCTGGGTATTCCGCCCGATGACCCGGATGCCGTCGACCGGCACCCGGATGATGATCCCGCCCTTGGTGATCATCAT
>JBGPEJ010000052.1:0-15731 GCA_041482775.1 Gemmatimonadota bacterium | reverse complement strand
GCTCAGGCGAACAACGGCGATTTCGACGCGGCTCGCCAGGTGCTCGACCGGGTCGAGGAACGATTTCCCCGGCTGCACAACGCCCAGCTCGCCGAGATCTACCTGGCGGCGGCACGCCAAGACTGGGATGCCGCCGAGCGCCAAGCGCGCGCGCGAGTGGCGACCGACCCGGCCGACACCGTCGACGCGGCGGACGGGCTTTCGACGCTGGGGGGCATCGTGATGACCCGGGGACGACTGGCCGAAGCCGAGCAGAAGTTCCGTCGCGTGCTCGCGCTGGGGTCGTCGCTTGGCTTGCCCGGTTACCACTTCTCGGCCGCGTTGCGCCTGGCCGGTCTCGAGCTCCGGTACCGGAATTCACCGGCCAAGGCGGTGGGTATCGTGGAAGCGGCCCTGACGCGGTTTCCGCTCGACAGCATCCCCGAGGGCGATCGCCCCTACGACGAGCTGGCCCGATTCTTTGCCGCGGCCGGCCAGCCCGGCCGCGCCCGCGTGCTGATCCGGCAAGCCGAGGGCACCAGGCTGGATCGCCGGCGGGTGGCCAATCCCAGCCGTTCCTGGACCTGGGGCGTCATCGCACTCGCCGAAGGCCGACTGCCCGAGGCGGAGACGGCCCTCCGGGAGGCGGCGGGCGCGCTGGATTGCCGGATCTGCATCCTCCCCGACCTCGCCCGGGCCTATCGCGCGGCCGGCCGGCCCGATTCGGTGATCGCCGTCCATGAGCGCTATCTCCGGCTCCCCTGGGAGTGGCGATTCGAGCCCGACGCTCTCGATCTGGGCTGGACCCTGAACAGTCTCGGCGAGATGTATCTGGAGCGGAAGGAGCCGGAGAAGGCGCGTGACGCGTATGCTCGACTGGCGCGGCTCTGGCGCGGGGCCGACGCCGAACTCCAGCCGGTGGTGAGCGCTGCACGCCGGCGCGTAGGGGAGCTCAGGTAGGCGGAACCAGCGCTGCGGACTTCCGTCAGGCCCGGTCCCGGCGTGGGCTACGGCGACGTGAACACACCCACGCCGGACGATGACTCACGCGCGTTACGGACGGCCGTGCCGGCGCTCGATCCGCTCGCCCCGGCGCTCCACCCGGTTGCCCCTTCGCTCCAGGCGCTCGCCCCGGCGTTCGGCGATCTCGCCGGCCCGCTCGTGGCCGTTGCGCTCGAGGCGCTCTCCGCGCCGCTCCAGCAGATTGCCGCGGCGCTCCGCCCGCTCTCCCACCCGCTCCAGCCGCTCGGCCTTCCGGAGCCGCGGATGGCCGGCCTGGGCCGCCAGCGGCGCGGCGCCCAGGGCAACCAGCGTAGCGGCGAGCATCGAATACCTTCGGATCGTGGACATCGTCTTTTCTCCAGCGTACGGGTTTGGACATCGCTCCCTCTGCTCAAGGGGACGATACCACCCCGCGCATGTTAGAAATGTGATGGCTATCACACGCGGGAAGTCATCCCCCGCAAGGGGGTTTCGACTGGACGCCCCGCTGCTATCGAGGTAACCTGAGGTACCGGTGCGGCTGCCCGGGTCCTTCGCTTCGGCAACTCCACTTCCAGGCCGGTGAGCCCCGTGAGGCTTTCTCTCCGTTTTCTCCGGTTGCGCACTCCGGTGTACCTCGCCATCCCTCCGGCCTCGCAACCGGCGCTGGCGGCGGCCGGCCAGGGCGGAAGCGGTGCGATGCGGTGACTCGGTTCGCCCGATCCGGCCTGCTGCCGGCACTGTGGATTGGTGCCGTGGCGGGAGCGCTGGAAGTCATCATTCGTGGCGGCCAGCGTGTCATCCTGCACCGGCTGCTCTTTGTCGGAGAGGACTTCTGGTGGGGCGCACCGATGCTGAGTGCGGCCCTCATCGCCATCCCCGCAGTACTTCTGGTGGGACCTCTCTCCCGAGTCGGGGCCCGGATTGCGCTTCGCATCCGCTATGGATTGCCCCTCGGCCTCGCGTGCTACGGGTTGTTCCTGCTGGTGCCCGGGCTGGCCAAGTGGTCGGTCGCGCTATTGGCAGGTGGCGTCGCCGTCAATGGCGGAATCTGGCTGGCCAATCGCAGCACCGGCTTCGAGCGACTGGTTCGCCGGACGCTGCCGGTCTTGCTGTTGCTGCCATCGTTGGGCGGCGCGGGCTTCCACCTTTCCCGGGTCGCTCGCAACGCGTTGTTCCCCGCCGACCCGCGCGGCGTCGGCGGCCCGAACATTCTATTGCTGGTTCTCGATACCGTCCGCGCGATGGAGCTCGGACTCTACGGATTCAAGCCCACTACCTCCCCCAATCTGGATGCGCTCGCCGCCCAGGGTGTCGCGTTCGACCAAGCCTTCTCTTCGGCGCCCTGGACCGCGCCCTCCCACGCGAGCCTGTTCACCGGGCGGCGGGTTCACGAGCTCTCAATCGACTGGACCGCTCCGCTGGATGGATCCTTTCCGACACTGGCGGAGGAGCTGAGCACCGCCGGATACGCGACCGTCGGGATCGTCGCCAACACGGAATACCTGAGCGCCGAGACCGGCATCGGCCGCGGCTTTGGCCATTACGAGGACTATCGGTTTACCGTCGAGGAAATTCTACGATGGACCGGGCTTTCGAAGGCGATCGTGGGCCTCTGGAAGGGACTCCGGCACTCGCCTCCCGGCGACTTGCCGGGCCGGATCGGCGCCGAGGACATCAGCCGGCGCTTCCTGCGATGGCTGGATCACCGCGCATCACGCGGCACCGGCGGGCCGTTCTTCGCGTTCCTCAACTATTACGACGCCCACGGGCCGTATTTTCCCCCGGAGCCGTTCTGGAGCCGGGCTCTCCCCGGAGAGCCTCGGCGTCCGGTGACGGTCTTACCCGGCGCCTGGTCGGTCTCGGCGGTCACCCTCGGACGCCGGGCCTACCAGGGAGCCGTCGCGTATCTCGATGGGCAGATCGGGGCACTGCTCGATTCCCTCCGGGCCCGGGGGGCGTTGCGGGAGACACTGGTGATCGTCGCCGGCGACCACGGCGAAGAGTTCTTCGAGCACGGACTCATGGGACATGGGAACAGCCTTTACGCGCCGTCGGTGCGGGTTCCGCTCCTGCTGGTGTGGCCGGGGCATCTGCCGTCGAGCCGGGTCCGCGATCCGGTCAGCCTTGCCGGGCTTCCGGCGACGGTCATGGACCTCCTCGGCCGATCGGGTCCGTTTCCCGGGCCGAGCCTGGCGGGGTATTGGAGCGGCCGGCCGCCGCCGCCAGTTGCGGTCACCTCCGGGGTGACGTTCGCGCGTAACCTGCCGGCGTGGTATCCGGTGAGCCACGGCGCCCTCGCAAGCGCCCGCCTGGGTCGCTATCGGTACATCTGGACGCCCACCGACTCCTTGGGGCAGCTGTACGACCACGAGGCCGACCCGATGGAGACCAGCAACCTGGTCAAGGAGCCGTGGGCCGCGCCAATTCTCCGCGCCCTGCGGGATACCGTCGCCGCGATGCTGCCGCGAAGAGCGAGGCAGGTTCCCTAAACGCGACGCTGGGGCAGTGGATGATCCACCGCCCCAGCCGAACCGCCTTCGTCCCGCCCACCATCACGGACGCGGGAGCTTCCCACTCTTCACTGCAGACGCCCTAGCTCGCACGAAGCCGACGGTGATCCAGGTTTCGCTCGCCGGAGAGTTGGTCACATTGATGACCGGGCTCCCGTCGATCGGAGCCACGAAAACGTCGTTGTTCCCGTTGGGGGCGGAGATGAAGTAAACCGAGCGTCCATCGGTGGCCCACGCGGGCGACCATTCCCCCTGCAACGGAGTCCGGGTAAGTAGCTGCTCTTGGCCGGTCTGGACGTCGAGGATCATGAGGTCACTCGGCATGACGCCGCAGGTGTAGTAGTAGTCATAGTAGCAGGTCTGCTCGTGGAGCTTCGTGATCACCAGGTAGCGTCCGTCCGGCGACCAGGGACCGGCGCTGCGCAGATCGGCGCTGAGCCGGCGGACCGACGCCGGCCCAATCGCGTTCACCGCGAACACGGAGTTGTCCCGGGTGAAGGCGATCTGGGTTCCGTCGGGTGACCAGTACGGATCGCGGTCATCGGGGCCGTCGGTCAGGACGAACTCCCCGGTTCCATTGGAGTTCATGCCCCAGAGCTTTCCGCTTCGCACGAACACGATGCGAGCGCCGTCGGGAGCCCAGATTGCGCGGCCGACTCCCTGGGTTGGGAGGGTGGTTTCCTGCCGGGTTACCCGGTCGATGATCGTGAGCGTGCTGGTCGGGCCGGTGATCTTGAGGAAGAGCACCCGGTCTCCGTCGCGGGAAAACTCCGGGGCCACGGCCTCACCCGGATCATCGATCAGCCGCTGCCGACCGCTGCCGTCCGGCTCCATGAGATAGAGGTTCGAATTCGGATCCTGGGCGTCCTGGCTCGCGACCAGGAGCTTCTCACCAGGGGTGTCGTCGGTGCGGGCGGCGCAGGTCACGCTGAAATTCACCGTGGCCACCTGGCCGTCTTCCACCGTCACCGACCGGCCGCTCCCGCCATCGACGGAGCAGTTGCTCTCGACCGAGGAGAGGCGAAGGAGGTACGCCGCCGGCCGGATGGCGCCGATGCGAGCTTCGCCCTGCAGGGCGAGAGTCTGCACGACCGTCCCGTCAATGCTCAGCACATAGCCATCGAGGTCGTGAATCAGGCCGCTGGTGCTGGTCCTGATGTCGAAGGCGCCGAAGTGCGGGCAGTCCATCTGGAAGGTGACAGCAGTTCGTCCGGTCGGCCCGACGGTGACGTTGCGGGGGTTCTCACCGCTGACCCGGCAGTTGGGCGCGATATCGGCCAGCTCGACGATGTGATTCCCAGAGGTGACCGCGAGCTCGCGTTCGCTCGAGGCGGGCACCTGGCCGACGGTGGCGTGATCCACGATGAGGGTGTACCCGTCGCCGTCCGGATCGCCGCCAGTAGTAATGAGGTTGATGACGAGCGTCCCCGGTGACGGCGGCGGGGGCGGGGTGACGAGGGTGTCTTCCTTGCAGCCGGACGTCAGACTGATGCACAGGATGGTGAGGGAAGGCGCCCAGCCGAGCCAGGCTCGGGAAATCGGTGCTCGCATACGGCCTCCTTGTGTGGCGGCGGGGGGCACGGGGACCCGTTCGGGCCGATCCGCTGCGCCGCGATCTCGCCACACAAGGTGGGACGGGGGGCTCAACCCCGGCTCAGCACCACCTCACGGGTTCCTCATCTCAATTTCTTGGAGGGGGGGCGGCTGGAGGGAGCGGCTGGCCACCGCCGAGGCGGTGGCCAGCGCCCCGATTGCCCTCAAGTCACTTCACAACAACCGGCTGGACACCGGACCCACATCCCTTCATCCTGGACCTTCCAGCGCCACCGGGCCGCCCCGGGGATGTCGACCCCAGTATGGGTTCGCCGGATGACGCAGCGGTAGGTGGTCTTCGCATCGCCGGAGACGATCTTTGCCCACCATAAGTCGGCGGTGTTGTCACAGGTGTTGACCGGTGCGGACGAGGGAATGCCGCAGGCTGAAAGCGTTCCCCGGCACATCCAGACCTCGCTGTTGCCCAATGGCGCCGGACCCTTCCTGAAGTTGAACTTCGCCAGATATTCGGGTGAATCGTCGGAAAGAGACACTAGCGCCACCTGCCGCCACTCCTTGAAGTCGTCCAGGGTGTTCTTGGCCAGATCACCGACGGGGAAGATGGTTGCCAGCACGCCCCCGGGCACGAGGCCGCCCCCGCTCGCGGGAGCCACGGCGAGGTATTGCTCATCGTACCATCCTTTGACCGCCACGAGTGGAGATCCGGCGTACTTGGCGGACGATTGCAGCGGGCCACGAGCCGGATCGGACACCTCGCACCATCGAGTGCCACAGCGGATCCCGATGTAGTGCTCCCCGGCAGTAGCGTCCCAGTCCCATCGGGCCACGGGAGGCGGCGTCTGGCCCTTGGACAGGGTGACCACGCTGACAGCGAGCGGCGCTCCGCCGGCCGTGCCCATGGGGTGAACGCAAGCGCTATCCGACGTCGCCGACACGATTGCGGCCTGCCAGAGGCCGTTGACCGTGAACATGTACAGGCAGTTGAAGCCCCTCGCAATGTGGAGCGGCGGGTAGGGCTCATCGTAGTTCAGAATCGTCGCCGCGGCCCGGTCGGACCCCACAACTGACACGGCCACCGGGGGAGCGTTGGGTGGCGGCGGAACCGGATCCGGCACCGTGTCGAGCCGGTAGCTCGCGAAAATTGCGATCATGGATCCGAAGCGGGTGCGGGCCGAGTCCGTGAACCGTTGGCAGTCGTGGAATTCCGGGACCAGGCTGATTGGGCCGGATCCTGCAATGACCGTCGTCGTCGTTGCCCGGCCTGTGTCTGAAGGAACGACGATGAAGTCGCTTGGACACTCCGGCCGGTCCACGGTCTTCTTGCCGGGAGGAGGCGGGGGATTGCAGGCTTGAAGCAGTGCGGTCGTGATCGCGGCCGCTCCAAGAACCGCCGCCACCTGCTGTATGCTCTTCCAAGACATGAGCCCCTCCTTCTCATTCAGTGGGTTTCGCTACGAATGAGGCGACGCATCCGCTGGACCAGCGGTGCGAGGAACGGATCCGCCTCGGACCAGAGCGTACTGACGGTTTGGCTCCACCGGCGCGCATTCGCGGAGTCTCCCACCGCCGCGGCAAGGTCGGCGCGAAACGCCATCGCGCGGACCAGGAGTCCCGCCCCCAACGGGTGGCTGACCACTTGAAGCGAGGAGTGGCGAAGATCGGCGAGAGTCGGGTCCAGCCGCCCGATGGCGGCCTGCCGGTCTCCCATCGCGGCGAGGAGCCGCGCTTCGGGATACACCCCTTCAAACGTGAGGTCGGAGGGCTGCATGACGCTGCGGCTGGCCGCCGCGCCGCGCAACAACAGCCACACTGTCGCCGTGTCGCCACTCAATTGGGCCGCCTCGGCGTCGATGAGATAATCGCCCGTACCCGAGAGCGGCTTGAGCGAAGGCAACGAGACATCGAGGGCCACCAGCGCAAGCGGCCGCCCCAGCCACTCGCGCCGTTCCTTCTGTTGGCCCTCGGCCGCCACTCCGGTAGCGATGCCATCGGAAACCCTGGCCTCGAGCGCCACCAGACTGTCCGCCGGCCCGCCCAGGGCCGCGAGGACGAGGAAGGCCAGGGCGTCGCCGCCGAGGGCAGGCGGGAGGGTCCAGGCCGTCTGGGGGCTCGCGAGCCGAGCGAACTTGGCGGCGGCCGTGGCCCGCCCAGTGAGCGCCGCCAGCGTCGCGAGATCCCAGGGGTCGATGTCCGAGGCGGCGGAACCCAACGCCAGCGCCGAGTCGGCGATGACCCGGGCCGCCCGCACCTCGGCCGGATCGGATACGCCTCGAAGAATCATCATCAGGACCTGGGACACGCCAAGCCGGACGCGATCGCGGGGAGCGACCGCCGTCGCGCGTGTAGCCCGGATGCTGTCGATCGCCGCCGGATTGCCAAGCGACCAGAGGGCCAGCGCCACCGCTTCCCGCGGCTCCAGACTTTGCGGGTTAGCGCTGGACCATTCGGTGGCGAGCTCATAGAACGCCAGGCGTTGCCGGATCACGGCCTCCCGAATCGCCCAGGGGCGCACAACGCGGCCGGAGCTGTACTCCGCCATCGGCCGCGGAAGAAATGCCATGGTGTCTCCCTGCCAGATCGGATAGCTCAGGAAGAATCCGGTATCCGGGGGAACGGCTGATCCGTATCGGCCCCGGTTGGCGGCGGTCCACAGCAGCCATTGGGTGCCGCGAATCCCCCCGGCGCGAAAGTCGCGGTATATCGCGGACATCAAGGCGAAAGCATGGCGCCAGGCGAGCTGGGCCTGATGGTAGCTACTTCGAAATTTCCATCCGGTCGGACTATGAGAATCCCGCTTGACACCCCGATCGCGGCTCAAACAGATGGCGGCCCCGTACCACACCGGAAACTCTCCCGGCCACTGCCGCGTCAGTCCGAGCCAGCTGGGGCAGGCGGTGCCGTACTCCTCTCGTGCCATCATCGCGGTCAGCTGGGCCAGGGCGAAGTCACGGGACCCAAGGCGGGATCCACCTGCGGCCGCCTGGTCTGCCATTGAGCGCCAGGTGCTTGACGGTTGACCCTGCCAGGCCCGCACCTGCGCCAGCCATAGAGCGGCCCGCGCGAACGTGGGATCAATGGCCAGGGCGCGTGCGAATCCGCTGTCCGCGGTCGCAAGGTCCCACCCGGCAACGGCCTCTCGGCCCCGAATGAACGCCCAGAAGGCCGGAGCGGAGGTGGTACCTGGTGGAAGAACGAAGTGTTCGGTGGGAGCGGCCCCTCGAAAGAGCAGCGAGTCGGCCAGCTTCGGCACGATGGAGTCCGCGCCCGCGAGATTGAGCGGAAGCCGCACGGTTTTCTGGACGAGGGCAGTGCCGTCTCGGCTGTCGTACAGCACCGCCTCGACTTGGACCGAATCCCCCAAGGGCACCACCTGGCCGCGTACGAATCTCCCTGCTCCCAACCGCCGGGCAATGCCACTCGCGACCCCTCGGTCGAGATCTCCGGAGCGGAGCCCCTTGAGCGCCTCGTTCACCTGGACGCCCGCCACAACGGTGATGCCGGTCCAGCGGGCCAGCTCGGCCCGGACCGGCAGGTCTGCTTGAAGCTCGGGGGCGCCGGTGAGCCGCTCGAACGGCAAGACGACAAATCGGGTGCTGTCGAGGCCGCCGCCGCCAGGTCCCGCCACGATCGCCGCCCGCCAAAGCGCCAGCGCCACCAGTACAACGAGTACGGTGACAGCGCCCGGGATGGCCCAGCGGCGTCCGCGAACGCCGGGCTCGTGTCCCTCCAAGACCGCGATGAGCTCCTGCGCGGTCGCATATCGGTTCGCTGGATCCGGTGCGAGGCATCGTATCACCATGCGCTGCACCGCGGCTGGAATCTCCGGGCGGACTGCGCTCAAGCGGGCCCCCGGGTCACTCCGGCCTTCGGACTCTCCTTCCTTTGCCGGAGGTCCCACCAGCATTTCCCGCAGAACGCATCCCAGCGAGAAGAGATCGCTGCGGCCGTCAACGCTCGGAGCGCCCATCGCCTGTTCCGGCGACATATATCGGGGCGTTCCGACCGGCAGCCCGATTGAGGAGATGTCCGCGGACGCGGTGGCGCTGGAGAGCGCCCGCGCCAGCCCGAAGTCGGCGACCAGCGCGAAGCCTTCGCTCAGGAGGATGTTGCTGGGCTTGATGTCCCGGTGGATGACCCCGCGCCCGTGGGCATGGGCCAGCGCGGTGGCCACTTGCCGGGTGATCCCGATGGCCTCGTCGACCGGCAGGGGGCCCGCGCGGTCCAGGCGCTCGCGCAGCGTCTCGCCGGGAACGAAGGGCATGACGTAGTAGAGGAGGCCGTCGGCCTCCCCCGAGTCATGCAGGGGCACGATGTGCGGATGGCTCAGTTGGGCCGCGATACCGATTTCCCTCAGGAACCGCTCGCGTCCCAGCAGGGCAGCGACCTCGGACCGCAATACCTTGATGGCGACGGCGCGGTCGTGTTTCAGGTCGTGGGCGAGGTACACCACGCCCATTCCGCCCTGTCCTACCAGGCGATCGAGCCGATATCGCCCGGTTAGTGCTGCTCGAAGTACTGCGAGGGGATCGTTCACGAAACCCGCTGTCGCGACGGGTCTATTATGCCGCCCGGAAGGGGGTCCAGCAAGGCGGCCCCCAACGCGACGGGACCAGGTCCCCGAATGTGAGTTTGGCGCTATCCCTGTCATGGAGTGCCCGGTCAATGACTTGACGTCGAGTCGACGGCCTGTAGTATGAGGCGGGCGGCTCATCGATTGCTCACGGCCTCCTCACGGACAACTCATGCTGCGCCTGGAAACACTCGGCGGCCTTGTCCTTGCCGGCGATTCGGGAACCCCGTTGCCGATCCAGCGGCGCCGACTCGCGCTCCTGGCGCTGCTCACCACCGCCGGCAAGCGAGGGGTCCGGCGCGATAAGCTCATTGCGGTTCTCTGGCCGGACAGCACCGAAGCAAAGGCCCGGCACGCTTTGGAACAGTTGATCTACTCGCTCCGCCAGGAACGGGACGAGCTGCTGGTCGTGGGTCCCGACCCGCTGCGGATCAATCACCACGTGCTGGCGGTGGATGTCGTGGAGTTCGAGGTGGCGCTCGCACGCGCAGACCTGGCCGAGGCGGTGCGGCTCTATCGCGGGCCATTTCTCGACGGGTTCTACCTGACCGGGGCTCCGGAGTTCGAGTCGTGGGCTGAGGTGGAGCGGGGCCGGCTGGCGGAGCTGTACCGGTCGGCGCTCGAGCGCCTGGCGCGGGGTCGGGCCGAGCAGAACGATTTCGTTGCCGCAGTCGAGACGTGGCGAAAGCTGGTGGCGGCCGATCCGCTCAGCACGAGCGCTACGCTGGGCCTCATGCGCGGGCTGATTGCGCTCGGGGACCGGTCGGGGGCGTGGCAGCACGGCAAGGCGCACGAGGGCCTGGTTAACCGGGAGCTCGGCCGCGACCCCGATCCGGCGGTGCGGACCTTGATGGCGGAGCTGGCCCCCTAAAAACCCATTGGACTGAGGAGCTGCAATGCGGCCAATCGCCGTGGTATTCGTTCTGCCCCTGCTCGCTACATCGCTTGCGGCTCAGGCCGCGCCCGCGGATGCACGGCTGGATCGCCTGCGGAAGGAGGTCCTGGCGGACGTCGACGCGAGGGCCACCTTCACCCAGCAGATGGTGGATCAGATCTTCTCCTTCGGCGAGTTGGGCTTCCAGGAGTTCGAGACCTCGAAATACCTGGTGGCGCTCCTCCGCAAGGAGGGATTTGCCGTCGAGGAGGGCTACGCCGGCATTCCCACCGCCTGGGTGGCCACCTGGGGCTCCGGGAAGCCGGTCATCGGGCTCGGCGCCGACATCGACGGGATTCCCCAGTCCTCCCAGAAGCCGGGCGTGACGTGCCGGGCCCCGCTGGTGCCCGGCGCCCCGGCGCACGGGGAAGGGCACAACGCGGGCCAGGCGGTCAACATCACGGCGGCGCTGGCCCTCAAGCGGATCATGGAGCGGGAGCACCTGTCCGGCACGCTCAAGCTCTGGCCCGGCGTGGCGGAGGAGCAGATCGGTACCAAGGCGTATTTCGTGCGCGCCGGGCTCTTCAAGGACGTGGACGTGAATCTCTTTGCCCACGTCGATGACAGCTTCTCGACCGACTGGGGCTTTCCCGACAATACCACCGGCCTGGTGTCGGTGCTCTTCTCGTTCAGGGGCGCCAGCGCCCACGCCGCCGGGGCGCCCTGGCGGGGGCGGAGCGCGCTCGACGCCGTCGAGCTGATGGACATCGGCTGGAACTTCCGGCGGGAGCACATCAGGCTCCCCTCGCGCAGTCACTACGTGATCCGCGACGGGGGCGACCAGCCCAACGTTGTTCCCCAGACCGCGTCGGTCTGGTACTACTTCCGCGAGCTCGACTTTGCCCATATCAAAGCACTCTGGACCATAGGCGACTCGGTGGCGGCGGGTGCCGCGATGATGACCGGGACCCAGTTGGAGAGCGAGCGGGTCTTGGGCTCCGCGTGGCCGCCCCATTTCAACAAGCCGGTGGCGGAGGCGCTCTTCGCCAACATTCAGGCGGTGGGGATGCCGGAGTGGAGCGCGGACGACCAGCGCTTTGCCAAAGAGGTGCAGAAGGAGCTCAAGCAGAAGGAGGACGGGCTCAAAACGAAACCCGATAGCGCCCTCGGCGCCCCGCCGAAGGAGGACGCGCGCAACGGGGGCGGCTCCGACGACATCGGCGATGTTTCCTGGACCGTTCCGACGGTGACGCTTCGCTATCCCTCCAACATTCCCGGCACACCGGGGCACAACTGGGCGGACGCCATCGCCATGGCGACGCCGATCGCCCACAAGGGCGCCACCGCCGGCGCCAAGGCCCAGGCCCTGACCATCCTCGATCTGCTGCTCAAGCCCAAGCTGATCGCGGATGCGTGGGAGTACTACCGGAACATCCAGACCAAGGACACCAAGTACGAGCCGCTGATCCGGCCGGAGGACCGGCCCGCCATCGAGCTCAACCGGAACATCCTCGAAAAGTATCGCGAGCAGATGCGCCCGTTCTACTACGACTCGAAGAAGTACAAGAGCTACCTCGACCAGCTCGGGGTCAAGTATCCGACGGTGAGGGGCGCGGATGGGAGTTGCGGGTCGAGCCCGGTACCCTAGGCGCGGGGAGTCAGGGAGCCTCAAAATCTCTTGCTGCCGCCGGGGCGTAACACTCCGCGCCCCGGCGGCATTCTTGTGGGTGAGATGAGAACCCCAGCCGCGTGACGGCCCCGCTTTCCGATGACCTGGCGAGCCGGATCCGTGCCGGCTCGGGCGAGGCGCTCGAGGAGCTCTATCGCGCTGCCGGGGGGCGGCTCTTCGCGCTGGCGTACCGGCTCATGCCGAGCCGGGCGGACGCGGAGGACGCGGTGCACGACGTCTTCGTGGGGCTGCCACGAGCGATCGAGCGGTATCGAGAAGCGGGCACCTTCGAAGCCTGGCTCCGCCGCCTCGTGGTTAGGACGGTGCTCATGCAGCGGCGTGGGGAAGGGCGGCGGCTCACGAGAGACTCGGCCTACGCCGCCCAGCGGGGGATTGAGGGAGACGGTGCCGCGCCGCCTTCCGGAGAGGCTGAACGGCTGCTGGATCAGTTGCCGGCGAAGCTCCGTGCCGCCGTGGTCCTCCGGGAAATCGAGGGGCTCAGCCACCGCGAAGTGGCGAAGTCGCTCGGCATCAGCGAGGCGGCGTCACGGGTCAGGCTGCTCAGGGCGCTGGAACGGTTGCGGCGGGTGCTCGAAACCGAGAAGGGGTGACGATGCGACGATGGGACAGGGTGCGCGAGCGGCTACGAGAGACGAGCGAGCCCGCCCTGGGGAGCGATCTCTGGGGGAGGATTGCGGTCTCCCGCGCCCGAGGGGGCACGGTCGAACTGCCGCGGGAGCGGGGCCGGATGCTGGCTCGGGCGGGCCTCCTGGGTGCGATGGCGGGCGCCGTGTTCCTCGTTTGGCTCGCCCGGGATCGGCGACCGGCGGACGATATGAACGCAATCGCGGGGTTCGACTGGGGCTGGCCGCTGGTTCCCGAGGCGGTGCTCGCCCAGACCCCGCAGGTGGATCACCTCCCGGCCATGCCCTCCCCAGATGGCACCCGGCTCCGACCGGGGCGGTGGGTCTATAACTGGACCCTCGTGCGGGGCCACAAGTCCGCGAGCGACGGGCTGCCTCCGATTGCCGATACGGTGACTCTGCGTCAAGGGAGCTTCGGAGGCGAAGCCGCTTGGCTCGCGACCTTCTACCTGCACCGAACCGGGGGCGCCGGAGTAGGGCGGTTAGACAGCCTGTACCTTCGCTTCTCCGATCTGCAGCCGTTTCGTGAAGCCATGTTCGCGGTCCGCGCCGACCGGCTCGAGACTGCAATGGAGATGGAGACGGACGCCACCCGCGGGACCTTCCGCTGGCGCTACCGGGTGCCGGGAGGCAACGGGCGGGACACGACCGTCGAGCTGCGGCTGCCACCCGCATCCGGCGCTTGGCGGCAGGGTGGAGCCTGGCACACCCAGTTGCCGATTCTGTTGGGCGGGCTTCCGCTCGGGGAGAGACGGTCGGGGGCCGTTCCGATGCTCGGGCTCGCCATCCACCAGATCAAGGCGGACGGTGTCGTCCCCCTGTGGTGGATGAACGTGCGAGTCAAAGATCGGAAGCAGGTGACTGTTCCCGCAGGCAGATTCGATTGCTGGATCGTCGCCCTCTCCTTTCCGGAGAGCGGGCGCGAGGAGAGCTTCCTGGAGGTGTCGGTTGATGTCCGCTCGGGCATTCTTGTCAAGGAGGTACCCGGGGCAGACTCCTACTCCTCCCGCGGCCGCGAGCTCGCCGCCATCCTCCCCTAACCCTCCCCCCCGCCGGCCCGCGGCCGCACCAGCCCCCGCTCCCGGGGTGACTCGAGGTCCTGCGGCTCCGGCGGGCGGAAGGCCAGGTCGATGGCCAGGTAGAGCAGCTTGGAGTGCGGGAAGAATCCGATCGGAACCAGCACCGCCACCACCGCGCAGCCGACGCCGAGGAGTGTCCAGGGCACCGCGGGCCAGGTCAGGAAGAGCCCCGCCACGAACGCCGCGGCAAACACCCCCTCGGTGACGAAGAGATTGATGGTGTAGCTCCCGATCCAGTACCCCGGCTCGTCCCGGTCGGTGTGCAGCCCGCACACCGGGCAGGACGGCGCCACGGTAAACCAGCTGAGCAGGATCGGGCGGCCACCGCACACCGGACACCGGAGGCGGAGCGCGCGGGCAAACAGGGTCCGGGCGCGGGGCGGGGGAAGGGAATCTGCTGCGTCAGCGGGCGGTGCTGTCCGCCTTGACGGGGGCCAGGACATAGAGGAGGTAGTCGGACCGCTTCCGGTCCTCTTTGCTGGGCTTGATCTGATCGAGCTCCTTGGTCGGCAGCGCGGTAACCACGACCATCCGCGCTCCGGGCGCGCGCTGGAGTGCCCGCGCCGCGGTGCCCAGATGGAAGTCGCTGTGAAACGCCCCGTTGAAATGGACGACCAGGCGCCCCGGCCGCCAGGCCCGTGCCACCGACTCACCCATGGTCTCATCCTTCACGCACTGGGCTTCGTACATTCGCTTCATGCGAGCCAGGGGATCCTCGGGGGCCGCGACGGGCCCGTGGGCGGCCATGTCGCCCATCACCGCCGTAAACTTCTCGAAGTAATCGTCCTCCGGACAGCTCACCACCTCCGCGACGTTGGCGCGGGCGGCCGCAGGAACGGTGTCGAGTCCCGGGAGCCCGGTGCGAGACACCATCGAAGCGAGCGACCGCGGCACGTTGCTCGCCACCACCGGCCAGTGGTGCACCCGGGCCAGCTCGATCAGCGGACGGTAATCGGCCAGGTAGTTCTTCCAGGGGCGGCCACCCTTGAGCAGCTCCTCTTCCGGGGCGGCGCCGCCGAGGTACCGATCGAGAAGCGGCTGCACGTCCCGCTCGAACATCTCCAGCGCCACGACCACGGAGTCGCGCCGCCGCGCCACCCCTTCCAGGATGGCGAGCTCCATCCGGTGGGTTGCGGGATCGTCGTGCTCTTCCCCGACGAAGACCAGATCGGCTCCCGCGAGCCGGGCCGTCAGCGTTTCGAAATCGATGAACTCCTTCTTCTTCGTGTCGTACACCCGATGGGGGACGTATCCCGAGGGGGCCGGCGCCTGCGCTGCGGCGGGCGGGGCGCCACCGGCCGCCATCCGGCCAAGCACCACCGCCATGCTCAGGGCCCGCATTCGCCGAGTCAATTCGCGATCCGGTTGCGCAGATAGGCGAACGCCACGCCGAGGGGCCAGGCGGCCACGCCGGGGTAGCTGCCCAGGCGAAGCCCGATCAGGAAGGCGGTCTCGTTGCGCGCCGCCGGCCCGAGGCCGGGGCGCAGCGCATCCATTCCGGCGGTGACTCCCACCAGGTCCTTCCACATCAACGTGGTCCGGACGGTGAGCGCGGGGAGCCGGCTCAGGCGGGCCCGGTCGTTCAGGTCGGCGACGAAGAGCCCTGCGGAGAGGTCTACCGCCCCTCCGGACCCCAGCCAGCGGCGATACCGCGGACGGATGCCGAGGTAGGCCCGATTGCTCTCATCATAGAGGGCGAACAGCGTGCTGCCCAGCGCGCTCCGAGGCCCGAGATTGTGCATGCCGCCGATTTCCCATTCGCCGATGAAGGGCGGACGGCGGCTCGAAGTAGCGGTTCCCGGGGCGAACGCGAATTCGGTGATGAGGAAGTCGTTGCAGCGATCCGACCGCGCTCCCCGGAAGCAGGG
>JBGPEJ010000051.1:0-15997 GCA_041482775.1 Gemmatimonadota bacterium | reverse complement strand
GTGCGCTCGAACTGCCCGGTGTTCTGGGCGTTCATCCGGAAGTAGGTCGAGAGGTCCATCGGGCAGCGGACCCCCTTCGGGACGTACACGAAGGAGCCGTCGCTGAACACCGCGGCGTTGAGCGCCGCGAAGAAGTTGTCGCTGGCCGGGACCACCGAGCCCAAGTATTTCCGCACCAGGTCCGGATGCTCCCGGACCGCCTCGGAAAAGGAACAGAAGATGATGCCCATCGCGCCCAGCTGCTTCTTGTACGACGTGCCCACCGAGACCGAGTCGAAGATCGCGTCAACCGCGACGCCGGCGAGGATCTTCTGCTCGGTCAGCGGGATGCCAAGCTTCGCGTAAGTCTCCAGCAGCTTCGGGTCGGCCTCGTCCAGGCTGCCCAGGGGTTTCTGGGTCTTGGGTGCCGAGTAGTAGATGAGGTCCTGGTAGTCGATGGCAGGATAGCTGACGTTGGACCAGTGCGGCTCGGTCATCTTGAGCCAGCCGCGAAACGCCTTGAGCCGCCAATCCAGCAGGAAGTCCGGCTCCCGCTTCTTGGCGGAGATGAGGCGGACAATGTCCTCGTTGAGTCCCTTGGGCACCGAATCGGCTTCGATGTCGGTAACGAAGCCGTACTTGTACTCTCGGTTGACCAGCGATTCCACCGGTCCGCTCATCATTCCCTTCCCCCGGACCCCGGGCGCCGCCGGAAGGCTGAGCCAGGAGGTGCCGATCCACGCGAATCCTAAGTAAAATAGTCGGGATTGTCAAACCGTCCCAACAACTAACAAATCAATGAGTTACGTGATAAGTCAAGCCCGGGTCCAAGTTTGGAAGGTGAGCCCGCGTGGTGCGCCTTGGCGAGACCCTCGGAACCCCTGGGCTTTGGGCCAGACATGGCCGCGTCTCACCTGCCCAGGACCACTCTGCGAAGCCGTTAGGCTCGGAAGGCCGCGGCTATAGTAGTAGATATCGCAACTTCTCATGTAAGTCGTTATTTTGCAGGTCATAAACCAGAGGTCTTGAGTTCTGCACCCTGGAGCGAAAGATTTCGTGCATGACCATTCACCGCATCCGGCTCCTCGGCGATCCCGTTCTGCGGGCCCGCTGCGAGACCATCACCCGCCCGCGCTCGACCGCGGTTCGGGTGATTGCGGATGATCTTCGAGAGACCCTCCGGGACTGGCAGTCCCGCTTCGGAAGCGGGCGCGCAATCGCCGCCCCGCAGATCGGCGCGCCGGTTCGGATCGTCCACGTCGAAATGGACCAGCCGTGGACCTTGGTCAACCCCGAAATCGTGGACATCGGGACCGAGGACTTCACGGTGTGGGACGACTGCTTCTCCTTCCCCAATCTCATGATACGGGTCCAGCGCGCCCATCGCATCCGGATCCGCTATGAGGATCTCAAGGGCGAGACCCAGGAGCTCGAGCTGGAGCACGACCGGGCCGAGCTGCTCCAGCACGAGATCGACCACCTCGACGGCGTACTGGCGGTCGACCGAGCCTACGGCGCCGATCCGTTTTGCCTCCGCGAGGAATGGAACCGGCTGTACACCGCATCCGACCGCTACGGCGAACCCGAGCCTCGGAGCGAGCAGGTTCCCACCCCGCTTTCCGCGCTGCTCTAGACTGAGAGCCCCAATGGGCCAGATGATCCAATTCCCGGCCAACGGACATACTACGTCCGGCTATCTCGCCGTCCCCGCGGCGGGGAAGGGACCCGCGCTCATCGTGATTCAGGAGTGGTGGGGCCTGGTCGACCACATCAAGGATCTCTGTGATCGCTTCGCCCGGGAGGGGTTCGTGTCCCTGGCGCCCGACTTGTATCATGGCACCGCGACGAAGAGCCCCGATGAAGCCGGCAAGCTCTTCATGGCGCTCAACATCACCAAAGTCGGCGCCGACCTCCGGGGCGCCT
This sequence comes from Gemmatimonadota bacterium, assembly GCA_041482775.1. Lineage (GTDB taxonomy): Bacteria > Gemmatimonadota > Gemmatimonadetes > Gemmatimonadales > GWC2-71-9 > JABFSM01. Next base: position 14,095 of record JBGPEJ010000051.1, on the reverse strand, counting down.
GCGAGGCTCTGCTGGCCCGCGCCGAGGTCACCTCGAAGCGGGTGGGGGTACTGGGATTCTGCATGGGCGGGCAGCTGGCGCTTTACGCCGGGGCGGAATTTCCCGACCGGATCGCCGCGGTCGTGGACTTCTACGGCATCCATCCCAATGTGCGGATCGACCCGGCGCGGCTGAAGGTCCCCGTGCAGGCGCACTTCGCCCAGCGTGACAACTCGGTCAAGGAGGCCGATGCCCGCGCGCTGGTCGAGAAAGTTCAGGCGGCGGGCGGAAGCATCGAGGCGCACTACTACGACGCCGACCACGCCTTCTTCAACGACACCCGCCCCACCGTCTACGACAAGGCGTGCGCCGGCACGGCCTGGGGGCGGAGCCTGGAGTTCCTCCACCGGCACATCGCCTAGAACCAGCGTCCCACCCGGATAAACGCCGCTCTCCTCCCGTTGGAGGCGAAGCCGTACTCCAGCGCGATCGGTCCGATCGGCGTCTCCGCGCCGGCCCCCAGCCGCACCCCCGCCAGCCAGTTCGCCCGATCGAAGAGGCCGCCTCCGGTCGCCACCCGTCCCGCACCGACGAGCATCCGAAGCGCGAGAGGCCCCCGGAGCTGCCACGCGCTTTGCAACTGCAAAGTGACTTCCCGATCTCCCCGCCGCTCACCGACCTGGAGACCGGGAAAGCCGTCCACGCCGCCAAACTCGAACGTGGTCTGCACCGGTAATCGGTCCCCCATGCCGAGGCGGGCACCGGGCTCGAGGGTCAGCGCGCCGTGGTGGCTCTGGGTCCCCAACTCCACCCGCGCGAGGCGATAGTCTCCCATGGCCGTGATCTCCCCGCTGGCGCGCAACCACTGCCCCGGCTCGGTCCGCGCCGTCACGATCAGGCCGGCGGTGGAGCGATCCTCGTCCTCCGGCGTGCGCCAGAAGACCAGGCCGCCGCCCGCGCGGACCCGCCAGTTGCCGAGCCTTGCCCATTCGACGCCGGCAAACCCCTTCGCTTCCCGGGTGGGGAGCTTCTCGAAGTCGCGCCCGTCCGGGGTAAACCGGCGCACGCCCTCGGAGGCGACCTGGGCCGACGCCAGCGGCATGAGGCTCATGCGGCCCACCCCGAAATGCCGGAGCAGGGTGGCGCTCAAGTCGCTGCGGAAGCGGCCCAGCGTCATCACGGTGCTCGCCTCGTATCCCCGCAAGGAGAACCGGTCGAGCCCACCGAGCCAGAGCCGCCCGCCCAAGTCGTGATCATAGGCGATGCCGATTCCCGCAACCCGGCGAGCAGCCGGGATGCCCTGGGCGCGGAATGCGATGGTGTCCCCGGTGCCGCTCGGGCCCAGCCACAGCTCCCGGAAGGCCTCGATGTTCGGGGCTTCGGCCAACTGCTGCTCCAAGCCGGTCGGATCGATGTGCTGCCCCCGGGTGAGTCCGAGAACTCGGCCCATCGTCTCGCCATCGCGCGCGGTTCCGTTGATCACCGTCCAACTGGCGAGGTGGGTCGGCAGGATCCCGGCCGGCGGGGGTGCTCGCCGGGACGGGCAGGGGGCCCGGGGGAGCGTGGTGTCGGCGGCAGCCCGGCCGTTGGCGATGAGCCGTTCGCGTCGCTCGGGCTGGAAATCGAGATTGGCAAAGCCCCGAACGTCGGGCCGGATGTAGACGTCTTCGGGCCCCAGGGAGTCGAGCGGCTGGGTGAACAGGAAATCGGCCAGCCGTCCGGCGACCGCAGCGGGAGACGAGAGATCGAGGCTGTCGAGGGACGGCTCGCTCTTCAGATCGACGACGATGACCCGCGCCGCGCCGGCCCGGCGCGCCGCGGCGACCGGGACATTGGCGGAGATGCCCCCGTCGGTGAAGAACCGGGCGCCGATGCGCTCGGGCGTGAGAACCAGCGGAATGGCGATGCTGGCCCGAACCGCCTGCGCCAGATCGCCGCCGGAAAGCACCACGGCTTCTCGAGTCCGCAGATCGGTCGCCACCGCACGAAACGGAATCGGCAGGTGGTCGAAATCACCGCGAGCCATGAGGTCGGCCCGAAACAGGAGGCGGTTGAGCAAGGCGTTGGTCCGGAGTTCCTGGACCCCCCCCGTGGCCAGCGTGAAGCCGCTGCGGCCCTGTTCCCACAGAACCAGCGGAGGCAATCCGCCCCACTCGTGGGGCGCTCGATTACTGCCGATCGTGGCCACCTCGACGAACGGAATGACGCGGGTGAGCGAATCGATCTGTCGGGCGGAGAGGCCGCTGGCATAGAGCGCCCCGACGATCGAGCCGACGCTGGTCCCGACGACGAGGTCGGGGCGGATTCCCAGGCTGTCGAGGACGTAGAGCACGCCGACGTGCGCGAAGCCCTTGGCGCCGCCTCCCGCCAGCACCAGCGCCAGGCGGCCGGGGGCGCATTGCTGGGCATGGAGGGGCGCCACCACGAGCGTGGCCCCAAGCAGGAGCCCGAACCGGATCTGCATCCGCAAAAGCTAATCCCGGCTCCCCTTGCGGACCGGGGTCGGGCTCCTTAATTCTGTCCCGAGTGCGGCACCCGGGGGTGCTGTTGCCGCCAACCGTTCAATCAGGGAGAGGCGCAGTCATGGGGTATGTGATCACCGAACCGTGCATCGGCGTTAAGGACAAGGCCTGTGTGGACGTCTGTCCCGTCGATTGCATATATGAGGGCGAGGACCAGCTCTACATTCACCCCGACGAGTGCATCGACTGCGGTGCGTGTGAGCCGGAGTGCCCGGTAACGGCGATCTTTCCGGAAGAGGATGTTCCGCCGAACCTCGAGAGCTTCATCGCCAAGAACCGCGAGATCTTCAACTCGGAAACACCGCCGGGGAGACCGAAGAAGTAGGGGGCTGGGGAGTAGGGGCTAGGAGCTAGGGGCAGCCAACGAAGAACGAGAGCGGTGCCACGGGAGGAATCCGCGGCACCGCGTTGTGTTTCCGCTAGCCCCTAGCCCCTAACCGCTTCACGGAGGTACGACCCGCGAGGTCGGTCAACCGACCGACCCCGGGGCCGCAGGGATGGAGGTACTTCTTGAGGCTTGGCGGTGACCCGATTTAGAACATCGGAGCGGCCCGCCATTCTAATAGACGCCCCGGACCCGCAAATCGTTTCATCCGAGCGACTGGAGGAATTTCAGTATCGCCCGGGAGGTCGGAACCGGCTGCTCGATACAGCAGAGATGGCCGGCGCCCGGAATCTCCATGAGCCGGGCGCCCGGAATCGCGGCCGCCATCCCCTGGGCAATCGCCGGCGGAGTGATCATGTCTTCTGCGCCAACCAGAACCAGGGTGGGCACGCCGGTGAGGGTCTCGAGAAGCGGGGTGCTGTCGGGCCGTTCGCGCATTGCGGAGAGCGCGCCCACGATCCCGGACACGGGGGTGCGCAGGATCGTCGTCCGCACCCGCTCGATGATCTCGGGTGACACCTGCGGCGTGAAGAAGCGGGGGAGCATCGCCTCCGCGGCCGCGATGGCGCCCTGCTCGCGCACCCGCCCGATCAGGGCGTCACGGGCTCGGCGGCCCTCGGCGCTATCGGCCTCGGCGCGGGTGTCCAGCAGAATCAGGCCCCTCACCCGTTCCCGCCAGCGGCGCAGGAACTCGAACGCGATGTACCCACCGAGGGACAGGCCGCAGAGCACCACCTGGCTCTCGCCCAGCGCGTCGAGCATCGCCACCAAGTCTTCCGCGTAGGTACTCATCGAATACCCGAGGTCGGGCGCGTCCGACTGGCCCATCCCGCGGAGATCCGGGGCAATCCTCCGGTAGCCGGTGAGGGTGTCCAGCTGGTGCTGCCAGACGGTCCGGTCGAGGGGGAATCCGTGAACGAAGAGGATCGCGGGGCCGGTCCCTCGAAGTTCGACCGCGAGGCTCACGCCGTTGACCGTCAGCCGGTCGGCCGGCTCGCTGCTCGGGCGGGCCTGGAAGTACTCACCGACCTCCTCCGGCACCGCAACCGGACTGCCGCCCCGGTCGATGCACACGAAGACGAACTCGGCGATCGCCACCATCGCCCCTTCGCTCGCGCGCCGGGCGGTCTGCTTCATGGTGAAGCTGGTCCGGCCATGGTGAATCAGCGCCAGGTGGACCCGCAGGATGTCTCCCGGGAACGCCGGCGCGTGATAGTCGATGACCGCTTTTCGCACGGCGGGCCAGCTGTCGTGCCGCACGAACACGTCCATCCCGGGTCCGCGCGCGAGCACGTCCCAGCGGGCCCGCTCGAAAACCCGCAGAAATGACGCCTGGCTCAGGTGTCCGAAGGCATCGCAATCGTCGGGGTAGACGACTTGCTCGACATCGGCAAGGATCATCAAAGCTCTCCGGAAGTGTCCCAAAGGTACGCCGGGTCGCGGCCGACTCGCTACTATTCCGTTCGTGTTCACCGACGCTCCACCCCGCTTGATCGAGGATCCCGCCGAGTTCACCGCACTACTCGGACAACTGCGCGGTGAGCCGCTGATCGCGGCGGATACCGAGGCGGCGAGTTTTCACCGCCACCGCGACCGGGTCTACCTGCTGCAGCTCTCCACCCGCACCGGAACCCATCTGGTCGATCCCCTCGCAGTCGCCGGGCTCCCCGGGTTCGGGGAGTTGCTGGCCGATCCCGCCATCGAATGGGTCTTTCACGACGCCGACTACGACCTCCGGCTCCTGGGATACGAATTCGGATTTCGCGCCGCGCGCATCTTCGATACCCGGGTCGCGTCGCAATTCCTCAACGAGCCGGGCATCGGTCTCGCCGCCCTGCTCGAGAAGTACGTCGGCATCCGGCCCGACAAGCGTTTCCAACGCGCCGACTGGTCGGCCCGGCCGCTCACCCCCGCGATGCTCGACTACGCCGCCACCGACACGCGGCACCTCCCCCTTCTGCGCGACAATCTGCGGGATCAACTGACCCGGCGCGGCCGCCTGTCCTGGGCCGAGGAGGAATGCGCCCTCCTGACCGCAGTCCACTGGCCGGAAGCGGAGCCCCCGGAGGTGGCGGCGCTCACCGCCAAGGGTGCTCGGGCGCTTTCCCCTCGCGGCCTGGCGATCTTCCGGGAGCTGTACACCTGGCGGGTGCGCACCGCCGACGCCCTCGATCGCGCCGCGTTCCGGATCCTCGGCAACGACGCGATGTTCGCCTTGGCGGAGCGGCTCCCTGCCGACCGTGCGACGCTCGCCACGATTCCGGGACTGGGGCGCGACCTGGTCGAGCGGCGCGGGGAGGAGATCCTCGCCGCGATCCGGCGGGGCCAAGCACTTCCCGACACCGAGCTGCCCCGGTTTCCCCGCTCTCCCCGGCACCGACCGGACCCACTCTTCGAGGCTCGCCTCGAGCGCCTCAAGGCTGCGCGCGGCGCGTTGGCGGCTCGGCTCGAGCTCGCCCCGGGGCTCCTCTGCCCCAACTGGCTCCTCGAAGCGATCGCCCGGGCGGGCCCTAAGACAGTCGATCAACTCGGCCAGGTAGAAGGGCTTAGGCGCTGGCAACTGGGAGCGATCGGCGAGGAGCTATTGGCCGCCGTCAATACACAGTAGCTACTACAACTACTCGTTTTTCACGCCGGAGACCATGCCTGACACAACGGTCCCGGCGATCCGGTCGTCCTATCTCCTGAAGTCGTGCTCCACTCCCATGCGGCCGCAAGGGACGGTGCGGTGGACGAACTCGAGCTGATCGCCGGCGCCCGCGCCGGGGACCGGATGGCAGCCCACCGCCTGTACGATCGGCACGCCCCACGGGTGTACCGGCTGATTTACCGATTCGTCGGTGAGGAACAGCTCGCGCGGGAGTACACCCAGGACACCTTCGTGAAGGCGTTCCAGCGGCTGGGGCAGTACCGGGGTGAGTCGGCGTTCTCCACCTGGCTTCACTCGGTGGCGATGTCATCGGTGCTGACCGGGTTCCGGAGGCTCCGGAGGCAGCGAGCCAGGGAGGCGGAGCTGGTCGAGGCGCAGGAGGTGGCTTCCGCCGACCAGGGCGGGGACCCCTACCTGCGGGATCGCTTGGAGGCCGAGTTGGAGCGGCTGCCGCTCCGGCTCCGAATGCCGGTGATGTTGCACGATGTCGAGGGGTACACCCATCGGGAAATCGCCGGCATGCTGGAGATTCCCGAAGGCACCAGCAAGGCGCGGTTGGCGGAGGCCCGGACGCGGTTGCGTGAAGCGCTCTCCGGGATCGTCACCGAGTAACGGGGAGTCACCATGGACGAACAGGAGCTGGAACGGCGGCTGAACGCGCTCCGCGACACCTGGCGGGTGCCCGGTGATGCGCCGCTCGCCCCCATGTGGGGGCGGATCGAAGCGGAGCTGTTCTCGGCGCCCGCCCACCGGAGTCGGCGGCCCTGGGTGCATCGGCTGCTCCCGCTGGCGGCGGTGCTCGCCGTGGGAGTGGCCATCGGGCAACTTGCGCCGCCGTTGCTTCGGCGCGGTCCCGCGACCGCCCTGCCGGGTGCGCGGTCCCCCTCCGGCCCGGCCACGCCGGCGCGGCCGGTTGGAGCGGGACAGGATGCGCCGTTTGTCGGCGTAGCCACAGATTATCTCGAGCGGGTCACCGCATTGCTGGTGACCCTGGCGGAGGAGTCGCGCCGCCAGTTGCCGGTCGGGTACTCGGTCACCCAGGCCAAGGATCTGCTCTCCACGACCCGCCTGCTGATGGACTCGCCCCAGGCCCGCGATCCGCATCTGCGTGAATTGCTCGACGACCTCGAGCTGGTGCTGGCGCAGATCGTCCGGCTCCCGGCCCGGCCCGGTGCTCCCGACGTGCAACTGATCGACCAGACCATCGACCAGCGGGACGTGCTCCCGCGGCTCCGTGTCTTTCTCGCGGAGAATTCCAGCTCGCAACCGTAATCGGCGGAGCGCTCTCCATGCGATTGCCCCTGCTCTTCACTCTCGCGGTCACCCTGGTTCCCCCGATGGCGGCGCAGGCCCCGGTTGCGCCGCGTCCGCCCAAGGCGCCCCGCGCCGCCCGGCCGCCGATCGACCAGTCGCTCTTCGGGAGCCTGGACCAACTGGCGCCGCTGGCCCCGCTCGCCCCCTTGGAGCCGCTCGGCCCGATGGCGCTGTTCCCTTCGATCGACTGGCCGGATTGGAGCCAGTGGCCGTCGGAGCCATTCGAATTGGGTCTGAACAATCTCCCCGAGTTCTCCCCGTACGCGATGGCGCTGCGGTGGAGCGGTGACGATCCCGGCTGGAATGGCGGGGCGCTGGGCCAGTACCGCCCCGATCAGGGAACTCCGGAGGATTCGCTCTACAAGGCGGCCCGGGAAGCGCTCAATCGAGGCGAGTACAGCCGCGCCAGCAGCCTGTTCCGGTCCCTGGAGCAGAAATACCCCAAGTCGCGGGTGCTCCCCGCGGCGCTCTACTGGAGGGCGTTCGCCCTCTACCGTTCCGGCGCGACCGAGGAATTGCGCGCCGCACTGGAAGCGCTCCACGCCCAGCAGGAGCGGTACCCCGATGCCGCCGCGGACGCCGACGTGCTGACCCTTCGCACCAGATTACAGGCGGCGCTGGCAGCGCGGGGTGACGCCGAAGCGGCCGCCGCGCTCCGCGCCGCGACCGCCGCGGGGGGGGCGGCGGCCTGCGACCGCGAGGAAATCGAGGTGCGCGCCGAGGCGCTCAACGCCCTCGCGCAGCTCAACCCCCCCGAAGCGCTCCCGACCCTCAAGAAGGTCCTGGCCCGCCGCGACGACTGCTCGGTCACCCTTCGCCGGCGGGCGGTGTACATCCTCGGGCGCAACGGGACCGACGAATCGATGGCAAGCCTGCTGGACGTGGCCAAGACCGACCCGGACCCCAGCGTCCGGAGCGACGCGATCATGCTGATCGGCCGGGGCCCGGGAACCGCGACCATCAAGACGCTGGAGCAACTCTTCAACGAGAGCAGCGACGAGCGCACCCGGCAGGCCGCGCTCGCAGCGCTGCAGTCGAAGGGGGGACCCGAGGCCAAGCGGGCACTCCGCGCGATCATCGAGCGGAACGATGTCGGTGATCGGATGCGCGCCGAAGCGATTCGCCAGCTGGTCAGCAGCTCGATCAATTACGAGGTCATGTCGGCAACGGGCGCGGCCACCGCCGGTCCGGTGCAGCGACGGGCGAGCGGCGACGACGAGGACGCCGGCTACCTCCGGGCGCTCTATGCCAAGACCGAATCGTGGACCGTCAAGTCGTCGATCCTCAGCGCTGTCGCGCGGATGGGCGGAACCACAAACGAGCAGTGGGTGCTCGGCATTGCCAAGAACAAGGACGAGGACATCCGGATGCGCCGGGAGGCGCTGGGCCGGCTCAAGACGACCGCACTCTCGATCGACGACCTGAACAAGCTGTTCGATTCCCTCTCGGAGCGAGAGCTTCGGAGTGCCGTCGTGTACCAGCTCGCCGCCCGGGACGAGCCGGCCGCGACCGACAAGCTGCTCGAGATTGCCCGCTCGGGCACCGATCCCCAAGTCCGCCGGGAGGCGATTTCGGCCCTGGCCCGCCGGAAGGACCCCCGCACCACCAAGATGCTCCTCGATCTGCTGGAGAAGCCGTGAGCCCCCGGGTGCGGGTCCTCGTGGCGGCGGGGCTCGCGGCGCTCGCCGCCGGGCCGCTGGGTGCGCAGGGAGGGTTACGGGCTCGAGTCGAGGGCGGGAGCGACGGACGGGTGCAGTTCCGCTTCACGGCCCGGCCGGACGTTTGCGGGGTGGGTAGCGCAATCCAGATCGGGCGCTCCACCTATTTCTCCAGCGGCAACGGCTTCGACGGATTCGACCGGACCACCTGCCGGCGGGGGCCGGTGGTGGTGCGGGTGACCCGGGCCGGCGGCGCCGTCGTCGGTGTCGACACGGAGATCGCGCCGGAGACGGCGCCGGAAGGCGTCACCGATCTCGGAACGGTGGCCGCCGGCAGCGCGGCGGATTACCTGCTCGAGCTCGCGGCCCGCGCCGACGGGCGTCCCGGCCGTGACGCGATTCTCCCCGCCGTCCTCGCCGACAGCGCGACGGTCTGGCCGGGCCTGCTTGCCCTGGCGCGAAATCGGGAAATCTCCCGAAACGTCCGGCAGGGGGCGATCGGCTGGCTGGGGCGCGAGCTCGACCGACTGGGCGGAGAGGATGCGCGCAAGGTGTCGGCGGCGCTGGTCGCAATCGCGAGCGACGGCGAGGAGACGCTCCCGGTCCGCCAGCAGGCGGTCTCGGTGCTCTCCCGATCGGAGCGGGCGGACCTCGGCGCGCTTACCAAGATGGCGAACGGCGCGGACGGCTGGCTCCGCCAGACCTCCATCCAGGCGCTGGCCAACTCCGGCGATCCTCGGGCCCGCGATTTTCTCCGGGTGGCGTTTCAGGACCCGGCGCTCCCGGAGGCACTTCGGGTTACCGTCATCCGGGGGCTGGGACGAGACTACGCCACCGCGCACGACATCGAGCTGCTCCGGAGCCGCTACTCGACGCTCGGGTCCACCGCGGCGAAGCAGGCGGTGCTGTCCGTCCTGGGTGAGCAGGGGGGAACGGTGAATCTCCAGTGGCTGCTGGGCATTTCGGGGGATGAGCAGGCCGAACCGGAGCTGCGCGCCCAGGCGGTCGAGGCGGCCCAACGTGCCGGGGCCAGTACTGCGCAGGTCGGCAAGTTGTACGACCAGGCTCCCGACCGGCGTGCCAAGGAAGCTGCCATCAACGCACTGTTCCGGAATGGCGACCGAGAGGCGGTGGACCGACTCATCAAGATCGCGCGGACCGAAACCGATCCGACCGTCCGGCGATCACTGATTTCGCGGTTGGGGCGGCTGGAGGACCCGCGGGTGAAGGAGCTGCTGAAGGAGCTGGTCGGGCAGTAATCCGGGCAGCGGCGAGGGGCCGCGCTATCCCAGGAAGGCGCGCACCCGCGGGTCCATTTTTTCGGGAGTCCAATAGGGCTCCCAGACCAGCTCGATCTCGACGCTCTTGACCCCCTCGAGATCTTCGAGCACCAGCTTGGCGTCCTGCATGATCTCCTGGCCGGAGGGGCATCCGGGCGAGGTGAGGGTCATCTTCACTTTGACGTCGCCCTCCGCGCCCACGCTGGTCTCGTAGATCAGCCCGATGTCCACGATGTTGAGCCCCAGCTCCGGGTCTTTGACGGCGCGAAGCGCCTTGCGGATTGTTTCCGGCGTGAGGGTGGTCGGCATGGCATCCTCCGGGCGCGTTTCCATCCCTCGAACAATGCCTTGCGGCGCTCCTCCGGTCAACGTGCCGCGAGCCCGATGACCAGATCGGACAATTCGGTGCGAAGCTTCCGGAGCGCGGTGATGGAGCGCCGCGCACGGGGGTCGAGGCTCCGATTGGTGAGGAAGACCATGAAGAGATCGCGCACCGGATCGACCCAGAGCATCGTGCCGGTCCACCCGGTGTGCCCGTAAGTCCGGGGTCCCGCGCGGGTGCCGTAGACAGAGGGCTTGGCGCCGCGCCGATCCGGGGTGTCCCACCCTAGCGCACGAGTTCCGCTGTGGTCGGAAGGCTGGACAAACTGGCGCATCATGGACGCCGCGACCCAGGGGCCCCCGGGAGCGGATCCCTCGGAAAGCCAGGTCTGGGCAAATCGGGCCAGATCCGCCCCGGTGGAAAAGAGCCCCGCGTGGCCGGCAACTCCCCCCAGAAGAACGGCGTTGGCGTCATCGACGCGCCCCGGCGCCGGCCGCCCGTCGATGCTCCGGCTGGGAGCGAGCGAGGCGCCCCGGGGAAGGGCCGGGGCGAACACCGTGGCCGACATTCCGAGCCGCGAGAACACTTCGCGAGCCGCCACGCTGTCGAGGCGAGCCCCGGCGATCGCCTCCACCACCAATCCGAGAAGAATCGCGTTCAGGTCGCTGTATTCCGACGAGCCCCCCGGTGCCCGAAGCAGCGGCTCGTGAAAAAGCAGGTCGAGCGCTCCCTCCCGATCAGCCGCCAATCGGTAGAGCGGGAGATAGGCCCGGAGTCCACTGGTGTGGTTGAGGAGCATTCGAACGGTGACCCGCTCCCGGCCGTCTCCGGTGAAGCGCGGCAGGTACCGGGCCACCGGGGCGTCGAGATCCAGGCGCCCGCGATCGACCAAGACCAGCGCGCTGCTCATGGTGGCGACGACCTTGGTCAGGGATGCCAAGTCCCAGCGGGTCGTTTCGGCGGAGGGCACCGCGGAGGTGCGGGCCCAGGTCAGGTGTCCATACCCCTTCTCGAACAGGACCGTGTCGCGGCGGCCGATGACCACCACCGCGCCGGGATACACCCCCCGAGCGATTCCCTTCTGGACCACAGCCGCCAATGGGCCGAATCGGGGGCTGGGGGGCGCGGACGCGGCAGGCCCCAGCTGAAAGAGCAATAAGAGGCTGACGGGGAAGAGACTCACCGGGGCACCAGTTCGCGAACACTGCCTAGTGGTAGTTGATACAACAACGTGATTGTCGCGCGGTCCCGCTGACTCAGCCGGCTGGTCCGGGTAGACGGGTACATCACATCATTCGGATCGGGAGAGTGGGAGAGGCCGAGGGAGTGCCCGATTTCGTGCACGGCGACGGCAAGGAGTTGGGGTTCGGGTATGGGGCGTCCGCCGCGGTCCAGACGGGCCAGGGTAATGGCGGCGGAATGAATCGCGCCATCCCGGGTCCATTGCAGGTCGGTCTGTCCGGCGCGATCGCCGCCGAGTTGTGAGATGGACCGGACCAGGATCTGGGCTCCGGTGGTGTCACCGATCACGGTGAACCGGAACCCGAGACCGGCGTCTTCCCATAGGGCCGCCGCGCGCCGGGTAATGATCAGCAGCGGGGCGTCGTTCTGGGAGGAATCGGTGGGGGGAACCGCCACGATCAAACTGGTTCCCGTCTGATCCGACCAGCGCCGCACCGCCGAGTCTGTCTCCATGAAGAGCGAATCGAAGTAAGTGTAGCCGGCGGTCCGAAGGAGCCGGCGGCGCCCCTCGAGTCGGGCCAGCAGATCGATGGTCGGGGTCCCGCTCTCCAGAGGTGCCGGGGTCGCCGCGATGGGCGCGGAGGGCGGCAGCGGGGCGGGGCGAGCGGCGGCGACCGACACGGTAGTGCGGCGGGGCTCGGTGGGGGGTCGGCGCAGGCGGCCGTACACAAGGAGGGCCACCGCTACGGCGAGGGCGGCGAGGAGGAGGCGGGTCATGGTGCGTCGATCGGAATATGGGGAGGACGCCGGGGGGCTCGCCACCTTGCACCGCTAACTGGCGCACCCCGCGGGGGCGGCCTACCATTCGGGCTTGCAGACTCTTGCACTCTTCGATCGCGGGATTCCCCTGCGCGGCGCGCACCCGGCCCGCCGGCGCTGATGCCGGAACGGGTCGCCGGACTCATCGTCCGCTTCCGGTGGGTGGTGGTGGCGCTCTGGGCGGTGATCGGGGCGGCCGGCCTGGTGCGCGCCCCGCGTACCCCGGAACTTCTCAACGTGCGCGGGGGAGCCGACCGGGAGAGCGAGGCCGCGGCGGCCGACCGTTTGCTCGGCGCCCGGTTCGCCCGGCCCTTCAGTGAATACTTCGCCGTCGCCCTCGAGAGCACCGCGCCGTTCACCGATGGCCTGCCCCGGGCCGCCCTCGATTCGATCACCGAGGAGCTCAAGCGAGAGCCCTACGTCCGCTCGATGGTCTCCTATCGGGGGCCGGCCGACTCGCTGTTTCTGAGCAAGGATGGCCGGCTCACGTTCTTTCTGGTTTCGGTGGAAGCCCCCGCCGGCGACAGCGCCGGCAAAGTCGTGGCCACCTTCCGCCGAGCGCTGAGCCACGCCGTGGGGAGGGTGCCATACCGGGACGCCTACCGCGCGTGGGTGACCGGCCGGTCCCCGCTCGATCTCGACGTGCGCACGGTGAGCACCGAGGACAGCCGCCGGTTGGAGGCGCGGCTGATTCCGATCACCCTGGCGATTCTGGTCCTCGCCTTCGGTGCGCTGGTGGCGGCGCTCCTCCCCCTCCTGGTCGGTTTCCTCGCGGTCACCATCTCCCTGGCGCTGATCGGAGTCGTGGCGGTCCACACGCCGATGTCGGTGTTCGTCCTGAACCTCACGACGATGATCGGCCTCGGCGTGGGGATCGACTATTCCCTGCTGGTGGTGACGCGGTTCCGGGAGGAGTTGATGCGGGGCTACCGCCGGCGCGAGGCGGCGATGCGAACCTTCCGCACCGCTGGCGTTGCGGTGCTCACCTCCGGACTCACGGTGGTGGTCGGATTGGGAGCGCTCATCCTCACCCCGCTGACCGAGACCAAGAGCGTCGGCATCGGTGGGTTGATCGTGGTGGCCGTGGCGGTGCTGCTCTCCACGACCCTCCTCCCTGCCCTGCTGGCGATGATCGGCCGGGGGATCGATCGCCCGCACTGGCTGGCCCGGCGGCTGACCTGGTATCACTCGCCGCGGGGCTGGGAAAAATGGGCCCGTTCTCTGGCCCGCCACCCGCTCCGGGCGCTGGTGCTCGGGACGATCGTGGTGGCAACACTCACAGCGCCGCTCCACTGGATTCGTATCGGGCTCCCGGCCCGCCACTGGTGGCCGGCGCAGACCGAGGCGGGGGCGGGGGTCCTCGTGCTCGACCGGATCGGGGTATCGGGATACCTCTTCCCGATCCGCGTGCTGGTGGAGTTTCCCGAGGGCCAGGCCGCCACCGACCTGACCGGGTTGCGCGCACTGCGGCATTTCTCGGATTCGATGCGCGCCGACCCCCGGGTCCGGGACGTGAAGAGCCTGGTGGATCTCGAACCCGGCCAATCCCTGCTGGGCTATTCCCTGCTCTATTCGGACCTCGACTCGGCCCGGGCCCGGCACAAGGACGTCATCGACGCCTACCTGAGCCGCGACGGCCGGATGGCGCTCCTCGACGTGATTCCCCGGGACTCGACCTCGCTCACTACCGCGATGGACCTGGTGGCCACGGCGCGGGCGCTCGCCGCCTCACAGCACATCCGCCAGCTGCGCGGGGCCACCGTGGTGGTGGGGGGCTACGTCGCGTCCAGCGTGGACTTCCAGAAGGACCTGCTGGGCCGCTTTCCCACGATCATCGCGCTGGTGCTGGGGGTCACCGCGGTGATGATGGCGATCGCATTCCGGTCGGTCCTGGTGCCGGTGAAGGCCGTCATCATGAACTCGCTTTCGGTGAGCGCCACCTTCGGACTCATCGTGCTGGTCTTCCAGTACGGCTTCGGTTCCC
>JBGPEJ010000050.1:0-16584 GCA_041482775.1 Gemmatimonadota bacterium | reverse complement strand
CTCGGCCTGGATCCGATCGAACCGGGCGTCGATCTGAGCGAAGGCGTGCTGGGCGACCGCGCTGTCGAGCTTGGCGTCGAGCTTGACCTCTAGACCGGCCATGCGCTGCTCCAGCCTTGCTTCGAGAGTGGTGACGCGCTGCTCCAGCTTTGCTTCGAGAGCGGTGACCCGCTGGTCGAGCTTGGCGTCGAAGCGAGCGAAGTTGAGCTCGTTGAGCTCCCGTAGATCGCCCTGGTAGGTAGCATCCACGAGGTTAAACCAGTCCACGAGCTCGTTGGTGACTTGTTCGCCCAAGCGCTCGTAGAAAAGCTTGGACAGCCTGGCTGTGACCGGCATCGGCGAGTCCTGGAAGGGGACGGCCGACACCATAGAACGTACCCTCGGCGGGATTGGTACCGAAAGGCCGCGGGACGGGGGCAGTTGATGGCGGTGGCGGGCTTGGGCGGATGTCCCCTTCGGGTGCTGGAGCCGCCTCCCATGCCCGACGTTCGTGGCACTGTCGAGTGGCCGGCTACGCACCCTGTGGGGACATCTGTCTCTCGCCCGCCTGCCGCCGCTAGACAGCCCCGCCGACAGAGGGATCCACCTGCCGTACGGCGATCAAGTCCCGGTCTCGGACAGAACGGAAATCGGCACCCTCGATCATCACCAGTGCCTGGGTTTGACCGGAGGCACGGATGAACTCCACCTCGAAGCTGTCCGGGGAATGGACGTGAACCACAGCTCCAAGATCTCCCGCGCGAAGGGAGTGTTCGGGGATGTCCCGAACGAGAACTACCGTGTCGCGCTCTTTGTACGCCATCTCCGGCCTCCCGGATAGACGGTTACCAACCGGGGAAAGCCCTCGCCGCGAGGCACCAGCCAAACGGTAATGACCGGTAGTACGCGTTGCGCAGGGCCCTCAAGAATAGCGGGAAGCTGGCATCTCCCGGTTCGGAAGCAAAATGCCGCGGTGGTTAACCAAGAAGAGGCGGAAGGACGCCAAGGGGGCTGCTACGGCGTCGATCGGATCCGCAGCAACGCCTTTCGGGCCGCGGAGTCCAGCAGTCGCCCATTGGCCACCACGGTGTTGACCCGCCTGGTGTTGCGGATGTCGGCCAGGGGGTCGGCGTCGAGCAGCACCAGGTCGGCCAGCTTGCCGGGCGCAATGGTCCCCAGCGAATCCTGCATCCCGAAGAACTTGGCCGGCTCCAGGGTCGCGGCTACCAGCACCCGCCAGGGCGAGAGGCCGGCCTGGGCGAGCCACGCCAGCTCCTCGTGGAGGCCGAAGCCGGGGGGGCTGTTGCGGAGCGGCGCATCGGTGCCAGGCAGCACAACAACTCCGGCCCGGTGCATCGCGCCAACTAATTTCAGTCGTTTGGCGAACACCGCGCGTCCCACGCTGTCGGCACCCGGGGGGACGCTGTCCGGCATGGGGAAGATCCCGGCGATGTAGCGCCGCAGCGTGTCGGGGAGGTAGTGGGCCAGGGAGTCGTTGGGCACGCTCCGGACCGGCCAGAGGGCCACCTCGTACTGCGCGGTGAAGGTCGGCGTCACCCGGGTGCCGTTCCGGGCCAGCTTGGCGTAGAGCGGGGCGGGGTCCGCCGAGGAGCAGCGGCCCAGTGCCGCCTGCACGGTGAATCTGGGCTCGAGCGCCAGGGACTCGGCCGGGGTGCAGGGGGTGAGAATGGTGAGCAGGTGCTCGATGCTGGCGATCCCGGCGTCCGACGCGTCGGCGGCGCCCACCACCCGGGGGACGTGGCCCGCGAAGGGGAGATGGTGGCTCCGCGCGGCGCGGGCGGCGGCAAGGAAGGCTTCGCGGTTGAGTCCGGTGTGGACTTTGATGAAATCGACGCCGAGTGCCGCCAGCGTGTCGACCGCGGCGGTGGCCTCGGCGGGGGTGCGGGCCAGGTAGTGGGGAATCGGCTGGTCGTTGCCGTCGAGGTAGGGGCCGGACG
Organism: Gemmatimonadota bacterium; assembly: GCA_041482775.1. Taxonomy (GTDB): domain Bacteria; phylum Gemmatimonadota; class Gemmatimonadetes; order Gemmatimonadales; family GWC2-71-9; genus JABFSM01. Next base: position 14,647 of record JBGPEJ010000050.1, on the reverse strand, counting down.
CCACGATGCGGGGGCCCCAGAACCGGCTGGCCTTAATGTCGGCGCGGAAGCCAGTGAGATGTTCCCAGCTTCCCGCCATGTCGCGCACGCCGGTCACTCCATTGGCCACATAGAGTGGGAGCACCAAGCGGGCGGTGGGGACGTCGGTGTGCACGTGCATGTCCCAGAAGCCGGGCACCAGGTACTTGCCGCGCCCGGCGATGACGCGCGCACCGGCCGGGATCTTGGTGGAGGCCGAAGGTCCAACCGCCGAGATGCGGGTGCCCCGGACGATCACGGTCAAGTCCCGGCGGGGGAGGGAGTCGGCGCCGTCGATGACGGTGACGTGGGTGAAGGCGATGGGGCGGTGGTACTGGGCGGAGGCGGGGTGGAGTGCCACCGCCAGGAGGAGCAGGGTGGGTGCGAGGGGGCCGCATTGGAGACAAGGTGGGGCTGCAGGTTGCATGCGGATCCTGATCCAGCGGCGCCGGGCATCGAGGGAGCGAATCAAAGATGGCGGCGGGGTGGAGGTTCTGAGGGAGTGGAGGGGGCCTCGGCTCGACCCCGAGCAAGGCTTATGGGATACTTCTTCGCATTCTGTGCAAGTTTCGCACGCATCACCTGGATCAAGTCCAGTCCAATCCGGTCGGAGAGGAGGAGCAGCGCGATACCAACATCGCCTATCTCGGCGGTGATGCGTCTGCGAGCCTCGTCCTCTCGCGAGTGCGCGTCCGCGTCGGCGCTAGTCACCCAGCGGTACTCTGCTAGTAGCTCCCCGACCTCCGAGGCAAGGCACATAGCCAGGTTCTTCGGATCGTGGAATTGCTCCCAGTCGCGCTCCTTCACGAACTGACGCAGCTTCGCACGGAGCTCCTCCAGCCGATCGAGGGCGTCAGCCATCGGCGCTATCCCTTATAGACGGTATCCGCATGCCACTCCAACTCCAGACGACTGGGGCGACGATCAGAGCCCCTGGGTACCCAGATCTCTCGATCGTCCAATTCGTAGTACACCCTGCCGTTGCTCCACTCCTCCCGAAGCTTTGTGCTCACCTTGAATCGATACCCCGGCGTGACGGTGACGTACCCCAGATCGAAGAGCGTATGCACGTCTGATCGTAGAAGGAGTCCGTTGTCGATGCGATGGCTTCCTCCTTCCGAAACGGGCTTGATGTGTGCCGCTTCGAGAACCGGGAGGGTCTTCTCTCCAGTAACCGCGCAGTGTCGTTCGTAGGTATCGGTCACCACCACCCGGAAGGCGCCTTGGCCGAGCCGAGGCCGGAAGAGGGCTGGCTCGCCGTACATCGGACTGGTCGTCGGCTCCGCGGCCCGATGTAAGCCGAGCGCACGGGCTGCGAGCACGGCATTCCAGAGGTTTGCCCCCTCAGTGCCGCTGAGGTCATACCCCTTGCCTACCACCACGCTTCTTGCGAAGTCAAGGGGCGCGGGAATCCAGGCTGACTCCTCCAAATAGAAGGGGTCCTCGAGAATGATGCATCCAATCTCATAGTCTCGCTTGGGATCCGAGTCGTCTCTTCGAAGCCTGGCGATGCGGCGTCGCATCTCGGTGAGATTGGCAACGCCGTTCTGCGCTCCGAAGGTCTCCCATGCGAGGCTCAGGGGTAGAATCGAAAAGGTTGCGAAGAATCCCCCTCCAACGATGTAGTTCTGCGGATAATGGAGCTTGAATAGGAGCGGTTGACCGGGGTCCAGGGCGCGAAAGTTCCTGCCTCCGCTCGGCTGCCAGAAATTGATCTCCGTCAGTTCAGGCCTTCGACGCAAGAAGTCGAACCAGTCGTTATCGGTGACGGCCACGAAGGCCTTCATGCCGCCCTAAACCTCGCGAATCGTTCCTCCAAGTATTCGCCCCTTGGCTGTAGCTCTACTCGCTTGGGCACTCTGATAAGAGATCCGTGCATCTCCTGCAGCCCATGCCGGAGCATCGGCCCGTCCACCTCATTGAGAATGTCCCTCCGAATGTGAATTCGCTGGTCAGGGGCGATTCCCATAATGTTCGCGTCGTACGCCCCATGATGCACCCCGCAAAGCGCCAGCCCATTCGGCACTTCCGGCCTCCCGCGCTCGTCCCGGTCCTCAAGAATGTGCGCTGCATCGAGCAGCTCGGCATGATGAAGGCGGCACACCGCGCAACTCTCACCGTACGCGATTACTACCAACTGGCGGAATCGCCGCTGGTGGAGTCGGACCTTCACCGTGGTCGTCGCATAGGCCTTGAGCAGGGGGGGAGCCCCGCCAGCCATAAGCCGAGGATCTCCAACGCTCGTCGCGTCTGCAGCAATCTTGAAGGTCAGCCTCGACGGTTCATCCTCCACGACATAGGCCGGCGCGATGGCAGTATACTCGCCCGGTCCGGTGCCATAGAAGTAGATCAGTGGCCGGCCGAGCTCAAAGGCCGTGCGCACTGCCCGGTTGTCCGAAGCCCCGGGATCATCCCCCTGGTACCGGTACTCGAACCACCCGTCGTCCGAGGCGATCTGGTCGTCGTACCGGGGCGTGACCCCCGGCCGAACTGAAGCAGTCGTAATGGAAAGGGCTCCACCGTTGGTCCCCAGCCGCCTCGGTTTCCAGATGCCGCGCGCTTTGAGGGCCAGCGGCACCCGTTCCCCCTCAAACTCGAACCCTTCCGTCATCTGGGCCCGGGTCATGATCCCGCCGGACAGGCTAGTCATTCGGCGGACCGCGTCGAGGGCGGCTAGCCGGAGTCGCCAGTCGGTATCTAGGGAGGCAGAGGGCATTGTTTGGGGGAAAGATGCCTCTCGGTGACGGCCTGCACAACCGATAAGAGCTGCTAGGGCAATCGCTTGAAGCGATTCGGATCATCGGGGCGACACAATGACCCAGTCTCTATGTTCCGAGGTTGCGGACGCTGAGCGATTTCCGTCACAGGTACCTGCGAGGCGACCCACGTCCACACCCTGGCAGCAGCAGTCGCGGGTTAGATCGAACCATCCTAACCGTGGCGCCAAAGGACTTAGGTCCATCTGACAGTACGATCCTAACCGCCCGGTTGGACGTCCCGCTACCCGGGGGTGAGCGCAAGCGAGCCCCCGGTATTTGCGCCTACCGCTCCCTGGCGAACAGCCACTGATCGAACCACGCCAGATTCTGCTCGGTCACTGCTCGCATGTCGGCCAGCCTCGATGGCTGGTGGCCGACACCATGCAGCAACATCAGCTTGACTGGAACCCCTTGATCGAGCAACGCGCGGCGCAGCTCGTACGCCGACGCTACCGGTGCGGTCCGATCATTTTCACCGTGCTGGATCATGGTCGGGGTGCGAGCCCGCTTGATGTACGTGAGAGGAGCGGTGGCCCGGTAGTACTCCGGATCGTCCCACGGCAGCGCCAGCGCGTAGTCGGGCTTTACCGTACTTCCCGCGCCCAGGGTGTAGAAGAGCCTCCAGTCCGATACGCCGGCCCCCACACTCACCGCCCGGAATCGATCGCTGTAGGTGGAGATCAGCGCGGCGAGGTACCCCCCGTGGCTCCATCCCGCTGCCCCCACTCGGCTGCTGTCGACGATGCCCTGGCGGATCAGCAGGTCGACGCCGCCGAGGATGTCTTCGTACTCCGGAATGCCGAGGTGCCGGATGAGGAGCTTGCGGAACGCGGCGCCGTAGCCGATGCCCCCTCGGTAGTTGGGCTTGAGCACCAGAGCCCCTCGCGCGGTGTAGAGCGCCGGGGCGTACGGATCCTCTGGACTCAGCACCGCCTGGTCCACACCGAGCGGACCGCCGTGGATGATCACCACCAGGGGATAACGCCGCGTCGAGTCGAATCCCGCCGGCTTGAAGAGCACCCCCTCGATGGGAGTGCCGTCAGCCGAGGTCCAGTTGATGACGGCCGGCTCCGGAAGCTTCCACCCCGCGAGCTGCCTGCCCGTGGAGGTCATCGGCGTGGCGGCGGCGGCGTGGCCCAGCGGTGCCACGTAAGTCTCCTGGAAGCGGGAGGGGGTCGCGGCGGTGAAGGCGAAGGTCTTGTAGTCGGCGCTGAAAGAGAAATTGAAGTTGACCGATTCCAGGGGCTCGGTGACCCGGGCGACACCGGTGGTCCGCGGGTCGAGCCGGTAGAGATGCTGCCAGGTGCGCTGCCGAGCGGTGAAATAGATCCCGTCGGGCGCCCACGCGATCGGAGTCGCGTTCTCGTCGAACGCTTCACTCAGCAACCGCACCGGCCCACCGCCGGCGGGCATCACCGCGACGTAGCCCAGATTGTAGGTGTGATACTCCTCGGTGGCCGAACGGAGAAAAGTCTTGAAGGCGATGGTCTGCCCGTCGGGTGACCAGACCGGAAAGAAGTTGGGCCCCGGCGCCGGCAGCCGGCGCACCGCCCGGCTCGAGACCTCCACTACATATATGTCGTAGCTCCCGAAGACGTCCGCCGCCGCAGGCTCGTAACCGCTCAGGGCAATACGCTTTGAGTCGGGAGACCAGGCGATGTCATCCACTCCAAGAGCGGCCGGGTCGGTGAGCCGGATGGCCGCTGTCGGCGCCGCGGGAATGCCCGGCCCGACGTCCACCACCCAGAGACCGGCGCTCCACGCCGGGTCGTTTCCCACCAGGTGATACTCCTTGGGCTCCGGTGCCGCCGCCTTACCCACGGCCGACGAGGTAAAGGCGATCTGCCGCCCGTCCGGGGACCAGCGGAAGCCATCCACCCCGTTCTCGGCGTTGGTGAGCGGCATCGCGGTGCCTCCCGCCGCCGGGATCAGATACACTTGGGCGGCCCCGCCGCGGCTGGTCAGGAAGGCCACCCGCGTCCCGTCCGGCGACCAGGCGGCCCCCCAGACCGATCCCCCCTCGTGGGTGAGCTGCCGGCGCGCTCCCGTCGCCCGCGACACCAGCCAGATCTGGTCCTCCCTCGCGTTCCGCTCCCAGACCGACGACTGGAGACTGTAGACCAGGGAACCACCGTCCGGCGAGATGACCCCGACGTCGGCGGTCTCGAGATTCATCCACTGGTCGAGCGACGGGACCGGCGCCTGCGCCGGCAGCGTCGGCGGGTGCAGGTAGCAGCTCGCGAGCAGTACCAGGAGCGGACGGGAAACCGGGGTGCGGCGCATGCGAGTTCTCCGAGCGTGGAAGTGATCCGCCAACAGGATAGAGCTCTCCCCTAGGTTTGACAAGGGAAGGCGGGAAAGGGTTGCACGCAACCCTCCGGCGCCCACCCTTGTCAGAGCTAGGGGGCTGGAGTAACGTCCCGCCTGACCTCGAGCCCGGAGACCGCGTGGCACCGAACCGCGTCGAGCTGCGCCAGGGAGCGATCGAGCTCCTCATCTTGAAGACCCTGACCTGGGGCGCCCAGCACGGCTACACCATCGCGCGCTGGATCCAGCACACCACCGGTGACGTGCTGCGGATCGAGGAGGGGTCGCTCTACCCGGCGCTTCGGCGGCTGGAGGAAAAGCGGCTGGTGCAGTCGGCCTGGGGCAATTCCGAGAACAACCGCCGGGCCAAGTTCTACAAGCTCACCGAGGCTGGGCGGGCCGAGCTCAAAGCGGAGAGCGCCGTCTGGCTGCGCTACTCCGAGGCGGTGGCCAAGGTGCTGCGCTCCCACCGCCAGCCGGCCTGAGGCAGGGTACCACCATGACCGACGATCTCCCCAAGGAGCCGATGTGGCAGCGGTACCGCCGCCTGGTCCGGCCCCGGCTGAATGAGGAGCTGACCGACGAGCTGGAGTTCCACCTCCAGATGCGGATCGAGGAATACGTCCGCGAGGGGATGACGCCCGACGCCGCCCAGCGGGAAGCACAGGCCCGTTTCGGTGACCTGGAGAGCGTCGAGCGCGAGTGCAAGGCACTGGACCGGCGGTTGGGGGCGCGGGAGCGCCGCACCGAGCGGCTCGGGCAGCTTCGCCTCGACCTCCGCTTTGCGCTCCGGGGAATGCTCCGGCGGCCCGGCTTTAGCGCGATCGCGGTGCTGACCCTGGCCCTCGGCATCGGGGCCACCACGCTGCTGTTCGGCATCGTGAACGCGGTGCTGCTCCGGCCGCTGGGGTACGATCGCGCCGATCGAGCGATCGTGATCTGGAACAGCTTCCAGGACCCCGCGATCCCTAAGGCGGCGCTTTCCGCGCAAGACGCCGCCGATCTGGCGGCGGGGCTTCGCGGCGTCGAGACGATCAGCGCCTTCACCGATTGGACCGCGAACCTGACCGGCGCCGGTGACCCGGCCCGGCTGCAGGGCTACCAGGTGTCTCCATCGTTCTTCTCGACCCTGGGCGTGGCCCCCCTGGCCGGCCGCTTCTTCCAGGAGCTGGACGGCCGAGTCGGCAGCGACCGCGTGGTTGTGCTCAGCCGAGACTTGTGGAGGTCTCGCTTCGGAGGAGAGCCCGCGGTGGTCGGGCGCGCGATCCAGATCAACGGCGAGCCTTACACCGTGGTCGGAGTTGCGCCCGAGGGCTTCCGTTTTCCCGACGCGCCGGGGTTCCTCTTTCCCGAGCACGCCGACCTCTGGGTTCCCCACGACTGGCTCCGGGATTTGAGCCTGCCTCGCGGGGTCCGGATGCTGCGGGTGATCGCGCGTCTGCCGGCCGGTACCGCGGTCGACCAGGCCCGGCGGCTCCTCGAGTCGTCCGCCGCGGCGATGCGGGAGCAGTATCCCGGCGAATATCCTCCGCGCTCGGGATGGCGTCCCTATGCAGTGCCGCTCCGGAACCAGGTCCTGGGAGAGACCCAGCCAGCGCTGCTGGTACTGGCCGGGGCAGGGACCCTGCTCCTGCTGGTTGCCTGTGCCAACGTCGCCAACCTGCTGCTGGCGCGGGGAAGCGCCCGGAGCCGGGAGATGGCCCTCCGCGGTGCGATCGGTGCCAGCAAGGTTCGTCTCGCCGGGCAGCTCTTTACCGAGAACCTGATGCTGGCGCTCGCCGGCGGGTTGGTGGGGTTAGGAGTCGCGGTCGGCGGAAGTGCCCTGGTGCGCGCCTACGGCCCCCGCTCGATTCCGCGGATCGAGACCGTCTCGCTCGACGGCCGGGTGGTGGCCTTCGGTCTCGGTCTCTGCATCGTGGCGGCGATGGTATCCGGTCTCGGACCGATCCTGCAGCAGGGGCGCCGCGGAGCGCGCGATCTGTTGCGGGGAGACGGGCGCGGCGTCGTCGGGGTCTCCGGTGCCTCCCTTCGGATGGCGCTGGTGGTCGCCGAGGTGGCGCTCTCCCTGATCGTGCTGGTGGGAGCGGGGCTCCTGGTCAAGAGCTTCGTCCGGCTCCAAACCACCGAAGTGGGTTTCGCTCCGACGGGGGTGCTCACGGCACAGGTGACCCTTTCCCCAGCGGGGTACCCGACGCCCGAAGCACAGGCGGCGTTCTTCGGCGCGCTGCTCGGCGCGCTCTCTCAGCAGCCGGGGGTGCGGGGCGCCGGCGGCGCCGATCCGCTGCCGCTGTCGGGCGACTCGTGGAGCGGTTCCTTTGCCGTCGCGGGCTTGGCCCCTGACGACCAGCGACCCAGTGCCGAGATCAGCCTGGCGACGCCGGGGCTCTTCGAGGCGCTCTCGATTCGGATGAAGGCGGGGCGGACCTTCGGCCCTGGCGACGATCCGCGGTCACCCGCAGTGGTCATCGTCGACAGCCTGCTCGCGGCCCGCTACTGGCCCGGCGGCAACGCGGTGGGCCAGCGGCTCCGCTCCGTCGGCGGCGCGGACACCTCCGGCATGGAGATCGTGGGCGTGGCGGCGCACGTGCGGAAATCGGGCGCCCGCGACGAGGAACGGCCGCAGATCTATCGGCCCTGGTTCCAGGCCCCGCGCGACCGGATGTCGCTGGCCTTGAGGGGCGACGGCAGCGCCGCGCAGCTCCTGCCGGGGCTCCGCCAGGCGGTTCACCAGCTCGATCCGGCCCAGCCCATCGCCCGGATCGCGCCGATGGAGGAGCTGGTGGCTCGGGCCACGGCAATGGATCGCTTCGCGCTGCTGCTCCTTGGCTCGTTTGCCCTGGCGGCCACACTGCTGGCCGCCATCGGACTCTACGGCGTGATGAGCTACACCGTCTCCCAGCGCACCCGCGAGATGGGGGTTCGCCTGGCGCTCGGTGCTCGGCGGGGCCAGCTGGTGCGGCTGGTCATTCTGGAAGGAATGAAGCCCGCGCTGGCCGGGTTGCTTGCCGGAGTCGCGGTGTCGATGGCGATCGGCCGGCTGATGCGGGGTCTACTCTACCAGATCGGCGCGATCGACCCGGGCACCTACCTCGTGGCGTTTGGCTTTCTCGGCGGGATGGCCCTCCTGGCCTGCGCCATCCCGGCGCGCCGCGCGGCGCGAGTCGATCCGGTGCTCTCGCTCCGCTCGGACTAGTCACATGAATCGGGGTCGGCTGCCCATCGATTCCACAGACACCCCGCCGATCTGTGAAATCTGTGGGCCCCTTGGTCAAGCTCTTAAGTCGGGGGTGAAAGTGGTGAGGCGTCTCTTCTTCTGCCTATCGCTGGGCTTGAGCTCGCTCGCTTCGGCGCAGGATGCCGGGCCGGCCCTCACGCTCACGCCCTGCCGCGTCCCGGGCACCAACCTTGACGCGCGCTGCGGGACGCTGCCCGTTCCCGAGGACCGCGGCAAGGTAGCGGGGAGAAAGATTGCCCTTCGGGTACTGCTTCTTCCGGCGACCGGCCCCAAGCCCGCGACGGACCCGATCGTTCCGGTGCCCGGTGGACCGGGAGGAAGCGTGATTGCCTCGGCGGCGGGGTGGGCGCGGATTCTCTCCGAAGCCCGCGCTGAGCGCGCCATCCTCTTCGTCGACCCCCGCGGCACCGGAGAATCCGAGGTGCTCGACTGCGACCTCGACGATGCCCGGGGTCACCTCGGCGGCTACTTCCGGGATTTCATGCCGCTCGACCGGGTCCGGGCCTGTCGGGCCGAGCTCGAGAAGCGGGTCGATCTCACCGCCTACAGCACCGAGAGCATCGCCGATGATCTCGAGGCCGTGCGCGCCGCCCTGGGCTTCCCCGCGCTCAATCTCTATGGCGTGTCCGGGGGCACCCGGCAGGCCCAGGTGTACCTGGCGCGCTATCCCGCGCGAGTCCGCTCGCTGGTGCTAGGTGGAGTGCTCGCGCCCGGCTTCCGCCTGCCGCTCAACTATGCGAAGGACGGACAGCAGGCGTTCGACTCGCTGGCCGCGGCCTGCCGCGCCGACTCGGCCTGCCAGCGGGCCTATCCCCGGTTTGCCGAGCAGTTCGACCTGGTGCTCCAACGGCTGGCGGCAAGCCCGGCGCGGGTGGCGATCGCCCGGCCGAACGGGATCACCGACACCGTCACCGTGACCAAGGACATCTTCGCGGAGCAGATCCGCACCCAGCTCTACAATCCGTTCAAGGCAGCCAACCTTCCCTACGTCGTTTCCCAGGGGGCAGCGGGAGACTTCCTGCCCTTCACGGAAACGGTGGTGCCCGGGCGGACGCAGCAGCCCGCGGACGGCATTGCCATCGGGCACTTTCTCGCCATCACCTGCACCGAGGACCTTCCCCGGATCGAAGAGAATGAGGTGGCACGGGAGACCGCCGGTACCTTCCTGGGTGACTACCGGGTCAGACAGCAGCAGCGGGCCTGCGCGGAGTGGCCCCGGGCACGGCTTTCACCGGGCCACTTTACCGCGGCGGTTCGGAACGTGCCGACGCTGTTCATTTCCGGGGATGCCGATCCGGTGACGCCGCCGCGGTGGGCCGAGGCGGCGGCGAAGTATCTGCCCAACAGCATTTCGCTGGTGTGGCATGGCGGCGGCCACGTTCCGCTCAACAATGCCTGCGCCGAGCGGATCGCGGCCCGGTTCATTGCGACGGCCTCTCCGCGCGGCCTCGACACGGCGTGCATCGCCGATTTCCGGCGGCCGGCGTTCGTGGTGCACTGACGCCCACTCGGCCTCGGACGCCGACCCTATTGAGGCACGAAGTGGTAGCGCACCGTCACGGTTGCCGAAACGGTGACGTCGGGTGACGGAGCCGAACCCCCGACGTCGAAGCGATTGACGAAGCTCAGGAACCCGCTGTTGAGACTCTGACTGGGGCCCGAGGAGGAACTGACTTCGATCAAGGCGCCCAGATGACCGGAGAGTGTCGAGGCCAGCGCCTCTGCGTCACTCCGCGCCTGGGCCAGCGCCTCCCCGTAGCGTACCCGACGGACCGAGTCAGCCGAGGAGGACTCGAACGAGGGCGGTCCCGCCGAGCTGGCCCCCGCGGCGATCGCCGCGACGGTCAGGGGAATGATCTGATCGGTGCGGGTGAGTTGCAGCCGGATCACCCACCGGGCGACGAACGACGCTTGGGCCGAGCCGGTGGTGAAACCGTTGAGATTCGTCGCCGCAAACACCCCGTACTGCATCGGCGTGACACTCTCGAGGCCGACGGTCAACTGGCGGAGCGCGGCGGTCACGGCGTGTTCCTTCTGCGAGGCGCGCTGGGCGGCGTCCGCGGGCGTTTCGCCGGCGCCTTCCACAAACACGTAGACCGAGGCCCGATCGGCCATCAATCGCGAGGAGCGAACGGCGGTCACCACGATGCGGGGTTCACCATCGGCCGATTCGAGACGAGCGGGCTGAGCCTGGAGAAAGGTGGGCACCAGCGTCAGGATGGTCAGGAGTCGAGTGCGCATGGGAACCGTTGGTTGAGGTCAGCCGACCATCGTGCCCTGCTGCCCGGCAGTCAATATCGAAATCACCCCCGCCCACTGGCAGTGGCACAGGCAGCTCTGATTGAGCACCGGAACGTTGCCCGCCCTCACGGTGGGCGAGCCGGGAATCCAGGGTGTCACGATGACCGGGATGCAAGGTGGCGGCGGCTTGTTGGGGCCCACCGCCGGATTGACGGGGGAGGAGCACACGCCGAAGGGCCGAATGTTCTGGATCGCCTTGTTGTCGGAGATCGTGGCAATCGGGAGGCCGCCGGCGGTGGGTCCCCCGGCCGGCGACACCAGCAGCGTACTGGTGGCCGACCCCATCGAGCAGCGCAGCAGCGCGCCCGAAACGACGAGATTTGGCATGGCGGCCCTCAGTTGAGCGCGATGGTGGCGCCCTTGATCGTGGTGGCCGCTGATCCCCACACATCGGCCGTACCACCCGCCCGGAGCGACAAGTTGGAGCTCGCCCTGACCCCGAAGCCGGCCCCCGCGTCAATGTTGATGTCCCTATTGCCGCGCAGTGAGAGGTTGCCTAACGAATCCTTCGTGAATGCCACCTGGCTCGCGAGCTGGGCTTCCAGTGCCACCACCCGGCGCTGCAGATCGGCGACGTCGGGGGCCTGGGGAGCGAGACTCCGCACCGTGATGGGTTCCTTGAGCGGAACCCGAGTGATCTGGGCATTGGCCCGGCGGCCGACCCACGGGATCATGGTGGCAACGAGGGCGAGGATCGCTTCCTTCCGGCCGATATGCATGGGAACCTCCTGGGGGGTTCCGCCAAGCTACCATTTGAGCCGGAATTCCCCAAACCTCCGCACCCGGTCTCGATTGGGTTGCGTTTTTCGGTTAGGCCCCGGCAGGGTGCAGGTGGTATAGTGGTGGCGGCTTCCTTGAGAGCGAGCGGCCGATGCCGGTAACAGGCAAACTCTCCCTTAGTCGACAGGGTGCTCACTGCCGTCATCGCACGCTGGCACAACGGCGGTGAGATGGCGGTAGGCTGCGTTGATCTTATCATACCGCTCCGCCACCCCGATCACTTGCAAGCGAACGGCTTCGTCTGCCCGTCCACGGGTAACCCCAGCCCGCGCAGGAGAGTCACCGTGCCCGCCACGACCGCCGCTGCTTTCCGCCACCGGGCGGTCCATTTCTGCATCCCATGGGTAGGCCCTCCGTCCAGCCGAACCTCGACGCTGGCGTCATCGTCCGACTGGCTCGCGACCGGTCGGCCGCTCGCATCCGACCCCTCGAATGAAATCCGGAGCCCGCGAGAGATATCCCACACATCCGGCGCCGCATCGATCCAGTGGACCGTGACGACGCCGTTGCCGCAGTCGACCCTCTGAATCGCGGCCCGGGCGCCCGCCGGGGGTAACGATGGAATGGGCAGGATGTCGCGGGGCGCCCCGGGGTACGCGGTAATGGGCGCGACCTGCGCAATCGGTGAGGCACCTCCCCCCAGCGGCGGGATCGATCGGGCCAGGTCCCGCATCTGTTCACCCAGCACCCGCGCGGTGCCCGGTCCGTAGAGGTCCGACCCACCCTCGTAATTCTGCAGCGCGTACTCCTCGGCGGTCGCTACGTACTGCAGAAACCCGTTGGCGTGGCTGATGATCCCAATCGCTTTCGGCGTCCACCCCGCCATGCGGGCTCCCGCCTCGATTTCCCGGCGCCAGCGCGCCCCGACCACGGTGGTGGGCTCCGCGGGGGCGGTTGCAATAACCAGCGACCCGATGCGCACCACGGACATCTGCGCCGTCTCGGGGAATCCGTGCTCCCCGACCACGAAGCGGGACTGGAGCGGGTCCAGCAGCTCGCGCTTGGGAGACTGACATACTCCTTCTCTGACCTGGATCGCGCTGCCCCCTTCCTCCACGCCGAGCGGCAACAACGGCCAGAACAGCCAGCGCCACCCCCTAACCCGGGTCGGCTCGTCCTCCGCGCCGGCGGCCGCCCCGGCGCCGATGACCGGCCTCGAGCACAGGCCGGACAGCCCCGGCAGCCACACGGTGCGAAACGCTCGGCGGATGGTGGCGGTGTCCTTGAGCGAATTCCCCAGCCGTTTGAACAACTCGATGGCCCTCTGGGAGATCTGACTGCCCACCCGCTCGAGGTCGCGATCGGCCTGCCCCAGGCACGCCTCGGCGACCCGAGGAGCCGGATCCACGAAGTCCCAGGTACCCCGCGGGCCGCGGGGGATCGGCAGGGAATCCACCCGCCGGGGGGCCGCCAGGGGGCAGCGTGAAGTCGAGTCCCAGGTGGGCGAGGCATCGCCCATGGCGCCGTTGGCGAACAGGTGCACCGCCCGCGGCCTCGGCGTCGACGAGCTCGGCCACAGGCTCTCGATGTATTGCTCGAGCCTGCGCTCGACGATGCCGTGCACGTCGGCGTCGAGCAGGGTGTTGATGGTCGGGTTGACGGTGCCGTGGACCGCGAAGACGCTGAGCGCCCCGATGGGGCGGGTTTCCTGGACCGCCGGGTCGGCACTGGCGCTGTCGACCCGCAGCATGATGAGCACGGTATCCACCGCGTGGGTGGTGGCGTACTCGACCGTGGGGGTCCGGCAGATGTCGGCTCGATCGGCCCCGTTCCGGCAATGGGCCTCGAAGCTGCGATTGCGGGTGGCGCCCACGATCGTCGTGGTGTCCCAGGCGATCCGTGCCGGCGCCATCGCTCCGTACGCTTGAAGGACCGCGGCGGAGATCCGGGTGACCAGAAAATCCACCATCCGCGGCTCGTAGCCGGCCAGCCGAGCGGTGTTCTGGTTGTACTGTCGCTCCGCGTAGAAGTGCCCGGGCGCGGAATGCGAGTGGGTCGAGGCCAGGATCAGCCGGTCGGCGCCCAGGCCGGTGGAATCGAGCACCCGCTCCGCCACCAGGCGGTGCAGGTTGGGCGACATGTGGGGAAGATCGGTAATCACGAAGCCGATCCGCTCTCCCGACTTGTCCTCCAGCACCATCGCCCGGGCGTACAACCGGAGGCGATATCCCACCGAGCGCCTCCCTTCCGGACCGCTGCCCGAAAGGCCCACGCCGGGGGGCGGGGTGATGTCGGCTCGGCCCACTCCGGCGCGAAAGCCCTTGAGTGTGGGAGACGGGAGCACCGGGGACACCGGCGCGGGCAGAATGCGGGCGTGAAACGCCGAGCACCGCACGCCGCTCAGCAGCAGGGCCAGGGGGAAAATGAGGCTTCGGGCGGTCATTCCGGCCTCCGGAGCGGAATGCTTACGCCGAACTCCACGGGGGCCCAGAGGTGCAGCAGCCGATTGGTGGCCGCGGAGCTGCTGCGCAGCCGCAGCACCGAATCGCGACTGGCCTGGAGGTACAGCCCGAAGCTCACGAAGCCGGCCACCGGGCCGATGCTCTTGGAAAGGCGGATGATGCTGGAGAGCCCCACGTGGGTGAGGCCCTTGCCCGCGGGGGCCGGCAACCAATCGGCCGGAACCATGGTGTTTCGCTGGGTGAGCTGCAGGCCGGCCAGCGCGGTGGTGGTCCAGGTGGCGTAGGGTCCGGTGAACGGATTCACGAAATGCAGAAAGGAGAATCCGGTCTCCAGGTAGGTTGCACCGCTCCGGCCGGTCCGGTGCCAGAGCCCGATGCGGGGAATCCAGCGGCCCGATTCGGAAAGGACTTCGCCGTAGACCTCGGTGGCCCGCGGATCGGCTCCGGGCGTCGTCAGCCGGTACTCGATGGCACCCGCCGACCAGCGCAGGTGGCCGGCTCCACCGGAGTACTGCAGCCAGAGATCGGTTTCGCTGGGCCCCCAGTGGCCGACGGGACGGTCGGAGACCCCACCAGGGCGGGCATTGTGTAACTCGCTATTGAGCCAGGCGCCGGCGGTGAGGGAGTGGAGCCCTCGTTGGAAGCCCAAGGCGACATCCGATTGGAATACCGACCGGTCGGTGCGCCGCATGCCCCGCCACAGGTAGCGCGACGCAACCTGGGCGTCCGCCCGATAGACCAATTGGCCTTGGGCGGCGCTCCAGCCACCGATCGTGAGAGCGGTCGCGATCAGCCCGATCCGGAATGACAGTATGCCGGCAGCCATCAGAAGACCGACCCCATTG
>JBGPEJ010000049.1:0-16799 GCA_041482775.1 Gemmatimonadota bacterium | reverse complement strand
GACGAGATCAGCCGGGTTCCGCTCCTCTCGCGGGATGAGGAAATGGAGCTGGCCCGAAAGGCCTTCCGGGGCAATGTGGCGGCGCAGGAGCGCCTGGCCCGCCACAACGTGCGTTTCGTGGTGTCGGTCGCGAAGAAGTTCCAGAATCGCGGGGTGCCGCTCGTCGATCTCATCGGCGAGGGGACCCTCGGGCTCATGACGGCTGCCCGGAAGTTCGATCCTGATCGCGGTGTCAAGTTCATCTCCTACGCGGTGTGGTGGATCCGCCAGGCGGTGCAGGCGGCCATCGCGCGCCACGGCCGTCCGGTGCGGGTGCCGCTCAATCGGACGGCGGATCTGAGCCGGCTGGGCCGCACCACGACGCTCCTCAAGGAGCGTCTCGGGCGGATGCCCACCACGGAAGAGCTGGCGCGGGCCACCGGGCTCACCCCGGAGGCGGTGCGGTCGCTGAGCGCGCTCAATTCCGAAGCGGTGCGGCTGGATCATCCCACCCGCGACGGCGACGGCAACGAGCGCATCGAGCGGTTCGCCGCGGATCAGGAGGGGACCGACGCCGGCACGATGGCCAACAGCCAGACCCAGGACATCGAGGCGGCCCTCGCCACGCTGCCGCCGAGGGACGCGAAGGTGCTCCGGCTCTACTTCGGCATCGAGGACGGCCAGAGCCGCACCTTGGAGGAAATCGGCCGGATGATGGGTGTTACCCGTGAGCGGATCCGCCAGCTCCGCGACCGGGCCCTGGTCCGGCTACGCGAGGGAGAGACCGGCGAACGGCTGAAGGATCTGGTCGCCTGATCCGAGCGGGACCCAATGAAAAGCCCCCGGGATTGCTCCCGGGGGCTTTTCGCTGGGGGCGCCGGGCTAGGACCGTTCGGGGTGAAGCGTCTTGTCGATCTGATCCCGCGCGTCCTCCAGATGGGCGCGGGTTTCCCGGTTTGCGGCTTTGGGGAGCGCGGCGCGAATTGCGGCGTCGAGCGCCACCAGTTCGCTCCGGAAGAGGGCTCGGATGTCGCTGGTGGCCCGAGCCGGTCCGATCAGCTGAAGGAATTGCGCCGGGATGCCGGCCGGTAAGGTGAGCGGCGGCGGTGTGATCTTGGCGCGGGCCTGGCTCAGGTAACTCCGCTGCAGCTCGCGGCGGTACGGGTCGATGGTGACGCTCTTGGCGCCGAGCTCGCTCCAGAGGCCGCCGCGCACGTCGGCCAGCATTTCCGCCAGGCTGTAGATGTCGCGCTGGCCGGGCGCGAGGGCCTCGTATTCGATCAGCCGCTCCATCCGGCGGTCGTTGAAGAGGGTGGCGAGGATCCCGCTCTGGGCCTGGTTGATCCGGCGAACCGAACCTTCCACCTCGATCCGGCGCAGGATGTCGTCGAGCAGGAAAAATCCCGGGGTTGCAAAGGCGTTTTCGTTGAGAAAGCGCACCGCGTCCTTCTGCCGCGCCCTGGGCAGCGGCCGATAGCGGACCCCCGCCTGGCCGGCGTACTTCTCCTGCGCGTCCGCGCCACCCACCACATCCGCCACGTGGCGGAGCTCGGTGGTCCACTGGCCGATCACCCGGCCGTAGAGCCACTCCAGGTCGTCGTAGCTCTCCCCGTTCCGGACCGTGGCGGGAGCAATCAGCGGAACAACCTGCTTCAGACTCTTGAGGCCCCAGCCGGTGGCCTTGACCGCGTCGCCATCTCCCACCGCCTCGCTCTGGTCTCCCGGGTCCGCACCGCGGGAGTCGGACAGGTTGAACCGGTACCAGGGCACCGAGTCCTGCTGGCGGGACCAGCCATCGAGGGTGGCCCACTCATCGTCGGGGCTCCGGGCTCCCGGGATCGGCGCGTACCCCCAGTGGGTGGTGTACTTGTCCCACGGCCCGATACCCGGGATCAGATCGGGGAGGTCGATCCGGTCCTCGGGCTGCGCAGTGTAGTTGAACCGCGAGTAGTCCATGATCGATGGGGAGTGCCCCATCCGGTGCACCCAGCTGCGGCTGCGGACCGAATCGACCGGATAGGTCGAGCTGCCCTTCTGGTCGTGCTGGTACCCAAGGGTGTGGCCGATCTCATGGGCCACCACGAACTCCACCAGTCGACCCATGAGGGAGTCGGGGAACGGCCACATCCGGGCCCGCGGATCGAGATGACCCACCTGGGAGAAGTACCAGGCGCGCTGGAGATTCATCACGTTGTGGTAGACGTAGATGTCCGCATCGAGGATCTCGCCGCTCCTGGGGTCATGGACGTTGGGTCCCTGGGCGTTCTCGGTGGTCGAGGGGAACCAGCGAATGACCGAGTAACGGACGTCCTCGGGGGACCAGTCGGGGTCTTCCCGAGACGAGGGCGCGTCCTTCGCGACGATGCCGTGACGGAATCCCGCCGCCTCGAAGGCCGGCTGCCAATCCTCGATAGCCCGGCGGATCCAGGGCTTGAGCCAGTCGGGGGTGGCGGGGTCGACGTAGTAGGTAATCGGCTTGACCGGCTCCGAAAGGGCCGCGGCGGGGTCCCGTTTCTCCAGCCGCCAGCGAACGATGTACTCGCGGTTCTCCGCCCGCTGGTCGGGGCGTCCGTAGTCGAGCTGCTGGATCGAGAAATACCCGATGCGTTTGTCGGCGCGGCGGGCCATCATCGGTTGATCCGGCAAGCGGACCATGCTCCAGTGCATCAGCACGCTCTGGGTGCCGCCGGTGGCGGGTCCGAACGGGTTGAACGGCAGTCCGGCACCCAGCTGCGGCGCGGGAGGATAGGTGAGCGCGGCTTCCACCTCGATGTTCTGGGGGAAGGTGAGGACCCGTTCCACGAAGGAGCGGGCAGGGTCCGGCGTGCCGCGGAATTGCGCCCCCACGCCCAGCTCGGGCGGCGGCGCGGTATAGAGCCGGCTCACGTCGATGACCATTGAGCTGTCCGGCCCGTAGGCCTCGACGTTGAACGCCGCGACGATGATATCGAAGTTGGAATTGCGGACCGCCTGGTAGATCGGCGTGGTGGAATCGGCCACCGTCTCGAACGACACCCGGCGGAGCAGGACTCGGTTGTCCTTGCGCTCCCAGCGGAAGACCTGGGTGGCCCCGGACTGCTGGCCGCCGTACCCGGCGTTGACCGGCACCCTGGCGGCGCGGGGTACGACGAGCATGTCGTGCCCGAGCTCCCTCCGGGGAATCTCGAACAGCAGCCGGCTCCCGATCCGGTGGGTCTTGAAGAGTCCCTCTTTGCTCTTGGCTTCCGGCGTGATCACCCGGTTGTAGGGGCGCGGGCTCGGCTCACCCGCCTGACCGGGAGGCAGCTGGGGCTGGGGTCGGGCGGCGCTGTCCTGCGGCGCCCCCTGAGGGAACCCGGCGGGACGAGCGACCGGCGACGGGCCGCCGGGTGCTCCGGCCGGGGTTGCCCCGCTGGGGGGCCCGCTGCGCGGCGGCGTCGCCTGCGGATTGGGCTGAATGGCCGGGTTGGAGTGGTGGCACGCGGAGACCAGCAGGACCATGGCCCAGACGAAATGGCGACGCGCGGGGATCATCGGGTGGGGCCTCGATCGATGGAAATGAGTTCGCGCCCGCCGGAGGGCGGGCGCCGGAACTTCCTGCAACCTCCTCCCGCCGTCAAGCACTCCGGGTCTGCAGGAACTTTCGGAGCACCCGCGGCAGGATTCCCCCGTGCACCAGGTATTCCACCTCCACCGGCGAATTGAGCCGTACCACGGCCCCGAACGCGGTTTCCTTGCCGTCCTCGCCCCGAGCGCGCAGCCGCACCTTCCCGCCGGGCCGGAGGCCCGCCGAGACTCCCAAGATCGAGTAGACCTCCCGGCCGGTCAGTCCCAGGGTCTCCCGCGTTTCCCCCGGCTCGTACCCCAGGGGAAGGACCCCCATCCCCACCAGGTTGCTGCGATGAATCCGCTCGAAGCTTTCGGCCAGCACCTCCTTCACCCCCAGCAGCGTGGTTCCCTTCGCGGCCCAGTCCCGGCTCGAGCCGGTGCCGTATTCCTTTCCGGCCAGGATCAGGAGGGGCGTGCCGGCGGCGATGTAGCGCATGGCGGCGTCGTAGATCGAGATGATTTCTCCCGAGGGGAAATGCAGGGTCCAGTTCCCCTCCTTGTCGGGGACCAGCCGGTTCTTAATGCGCACGTTCCCGAAGGTTCCCCGCATCATCACTTCGTGATTGCCGCGCCGGGCCCCGAAGGTGTTCCAGTCGACCTGCTCCACCCCGTGCTCGCGGAGGTACTTGGCGGCGGGGCCGCTCTTGGGGATTGCCCCGGCCGGGGAGATGTGATCGGTGGTGACCGAGTCGCCCAGGGAAGCGAGAATTCGCGCCCCGTGGATGTCCACGAGCGGCGTCGAGTCGGGGGCCAGCCCCTGGAAGAACGGGGGCTCCTGGATGTAGGTGGAGTCCCGGCTCCAGAGGAAGCGCTCTCCCTGCGGGATCGCCAGCAGGCGCCACTCCTCGTCCCCGTCGAACACCGTGGCGTACCGCTCCTTGAAGAGCTCGGGACGCAGCGCGGCGGCCATGGTGGCCTGGATCTCCTCGGCGGCGGGCCAGATTTCACTGAGGAACACCGGGCGGCCGGCCGGATCGGTGCCGAGGGGCTCGGTGGCCAGGTCCACGTCCACCCGCCCGGCGAGGGCGAACGCTACTACCAGCATCGGGGAGGCGAGATAATTGGCCCGCACCAACGGATGCACCCGGGCTTCGAAGTTGCGATTGCCCGAGAGCACCGCCGCCGCGACCAGCTGGTGATCCTCGATGGCGCTGGCGATCGGTTCCGCCAGAGGGCCGCTGTTCCCGATACAGGTGGTGCAGCCGTACCCCACGATATTGAAGCCGAGCCGGTCGAAATAGGGGAGGAGTCCGGCGCCCTCGAGGTACGCGGTCACCACCCGGGAGCCCGGCGCCATGCTGGTCTTGACCCAGGGCTTGCTGGTCAGCCCGCGATCGAGCGCGTTCTTCGCGAGCAGCCCCGCGCCCACCATCACCGAGGGATTCGAGGTGTTGGTGCAGCTGGTGATCGCGGCGATGACCACGGCGCCGTCCCGCAGGGCGAAGTCGCTTCCGTTGTAGGAGCAGCGGACCTCCGGAGGCGTGTCCAGCGTCGCCACCGCCCCGGCCGAGCCACCCTCATTGACCCAGCGGGAATAGTTGGCCTCCGCCACGGTCCGGCGCGCCGCGGGGGTCGCGGGCGGCATCAGGCCGGGCAGGGCGACCACGAAATTCCGTTTGAGCTCGGAGAGCGGGACCAGATCCTGGGGCCGTCGCGGGCCGGCGAGGCTCGGCACAATGGTGCCCAGATCGAGCTCGAGCCGGTTGGTAAACTCGGGATCGGGGGTGGCGTCGGTGCGGAAGAGTCCCACCTCCTTGCAGTACCGCTCGGCCCGGGCCGCCTCCCGCTCCCGTCCGGTGCGCCGGAGATACTCCACCGTTTCGGCGTCGACCGGGAAGAAGCCCACGGTGGCGCCGTACTCGGGCGCCATGTTGGCGATGGTGGCGCGGTCGGCGAGCCCCAGCCGCGACAGGCCGGGACCGTGGAATTCGACGAACTTGTCCACCACGCCATGCTGGCGGAGCATCTGGGTGACCCGGAGCACCAGGTCGGTGGCGGTGGTGCCAACCGGGAGATGGCCGGTGAGCTTCACTCCGACGACTTCGGGGACCAGCATGAAGTACGGCTGGCCCAGCATAACGGCCTCGGCCTCGATCCCGCCGACCCCCCAGCCGAGAACGCCCAGGCCGTTGATCATCGTGGTGTGGGAATCGGTGCCCACCAGGGTGTCGGGAAAGGCGGTGAGCCGGCCGTCCTGCGCCCGGAGCTGGACCACCGGTGCCAGGTACTCCAGGTTGACCTGGTGCACGATCCCGGTGCCCGGAGGCACCACCCGGAAATCCCGGAAGGCCAGTTGGGCAAACTTGAGGAGTTGATAGCGCTCGACGTTCCGCTCAAATTCCAACGCTACGTTTTGGCGGAAGGCCTCGGGCGTCCCGTAGTGGTCCACCTGAACCGAGTGATCGATCACCAGGTCGCAGGGGACCACCGGGTTGATGCGGCCCGGGTCACCCCCCATCCGGGCCATCGCGTCCCGCATCGCCGCGAGATCCACGACGCAGGGCACGCCGGTGAAGTCCTGGAGTACCACGCGAGCCGGCATGAAAGGCAGTTCACCTCCCGAGCCAGGGGTGGGGCTCCACCGGGCCAGGGCGGCCACCTGCTCCTCGGTCACCAGGCCGCGGCCGGCGTGCCGGAGGGCGTTTTCCAGCAGGACGCGGATCGAGAAGGGGAGGCGGTCGAGGGTCCCGATGCCCTTGCGTTCGAGCTCGGTCAGGCGGAAAATCACCGCACCGCCGCCCTCGAGGCCGAGTTCGCCGCGAGTGCCGAACGGGTTGGGGGCTGCAGTGGACATCGGTGGGGTCGGCTCCGTCGAAAGTCGCTTCGTGTCGCAGGCGCTCTAAGATACATACCAGGCTGGAGCGGGTGGGAGGGAAGGGGAGTGTGGTGGGCAAAGTGAATCCGCTCCCGGTGGCGATCACCCGTCGAGACGATGGGGTACTGATCGATTGGGACGGCGCGGGACATCGCGCGCTCTACCCCGCGCGGGCGCTGCGGCTGGCTTGTCCCTGTGCCGAGTGTGTCGAGGAAATGAGCGGCCGGCCGCTGCTGGATCCCGGTGCGGTCGCCCGGGATGTGCGTCCCGCGGCACTGGCCCTGGTCGGCGCCTACGGGCTCAGGATCAGCTGGAGCGACGGGCACGGTACCGGCATTTACACCTTCGACCGGCTCCGCCGGGACTGCCCCTGCGCGCGCTGCGCAGCGGCCGGAGCGGGGTAAGGAGACCGAGATGGTCGTGGGCCGGCGGTTCTGGATCGCGATCTGGTACGGCATCCTGCTGCTCGGTCTGCTGGGGCTCACGGCCTCGATTTACTGGGGCCGCCAGACTCAGTGGAAGAACCTCGACGAGGTGCTGCGGGCCAGCGGCACCATCGCCGTGGCGTCGGGAATGCTCCTCCTGCTCTACGATGTCGCCGGCACGGTGGGGCAGGCGCTCTTGCTCGCGGCGCTGATCGCCTTCGTCTGGGCGTTCATTCACGGGAGGCGGCACCCCTCTCCGGTGCCCCCCCGCCATTGGGACGACGACGACGACTCAGAGGAGCCCCGACCCAGCGCGTGACCCGCTCCCCCGTTCGGCCGGCCCGCTCGATGCTCCCGGGCCTCCTGCTGCTCGCCTCCGCGCTGGCTGCCCCGCTCAGGGCCCAGCAGGCCATGGGCCCATCCACCGGCGGCACCCTTGCCCTCCGGCAGGCTGAGCGGATGCTGGGGCACCACAAGCGCGTCCTGATGATCGCGGCACATCCCGACGACGAAGACACCGAGTTACTGACGGTGCTGGTGCGCGGCCAGGGAGCGGAGGCGGCCTATCTCTCGCTTTCCCGTGGCGAAGGCGGTCAAAACCTCATCGGGTCCGAGTTGGGCGAGGCCCTCGGACTCATCCGGAGCGAGGAGCTGCTCGGCGCCCGGGGCCTCGACGGGGCCCGGCAGTACTTCAGCCGCGCCTTCGACTTCGGGTTTTCGAAAAACCTCGAGGAAACCAGCCGGTTCTGGCCGAGAGACTCGGTGCTCAAGGACGTCGTGCGGATCGTTCGCCGGTTTCGTCCCCAGATCATCGTTTCGATCTTCTCGGGAAGCCCGCGGGACGGCCATGGTCAGCACCAGATGGCGGGGTGGGCGGCCCAGGAGGCGTTCTTGGCGGCGGGAGATGCGTCCCGCTTTCCGGAGCTGTCGCGCCAGGAGGGTCTGACGCCTTGGACGCCGCTCAAGCTGTATCGCAGTGCGCGCTTCGATGGCACCGGCGCCTCCCTTTCGCTTGAAGGGGGGGTGCTGGATCCCGACGTGGGGCAGTCTTACCGACAGATCGCCATGCGGGGCCGCAGCAACCACCGCTCCCAGGACATGGGCGTTCTGCAGGAGCCGGGGCCGTCGACTATTCGTCTGGCCCTGCTCACCGATCGAACCGGTGCCGGAGCGGGCTCGCTCTGGAGCGGGATCGACACCTCCGCGGCCGCGCTGGACGGCAGCGGGATCGAGTCCCGGGATCTTCGGCGGCATGCCGATGACGCGGCGGCGATCCACGCCGGGTTGGTGACCGATGCCACCACCATCGATGGCCGGATCATTCCCGGCCAGCGGGTGCCGGTCCGTCTGACCGTGTGGAACGCCGGAGCGCGGCCAGCGGCGGCGGAATTCGGGCTGCTGGCGCCGGCGGGGTGGAGCGTGGCCCCGTGTCCGGCACCGCGGGTGACGGTGGCGCCCGGCGCCATTGCCACTTGCGTGGTCGAGGTGACCGTCCCGGAGGACGCGTCGTATACCACGCCGTATTTCCTCCACGCGCCGCGCGGCGGGGCGATGTACCGTTGGGGTGGTGAGCCGGCCGACTGGGGCGAGCCGTTCGAGCCCCCCCAGCTCCGGGCCCGGTTTACGCTGACGCCGGACGGGGGAAGTGGCCTGGTCCAGGCACGCGAGGTGGTGCACCGCTTCCGCGATCAGGCGGTCGGCGAAATCCGCCGCCCGATCCTGGTGGTGCCACGGGTGGACGTGAAGCTCGATCCCGCTGAGAAGCTGTGGCCCACCGGGGTCCGGGCGCCGCAGGTCTTCACGGTGACGCTGCAGCACGGCGCCGCGGAGGCGACCAGCGGCGTCGTGGAGCTCGAGCTGCCCGGGGGGTGGCCGGCGGTGGCGGTCCAACGATTCCAGCTCACCCGGGAAGAAGAACGGGAGACCCTGGTGTTCCCGGTGCGTCCCCCTGATGCGCTGACGCCGGGCAGCTACGAGGTGCGGGCGGTGGCGCGGGATGGGGCGGGCCGGCGCTATTCGACCGGCGTCACCACGGTGGATTATCCCCACATCCGGCTTCGCACCCTGACCGCCCCGGCCACCAGCATCGTGCATGCGGCTGCAATCACCCTGCCCACGGTGGCCCACGTCGGGTACATCCGGGGCGCGTCCGACCGGGTACCGGAAGCCCTCCAGGAAATCGGGCTGCCGATCGAGCTGCTCGACGCCGCCGCTCTGGAGCGGGGCAACCTGTCGCGATTCGATGTGATCGTGGTGGGGAGCCGGGCGTACGAGACCGATCCGGCGCTGCTGGAGAACAACGCCCGCCTCCTCGATTACGCCCGGGCCGGCGGTCGGGTGGTGGTCCAGTACCAGCAACAACCCTTCTTCAACGGCCATTTCGCTCCCGCGCCGCTCACCGTGGGCCAGCCCCACGACCGGGTGACCGACGAAACCGCTCCGGTCACCTCGATTGATCCCCAGCAGCCGGCGTTCAACCGTCCCAACCGCCTGGGAGCCTCCGACTGGGAGGGGTGGGTCCAGGAGCGCGGGCTCTACTTTGCCCACACCTGGGACAAGTCCTACACGCCGTTGCTGGAGCTGTCGGATCCCGGCGAGGCCCCGCTGCGGGGCGGCCTTCTGGTGAGCGCGCTGGGCAAGGGAACCTACGTGTACACCGGTCTCTCCTTCTTCCGGCAGCTGCCAGCCGGGGTGCCGGGCGCGTTCCGGCTCTTCCTCAACCTTCTCGATCTCCGTGCCACGCCACCGCAGCCTTGAGCGGGTCGTTCGCGCCGGCCTGCTCCTGCTTGCGGGCTGCGGGCGCGGTGACGGGCGGACCCCGGTGGTGCTGTACTCGCCCCACGGCCCCGATCAGCTCGGCGTGCTGGAACAGGCCTTCGAGGCCCGGAATCCCGACCTCGATGTACGCTGGCTGGACATGGGAAGCCAGGAGGTGTTCGACCGGCTCCGGTCGGAGCGGTCCAATCCCCAGGCGGATGTCTGGTTCGGAGGGCCGACCACGATCTTCGATCGCGGGGTCGCCGATTCACTCCTCGCGCCCTACCGCCCCCAGTGGGCGGCCCGGGTGGGCCCCCGCGGGGTCGGGCCGGCGGATCTCTACTGGCCGGTCTATCGGACGCCGGCGGTGATCGCGTTCAACTCCCGGGCGGTGCCGGCCGATTCTGCGCCCCAGGATTGGGACGAAATCCTGGCGCCGCGGTGGAAGGACAAGGTGCTGATCCGCGATCCGATGGCCTCGGGCACCATGCGTGCAATCTGGGGCCTGATCATCTACCGCGGCATCAAGTCCACCGGCGATACCGCCGCCGGAATGGCCTGGCTCCGCAGACTCGATGGGCAAACCCGGACCTATGTGCTGAGTCCGCTGCTGCTCACCGAGAAACTGGCACGGCAGGAGGGACTGGTCACCCTGTGGGATCTGCCCGACGTGCTGATCGACCGGGGCCGCGGGCAGCCGCTCGATTACACCTTCCCGAAGAGCGGAACCGTGGTGATCGACGACGCGATCGGCCTGGTGCGCGGGGCGCGCCATGCCACGGCGGCCAAGCGCTTCATCGACTGGGTGGCCACCGACGAGGCGCTGCTCCTCGCGGCGCGTCACGTATTCCGGCTTCCCGCTCGCGCCGACCTTCCCGCCGACTCGATTCCGCCGTGGGTGGCCGATGTCGAGCGGCGGATGCGGGAAGCCGAGCTCGACTGGGGGCTCCTCGCCCGGGAGGGCCCGGGGTGGATGGCGTACTGGGACCAGCGGGTGCGCAACACCGGAAAGCGCTGACCGGCGTGCAGGGTGATCCGGCGGGCGAGAGTTTTCTCCGGCTCGAGGAGCTGACCAAGCGCTTCGGGTCCCATCTCGCCGTGGACGGCGTTTCGCTGACGATTCCGCGGGGGGAGATCACCGCCCTCCTGGGGCCCAGCGGAAGCGGCAAGACCACCACCCTCCGCCTGCTCGCGGGGTTCGAAACTCCCGACCGGGGCCGCATCGTCGTGGATGGGGAGGACGTCACCGAGCATCCCGCGGTGAGCCGGCGATTCGGGATGGTGTTCCAGCACTACGCGCTCTTCCCTCATCTCGATGTCGGAGAGAATGTGGCCTTCGGGCTCGCCAGCCGAGGCGTGCCGGTTGCGGAGCAGACCCGGCGCGTGGCGGAGGCCCTCGCCTCGGTGGAGCTGGCAGGGCTGGAGCGCCGGCCGGTCACCGCACTGTCGGGCGGGCAGCAGCAGCGCGTGGCGGTTGCCCGGGCGCTGGCACCGGCGCCCCGGGTGCTGCTGCTCGACGAGCCCCTTTCCAATCTCGATCCCTCCCTGCGGGAACGGACCCGGCGGGAGCTCCGGGCGCTGATTCACCGGATCGGCATCACCACGATTCTGGTGACCCACGAGCAGGAAGAGGCCTTCGACCTGGCCGACCGGGTCGCGCTGCTTCAGAGCGGCCGTCTGGAGCAGGTGGGAACGCCCGAGGCGCTCTACCAGTCGCCGGCCACGGCGTTTGTGGCGGGGTTCATCGGGCGGACCAGCTCGCTGCCGGTCAAGCTGCTGAGCCACGACGAGGCGGTGGCCCAGGTGCAGCTTCCCGGGGCACCGGCGCCGTGGGCGGTGCCCCACCCGGAACCGCTCACCGGGGCCTGCCGCCTGTTCATCCGACCGGAGGCGCTTCAACTGGCGCCGGCCTCGGAGGCCCGCCTGACCGGGGAAGTGGTCGAGCGTCGGTTCCTCGGGGCAAGCAGACTCTATCTGGTCCGGCTCGCCAACGCCGACACCCTCGAGGTATTGGGCGATCCCACCGAGGCACAGGTGGGTGATCGAGTCGGGCTCGAGCCCACCGGCCCGGGACTCCACCTCTTCGCCGACGGGGACCGATGAGACCGGTGCTGCGCCGGGAGGGAGCCGGACTGCTCCTGGTGCTGGTGCTGGGGTGGCTGGTGGTCTATCCGCTCGCCATGGTGCTGACAGAGGCGGTGGGCGGGCCTGGGGCGTGGACGCTCGAGGCGGTGAGGCGGTTCGCTCGGGAGGGCAATGAGTGGCGGGCGCTGGGCGCCAGCCTCGGACTCTCGGTCGCGAGTGCGGTCGGCGCGGCCCTGGTGGGGGTGCCGCTGGGATTTCTCACGGCGCGGATTGCGTTCCCGGGGCGCCGGATCGTGGCGACCCTCCTGGGCCTTCCTGCCGTGCTCCCCCCGCTGGTGGGCGTGCTGGCGTTTCTCTTCCTCTACGGCGAAACCGGCTTCGTGGCGCATTTCGTCGAGAGTCTGACCGGGCTCCGGGAAGCGCCCTGGCGGCTGCAGGGTCCCGGTGCGGTGCTGCTGGTGCACGTGGCCACAATGTACGTGTACTTCTATCTCTTCACCCGGGCTGGACTCGCCGGGCTGGACCCTTCGCTCACCGAGGCGGCGGCGTCGCTCGGCGCCGGCCGGTGGCAGACGCTCCGCCGGGTGACCCTCCCGTTGCTCCGGCCGGCGCTGGCGGGGGCGGGGCTCCTGGTGTTCATGACGTCGCTGGCCTCCTTCAGCGCCCCCTATCTTTTTGGCGGGGCGTTTCGGGTCATGACCACCCAGATTACCGCCACCAAACTCAACGGCGACGACCGGCTGGCAATGGTCGAAACGGCCGCGCTACTCCTGCTCGCGCTCGGAGGACTCCTGCTGCTCCGCAAATCCGAAGGACGGGTGGATGCCGTCGGGGCCCGCAAGGGTGTGGCGCCTGCTCCGGCGGCTCGGGTCGGGCTCCCCGCCCGGCTGGGCGCCGCAGCGGCGGGCTGGGCCCTCGCGGTGGTCCTTACCCTCCCGCTGCTCACTCTCTTGCTGGTTTCCTTCGTGCCCCGCGGGACCTGGACAGTGGAAGCGCTGCCCCCGGCCTACACCCTGGCCAACTACCGGGCAATGGTGCTCGATCCGGTCCGGCTCAAGCCGGTGCTCACCAGTTTGTGGATGGCGGGGGTGGCCACGGCCATCGCGCTGGCGCTCGCGATCGGGGTCGCCGTGGTGAGCCGGAGAGCGCGGGCGCGCACCGGCGGGCTGCTCGAGTGGCTCCTGACGCTCCCCTGGGCGGTGCCGGGGACGGTGTTCGCCATCGCGCTGGCCACCACCTTCAGCGTGAACGCGCCGTGGGCCGGCCGGGTGGTCCTGGTGGGCACGATCTGGATCCTTCCGCTCGCCTACCTGGTCCGCAATCTGCCGATCGCGGGGCGCTCAGTCCTCGCCGGATTCCGGCAACTCGATCCCTCACTGGAGGAAGCGGCGGCGTCCCTCGGCGCCCGCCGGGGCCGCGTGCTGCGCCGGATTACTCTGCCGCTGCTCCGGCCGGCGCTGGCGGCGGGGGCGAGCCTCGCCTTCGTCACCGCGTTCGGTGACTTCGTGACCTCGATCATGCTGTACACCTACGACACCCGTCCAATCTCGATCGAAATCCTCTCCAGCCTTCGTCAGGCCGATCTCGGGCAGGCGGCGGCGTTCGGTGTGGTGCTCATGCTGCTGAGCGCGGGGGTGTTCTTTCTCGCGGGCGAGGGGAGGGGGGCGACCGGATGACCGGCGGCACCCGGGGCGACCAGTGGCGAAGGCTCTCCGTGCTGATTGCCACGGCGGGGGTGGACATGCTGGGATTCGGCATGGTGCTGCCCATCATGCCGTTCTACGCCCTCCGGCTGGGCGCCTCGGCCGAAACCATCGGTGCCATCATCGCCGCATTTTCGGTGGCCCAGCTCCTCGCGGCGCCGCTCTGGGGGCGGGTCTCGGACCACTACGGGCGCCGGCCGGCACTGCTGGTCGGCCTGCTTGGCTCGGCGGCGGCGTTCGCCATCTTCGGCTTCGCCAACGCCGTCTGGCTGCTCTTTCTTTCGCGGATCATTCAAGGGGCCGGCGGCGGCACCACCGGCGTGGCACAGGCCTATGTGGCCGACTCGGTGGCGCCGGGGGACCGGGCCCGCGCGCTGGGGTGGCTCTCCTCGGCGACCGCCGTGGGGCTGATGATCGGGCCGGTCATCGGTTCCTTCGCGGCCCGCTGGGGGCAGGCGGCGCCGGGGCTGATCGCCTCGGGGCTCTGCCTGATCAACGTGGTCTTCGCCTGGCGATGGCTTCCCGAATCGAAGCAGCCGGCCAAGGCCGGCGAGGGGAGTAGCCGCAAGCCGGTCTGGCACGCGGCCGCGCAGGTGATCCGGAGCCCGCGCGGAGCCGTGCCGCGGCTGATCTGGATCTACGCGGCGGGGATGCTCGGGTTCAGCGGGATGACGGCGGTGCTGGCCCTGTATCTCGGGAAGGAATTCGGATTCGACGAGAAGTCGATCGGCTACGTCTTTCTGTACGTGGCCACGCTCTCCCTGGTGATGCGCTCGCTGCTGCTCGGAACCATCGTGCACCGGATCGGGGAGGGGGGCGCCATGCGGGCCGGCACCATCATCCTGACGCTCGGGCTGGTGCTCTATCCGCTGACCCAGTCGCTCTGGGTGCTGGCTCCGATCATGGCCCTGGTGCCGATCGGCACGGCGCTGCTCTTTCCCGCGACCACCGCCCTCATGTCGCACGCTTCGGAGAAGTCCGAGGTCGGCACCACGCTGGGCGTGGCGCAGACCTTTGCGGGCATCGCCCGGGTCGTGGCACCGCTGATCGCGACCTCGGCCTTCCAGCGCTTCGGACCGCCGGCCCCGTTCTACCTCGCGGGCGCCATCGTGGCACTGGTCGGCGTGCTCGCCTTCCGGCTCCCCGCCCCGCCGGAGGCGCTGCGGGGCGAGGGCGGGGCGTGAGGCTTCCGGATTCCTCCGCAGCCTTCGCCGGGGTCAGCTGGCCCGAGTGCCTGGCCTACTACGAGGCGCTCGCGACGGCGCCGGTGGAGGGCGAAGCGCTCGACGGCTGGCTGCATGACTGGTCGCGGTTCGAGTCGCTCCTCAGCGAAGCGGCGTCCCTCGCGCTGATCGCCTACACCTGCGACACCGGAGATCCCGCCAAGGAAGCCGCCCATCTGCGGTTCTCCACCGACATTATCCCCAAGGCGGAAGAGCAGAGCGTCCGGCTGGCGCGCCGGCTGGTCGCCCTGGGCGTCACCCCCCCCGGGCTCGAGACCACCATCGCCCGGTTCAAGGCCTCGATCGACATTTTCCGGGAGGCCAACGTCCCGCTCTTCGCCGAGCTGGAAGAATTGGCGGCCCGGTATCACCGGATCACCGGCGCGATGATGGCCGAATGGGACGGCGAGCCGCGCCCGCTCCCGCAGCTGGCGCCCTACCTGCAGGCCGCTGACCGGAGCGTGCGCGAGCGCGCCTTCCGCGGGATGGTGGCCCCCTACGTCGTTCAGCGCGAGGAGCTGTCCGAGCTGTTCGACCTGATGTATGAACGGCGCCAACTGGTCGCCCGGCAGGCGAATTTCAGCGACTACGCCACCTTCTCGTTCGCGGCCAAGCACCGCTTCGACTACACGCCGGGGGACTGCGCCCGGTTCCACGACGCGGTGGAGTCGGTGGTGGTACCGGCCCACACCCGCGCGCTGGCCGCGCGCCGGGGGCGCCTGGGCGTGGACACGCTCCGTCCCTGGGACGTTGCGGTCAATCCCTACCGCGCCGACCCGCTGCGTCCGTTCACCGACGGCGCCGATCTCGCGGCCAAGACCCAACGGGTACTCGCCCAGGTCGACCCTGTGCTGGGCCGCGAGTTCCAGATCATGATCGACGAGCGGCTGCTCGATCTCGACAGCCGGAAGGGCAAGGCGCCGGGGGGCTATTGTGACACCCTCCACGTGCGGGGGCGTCCGTTCATTTTTATGAACGCTGCGGGAATCCTCGAAGACGTGACCACGCTCCTGCACGAGGCGGGACACGCCTTCCACGCCTTTGCTTCCCACCACCAGCCGTTCGTCTGGCAGCGGCATCCCGGGGCCGAGGCGGCAGAGCTCGCGTCGATGAGCATGGAGCTGTTGGCGGGCCCCCTGCTGGGCCCGCCGGCGGGTCTCCTGGACGCGCGGGATGCCGCCATCGCGCGGTTGGAGCACCTCGAGGATGTGCTCGCCAGCCTCTGCCACGTGGCGGCGGTGGACGCGTTCCAGATCTGGGTCTACTCCAGCGGCGAGGGCCACGAACCCGCCGCCCGGGACGCCGCCTGGCTCCACCTCCGCGCCCGATTTGAGCAGGGCGTGGACTGGAGCGGTCTGGGGGCGGAACGGACGGCCCGCTGGTACCGTCAGCTGCACATCTTCCTCTACCCGTTCTACTACATCGAATATGGTATCGCCCAGCTGGGCGCGTTGCAGGTCTGGCGAAACCAGCGGCGCGACGGCCCCGCCGCGCTCGAGGCGTATCGGGCGTTTCTTGCTCTGGGAGCCACCCGTTCGCTACCGGAGCTGTACCGCGCGGCGGGAGCCTCGCTGATCTTCGATCCGGTGGGAATGCGTCCGCTGGTGGAGCTGGTGGAAGAGGAAATGGAGCGTCTCCAGGCGGTGGTCGACGGGTGATGGGCCGCGCCGCCGGCGGGGTCGAGGGTAGTGGGCTTGACCCACTACCGGGGTCGAGAGTCCCGGTTGCGCCCGGTCCCCGGCGCGGTGAGATTGCCCTGGTTCCGCGCGGGTTCACCCAGCCCAGGGAGACCGGATGGCGAAGGAAGAGGGGATCGAAATGGAAGGGGTCGTTCAGGAAGTCCTGCCGGACCGGAACTACCGAGTCCTGCTGGAGAACGGCCACACGATCCTGGCGTACGCCGCCGGCAAGATGAGCAAGTTCAAGATCCGGGTGCTCGAAGGCGATCGCGTCAGCGTGGTCCTCTCGCCGTACGATCTGACCCGGGGCCGGGTGATCTACCGCCACAAGTAGCGATCCCCAGATCGGAGCAGAAACAAAGCGGGCCGCCCGTGGGGCGGCCCGCTTTGTTTCGTGTTCCCGGGAGCCGGGAGCTTACTTGGGGGCCTTGGTCACATTCTCGGCAGCGGGGCCCTTTGCCCCTTGTACGATGTCGAACTCGACCCGCTCGCCTTCTGCAAGGCTGCGGAATCCATCCATGTGGATTGCCGAGTGGTGGACGAAG
>JBGPEJ010000048.1:0-17229 GCA_041482775.1 Gemmatimonadota bacterium | reverse complement strand
GGTCCGGTCCCTCGGCGCGGGGATGGCGTTTGTTGTCCCGGCCGCGCCGGGAGCGGAGATCCTCGTGAACGGAGCCCGGTTGGGCGGCGACCCGACTCCTATCATGCACGGCGACAAGATCGGGATCGGCGGCCAGGAGGTCACCGTGGCCGACCCGCGCAACGCGGGAGCCACCCAGGTGTTCAGCGCCGCCGGACCCGCCGCCTCCCTTCCAACACCCCCCGACTCCGCCGTTTCCGCGCCTGCCGCGGTACCGCCGGTTTCGGTCGGCCGGCTGGTGAGCCTGAACGACGGCCGGGAATACGCGCTGTCGGCGGTGCCGTTCGTGATCGGCCGCGATGCCGCGGCCGAGGTGGTGGTCGAGGGAGACGATGTCTCCCGCCGCCACGCCGAAATCCTCACCCTGCCCGACGGCGATTTCCTGGTGGATGCGAGCAGCAACGGAACCTGGCTCAACGGTGAGCGGCTGCGCGGCAAGCAGGCGCTCCAGGCGGGTGACATCATCCGGGTCGGTCCGGAGGAACTCCGCTACTACCCCGCCGAGCGCAAGACTGCACCGCCCAGCGTCGGCTTCCGCCTCGGTGAAACGGTCATCGGCATGCCGGCCCTCCGCCGGCCGCCCCCGCTGCAATCCTCCTACCTCGCGCCGAGCGAACCGCCGCTCGCCTCGCTGCTGGTCCGCTCCGGCGGGCTCAAGGGAGAGCGGTTCGCGATCCGCACTCCGGTGGCCAATATCGGGCGTGCCGATTACAACGACGTCACCCTGGCCGACGCCAGCATCAGCGCCAGCCATGCCAAGCTCCAGCTCCGCGACGGGGTCTGGATGCTGGCCGACCTCGGCTCCACCAACGGCACCACGGTGGACGATGAGCCGGTCACCGCGGAAACCCCGCTCTCGCCCGGGGCCACCATCGGGTTTGGCGACGTCAAACTGTTGTTCGAGCCACGGGACCGCGGGATCAAGAAACGCGACGGCACCGTGGTGGTCGAGGTTCAGCTCCCCGCCGCGCCGCCGCCGGCCCCCGGGCCGGTCATCCAGGCCACGGTACTGGGAGGGGCCCGGCGGGGCGCGATAGCCGGCGCCGGGCGCCGCTGGCTATGGGTCCTCCCGGCCGCGGCGCTGGCGGTGGGTGCCGCGCTGCTGGCCTGGTACTTCCTCTCTCATTGAACCGGCAATGAAGATTTCCTGCGCGGGCAATACGGACGTCGGCGTCGTCCGCTCGGGGAACGAGGACAACTTCCTCCTCGATTGCGCGCAGGGGCTGTTCATCGTGGCCGACGGCATGGGCGGCCACGCCGCGGGCGAGGTGGCGAGCGAAATGGCGGTCGGGATCATCGCCAAGGAGCTGGGGAGCCTGCGCGGGCTCAGCGACGCCGAAGCCGCCGCGCGGATGCGGAGCGCCATTCGCAAGGCCAACGCGGCCATTTTCGATCGCACCCTGGCCGAGCACGACAAGCGGGGAATGGGCACCACCACCACGGTGATGGTCCTCTTCTCCCGGCGCTTCATGATCGGACAGGTGGGAGACAGCCGCGCCTACCTGCTGCGCGGCGGCGAGTTCCTGCAGCTCACCAAGGACCACAGCTACGTCCAGGAGCAGGTGGATGCGGGGCTTCTGACTCCGGAACAAGCGCGGACCCACCCCTACAGCAATGTCATCACCCGGTGCGTCGGCGCGAACGAGGATGTGGCGCCGGACATCTATTTCGGCAATCTCGAGGCGGGGGACGTCGTGCTCCTCGCCTCCGACGGACTCACCGGGATGCTGGAAGACGAGCAGCTCGCCGGCATCATGAGCGGCGAAGACAACCCGGAATCCTGCGTCAATCGCATGATCGCCGACGCCAACCGTCGCGGCGGGCTCGACAACATCACCGCCATCGTCGTCCGGGTGGACTCCGCGGACACCATCACCGGCGAAATGCCCGTCGCCCGCCCCGCCTGACGGGGCGCCCCTTTTCCGGATCGCACGCCATGGACAATCCGAAGGTGCTGCTGTTCGTCGCCCTGGGCGTCGTCGGCGTGGTCTTCCTGGCCGGGTGGGCCCGGGCACTCGCCGTCGGCCGGGCTTCGGGTAACGGCGCCGCGTTTCCGTCGCCCACGGAAACGGCCATCGGATTCGTCACGAACTTCTTCGACACCCTGGGCATCGGCTCCTACGCGACGACGACCGCGATGTTCCGGTTTCTCCGTCTGGTGCCGGACGAGAAGATTCCCGGTACGCTCACCCTGGGGCACGCCCTCCCCACCGTGGTGCAGTCGTTCATCTTCATCGCCATCGTGAACGTCGACTTCGCCACCCTGGTGCTGCTGATCGCCGCCTCGGTGCTGGGCGCCTGGCTCGGTGCGGGGGTAGTGGCGCGATGGCCCAAGCGCAACATCCAGATCGGCATGGGGCTGGCGCTCTGCGCCGCCGCGGCGCTCTTCATCATGGCGAATCTGGGAATCGTGGCGGGAGGCGGCGTGGCGCTGAAATTGACCGGCGTCAGGCTTGTCGCGGGGATCGTGGGGAATCTCGTGCTTGGCTCGCTCATGACGATGGGCATCGGACTCTACGGTCCCTGCCTCATCATGATCAGCCTCCTGGGCATGGAGCCGCGGGCGGCCTTCCCGATCATGATGGCGAGTTGTGCCTTCCTGATGCCGGTGGCCAGCCTCCGATTTTCGCGGGCGCAGGCTTACGCCGCGCGGCCCGCGCTGGGGTTGGTGATGGGCGGGATTCCCGCGGTGTTGATTGCCGCGCTGATCGTCAAGTCGATGCCGCTGGTGACGGTGCGCTGGCTGGTCGTGGCGGTGGTGTTGATCGCCGCGGCGGGGCTGCTGCGCTCGGCCTTCGGACCGGCTACAGAAAGGGCTTCGCCGCCGCCAGCCGGGCCGTGACCTCCTCGGCCGTCATCTCCAGCAGGGCGGGCACCCCCTCGAGCGAATTTGCGGGCGGCCGCGCCACGAACACCCGCAACCGACGCGCGCTCTTGTAGAGCTCCCCCGCGATTCTCGGCAGGCCCAGGTGGCCGGCGCGGCCCTCGTCGGTCAGCCGCTCGACCGACCCGTCCCGGAGCCGGAGCGGCAGATCCACCGACAGCATGCTCTCCCGCGCGGGAAAATCGAGCAATACCTCTCCGCCGGCGAGGCCCACCTCGGCCGCGATCGCATCCTCCACCCGCTCGGTGAGATCGGGATCTTCGGACATCCAGGCGGCCGGGCGCTCGGTCACCTCGCTGGCCGGTAGATCGAGCGCCCGTTTGTGGAGCCGCCGGGCCCGGATGGCGGCGGCGAGCGCACTCCGGTCCCGGTCCACCAGCCGCTGCATCAGGGCGTCGTCGGTGAGCTCGCCGATCTCCTCGTTGGTGACGGTTCCCGCCCGCACCGCCGAGCGCGCCGCTCGCTTGAACATCGAAGTGGCGCTGCGCACCGCGTGGTGCCAGTACACGTTCCGGTACATCTGATACTTGGCGAAGAGCAACGATTCGAGCGCGCTGACCCCTTTTTCCTGCACGCCGATCTAGCGCCGTCCCCCGGGCGCCGCCACCACCGTGAGCGAGGCGAGCAGGCGGTCCACGTCCACCAGTCCGTAAGGCACCCCGCACATGCGCGAGTCGCGGCAGAGGTAGTCGATCTTGTCGAGATCGAGCGGCCCTGAAATGAGCCCCTGCAGCGGCGCCGCGCTCCGGCCCCGGATCAGGCGGCCCAGCTCCTCCTCCTCGGACGCTCCGCCGACTCGGCGGAGCCGGTCGCGCAGCTCGCCCTGGCCGAGGCGGGCCACCCCCTGCGCTTCGTGCGAGGGGAACCCCGCCTCCTCCAGCGCGTGGGAAAAGGGATAGTGTCCGATGTCGTGCAGCAGGGCAGCGAGGGTCACCGACTGCCGCTCCGACTCCGGGATTCCCTCGAGCTCGCCCCGGGCCTCGAGGGCGG
The DNA here is from genome assembly GCA_041482775.1 of Gemmatimonadota bacterium. GTDB lineage: Bacteria > Gemmatimonadota > Gemmatimonadetes > Gemmatimonadales > GWC2-71-9 > JABFSM01. The sequence goes on along the minus strand of JBGPEJ010000048.1, from coordinate 13,316 downwards.
CCAGGGCGCGCCGGGTCAGATGATAGGCGCCCAGCGCGTGCTCGAAGCGGGAATGCGTGGCGCCGGGGTAGACCAGGAAGGTGTGGCCGAGCTGGCGGACGTAGCGCAGCCGCTGAACCGCAGGGGTGTCCAGCACGGCCAGCGCCGCGCCGTCGAGGGTGATGTTGTCCCAGAGCGGGTCGCGAATGACCTCGAAGGGGCGCAGACTATGCCTTCGGTCCTGCCGCCGCCACCGCGGCGGGCACCTGCGCCGCGAAGGTCTGGAAGTTCTTGGCGAACATCTCGGCGAGCTTCCTGGCCTGCGCGTCGTAGGCCGCCTTGTCGGGCCAGGTGTTGCGCGGCGTGAGCACCTCCGCCGGCACGCCCGGCACCGCCCTTGGCACCGCCACGCCGAAGATCGGATCGGCCGCGAAGGCCCCGGCGTCGAGCTCGCCGGAAAGAGCCGCCGTCACCATGGCGCGGGTGTAGCCCAGCTTCATCCGTTTGCCGGTGCCGTAGGCGCCGCCGGTCCAGCCGGTGTTGACCAGCCAGACCCGTGCGCCGTGCTTGGCGATTCGCTCGCCCAGCATCCGGGCGTACACGCCGGGGTGGAGCGGCAGGAAGGGCGCGCCGAAACAGGTCGAGAACGTCGCCGACGGTTCGGTAACCCCGCGCTCGGTGCCGGCCACCTTGGCGGTGTAGCCCGACAGGAAGTGGTACATCGCCTGGTCTGGAGTGAGCCGGGCAACCGGCGGGAGCACGCCGAACGCGTCCGCCGTGAGGAAGATGATGTTGCTGGGGTGCCCACCCATGCCGCTGGGGAGATGATTGGGAATGAAGTGAATCGGATAGCTGGCCCGGGTGTTCTCGGTGATCTTGTCGTTGTCGAAGTCGGGCACCCGGGTGACCGGATCGAGCACCACATTCTCCAGCACCGTGCCGAACATCCGGGTGGCGGCGAAGATCTCCGGCTCGCCGCTGGCGGAAAGCCGGATTGCTTTGGCGTAACAGCCGCCCTCGAAGTTGAACACCCCCTGATCGCTCCAGCCATGCTCATCGTCGCCGATCAACTGGCGCGATGGGTCGGCGCTGAGGGTGGTCTTTCCGGTGCCGGAGAGGCCGAAGAAGATGGCGGTATCTCCCTCGGGGCCCAGGTTTGCCGAGCAGTGCATCGACAGGACGCCCCGCTGGGGGAGGAGATAGTTGAGCGCGGTGAAGATGCTCTTCTTCATCTCTCCGGCGTACCGGGTGCCGCCGATCAGGATGGTGTTGCGGGCGAAGTTGAGGACGATGAAGGTGCCGGTCCGGGTGCCATGGACCGACGGATCGGCTTGCAGCTCGGGGCAGTGATACACCGTCCAACTCGGCTCGAACCCGGCCAGCTCCGCCGGGCTTGGCCGGATGAACATGTTGCGGACGAACAGCGCCTGCCATGCGTTCGGCGTGAGGAATCGAACCGGAAGCCGATACGCGGGATCGGCGCCGCCGAAGAGATCCTGGACGAAGACCTCGGGCTGCTGATCGAGGTGCGTCTTGGTGGAGGCGAGAAGCCGGTCGAAATGCGCCGGGGAGAGCTTGTCGTTGCGTTCCCACCAGATCTGCGCCGTCGAGCCCGGTTCGTCCACCACGAACTTGTCCTTCGGACTCCGACCGGTGTGCGGCGAGGTGACCGCGGTGAAGGCGCCCCGGTCGCTCAACATTCCCTCGTGCCGGCGCACGGCGTGCTCCACCAGCTCGCTGGCGCCGAGATTCGCTCGGATCTCCTGGGGCGAGAGGCCCTGGGAGGCGAGGCTCACGGTTTCGCGCTGGACCCGGGTGTTGCTGGGCATGCGGGAGGATCGCCTCGGTTCAGAATGAAACGTCTAGCGGTGCCGTTCGGGCTCCAAAGATCCCATTCCCGGGCGGGTGGTGCAACCTATCCTCTCCCGTACGCCCGCAGCCGACGGAGCATCTTCCGATCGTTGGTGACCTCGTCGTCCTCTCCTTTCGGCGTCTCCAGGATCTTCGGAATGTTCCGGAATCGTGGATCCCGCATGATGCGCCGGAACGGCTCGGCGCCGAGCGATCCTTCGGCGATGAGCTCGTGCCGGTCCCGCCGTGAGGCGAACGGGGTCTTTGAATCGTTGAGGTGCAGGCAGCGCAGCTGCTCGAGGCCGACCACCCGCTCCCATTGGTTCCAGACTCCCTCGTAATCCCGCACCAGATCGTAGCCGGCGCTGTAGAGGTGACATGTGTCGGCGCAGAATCCGACCCGATCGCGGACGTCACTCGCGATTCGTGCCCGCAACTCCGCCAGCTCCTCGAAGCTGCTCCCCAGCGCGCTGCCGGTGCCCGCGGTGGTTTCTACCAGCACTGCGACGTTCCCCGGAACCGCGCGAAGGCATTCGCTGTACCGGCGGGCGTTGCGTTCCAGCCCGGCTTCCCGGTCGTCGATGTAGTTGCCCGGGTGCGACACAACCTGGCCGATTCCGAGGGCCCGACAGCGCTCGAGTTCGGCGATGAAAGACGTTGTGGATCTTCTGTTTAGCACCGGATCAGGGGAGGCGAGGTTAATGAGGTACGAATCGTGCGAAACCACCCATCGGATGTCACTGGATTCCAGGCAGTTACGGAATTCCCGCGCGGTTTCCTTGCCGAGCGCCGGATCCCGCCACTGATTGGGCGTTTTGGTGAAGAGCTGAATGGCCGTGGCACCGATTGCGGTTCCGCGGCGCGGGGCGGTGGGCACCCCGCCTTGAGTCGATACGTGAGCGCCGAGGCGCTCGCCGGGGTCTCGTTTCGCGGGAGTCATGCGCTTGATCTTCCTCCGTGGTTCGCTCTCAAGGGTACGGTGATGCGGGAGCGAGTCCTGCTCTTCGGCGACACCGACGCCCGGCCCGACGGGCTGGAGCGGGCCTTGGTCCGTGCCGGCTTCTCGCTCGCCGAAGGCGCGTCGTTCGAGCCGCAGGCGCCCCCCGACATCGCGCTGGTCGCGGTCCGGGACACCGGCACCGGATTGGAGGGCGCCCTCGCTGCATTCCGGGGCGCCGAGTGGGCGGGCATTCCGGTGGTGGCACTACTCGCTACCTCGACCCGGGACGGCGTGGCGCGCGCTCTTTCGCTCGGCGCCGCGGATGCGCTCGCCGCGCCGGTGGATCTGGCCGAGCTGGCGGCACGGCTGGTGGCCCGCCTCCGCGCCCGGAGCGACATGCAGCGAGCCGCCGGGGCCGGGTCGCTGCATTCGGAGCTCTTCCAGGCCATCGAGGAAGTGGCCGCAGCCGGCCGGCCGGAAGAAATGCTCGAGGCCCTGGTCCGGCGGCTGGGCGCCGCCCTGGGCGCCGCGCACTGTGCCTGCCTGGAGCCCTCCTCCGATCGGCGCCACGCCCGCCTGGTGGCGGTCTACGAGAATCCTTCGGTGCGCGATGTGGCCGTGGACCTGTTTCGCTACCCGGAAGCGGTGGAGGCGGCAGTGTCCAGCCGCACGGTCCACGCGCCCGAGGTCCTGCGCGACGGGCTCTTCCTGGCACACCTGGCCCAGTGGCCGGATTCCCCCGAGGTGCACGAAATTGAAAGCGCCGCCGCGGTCCCGCTCATCACCAACCGGACGGTGCGCGCGGTGGTGGTGCTCCGCACCCGCCGCGGCGAGCCGGCGCTGACCAGGGAACAGGTGGCCCAGGTGGAGCGGCTGGTCAACTCCACCGCGGCCCTCCTCGAGCGGGAAGAGCGCCGAGCCGGCGCCGCGCGGCGCCAAAGCGCCCCGTCCTCGGTGGACCCGCTCACCGGTTGCGCCGGTCTGGACGCCCTCGACCGCCGGCTCCGCGAGGAGTTGGAGCGGGTCCGCCGCTACGGATCGGAGCTGGCGGTGGCGATCGTCGAGCTGGACGCGCCCCGCGGCGTCGGCGACCGGCTGCTCCCCGAGCTCGGCGCCCTGCTGTCCGAGGAGATCCGGACTCCGGACTTCGTGGCCCGGTACGTCGGGGGCGAATTCGCTCTGCTCCTGCCATCCACCGACGTCGCCGGGGCGCGAAGGGTGCTGGGTCGGATCGCCGCGCGGGTCCGGGACCATCCCTTCCGCGAGCTCGCCGACGCCGGGCCGCCGCGGCTCGCCGCCGGGGTGGTCGTCTTTCCGAATGCCGGCGTCAACCGCGCCGAGGACGTGCTCGCGGCGGCCGAAGCCGCCCTGGGCGCCGGCAAGCGGCTCGGACTGGACGGGGTGGGAGTGGCGGGGGCGGCAGCGGCCTAACGGCGCCGGAGCCAGTCGGTCGGATCCAGCGCAATCTGATTCTCCCCGCGGATCTCGAAGTAAAGATGCGGGCCCTGATCGGTATTCTCCCCGCCCACCGTGCCGATGGTCTGTCCCTTCTGCACCGTCTCCCCGGCGGCGACCCCCGCCGACCCCAGCTGCATATAGAGCGAGAAGTACCCGTTCCCGTGCTCCACCACGACGGTGAGACCGTAGGTGCCCAGCCGCTGCACCAGCGCCACCCGGCCGGAGGAGACGGCCTTCACCGCGGTTCCGGCCGGAGCGCCGATCCCGATCCCGTTCCGGCGGATCACCGCGCCGCTGGGCAGGGTATCTCGGCCGAAGCGGAAGAGGATGCGGCCCTGAACCGGCCAGTCGAGGGAGCCCAGGTCGGCAGTGGTGAGGTCGTTGCCGCCCGGTGAGGTGGGGGCCGCGGGAGCCGCCCGCGATCCGCGCCGGGCCTTCTCCAGGCTGGCTAGGACTTCGTTGAGCCGGGCCTCATCCCGCTCGAGGCCCGAGATCCGCTGCTGCGTCGCATCGCTGGAGCGCTTGAGTCCGCTCAATCGCGCGGCGCGCTCATCGGCCAGGATCTCGTAGCTCTTCAGCTCGCTGGTGCGCTCATCGCGGCGGCGGTCGAGATCTTCCTGGACATTCACCAGCTCGCCGCGCTGCAGCCGGATACGGCCCTCGAGGTGCCCGATATCGTCGACCAGTGAGCGGTCCTGCCGGTTCTGCAGGTACAGGTACTTGTAGCGGGACACCAGGTCGCCGAACGATTCGGCGGTCAGTAGAACCTGGAAGGTGTAGAGCGGCCCCCGCTTGTAGATGTCCACCAGCCGCCGCTGCAGCACCGCGCGCCGGTCGGCAAGGTTGTCCTGGGCCAGCGCCAGCTGCTGGCTGGAGGAAAGCAGCCGGTCGCCCAGGCCGCGCATCTGGCGCTCCAGCTCGTTGACGATACGGTTGGTGGCCTCGCGCTGCCGCTCGATGTTGCGGAGCTCGGCGCCGGCGTCCCGCACCTGGCTCTCCAGCCGGTCCTGCTCGCGGCGGAGCCGCTCCCGCTCGGCGCGAATGTCCTCGAGTCGGCGCTTCGATTGTTCCAGGTCGGGGGGAGGATTCTGCGCGGCGAGAGGGCCGGCCATCAGCAGCAGGAGGAAGCCGGTGCCGAGCCGCCGGACGGCCGCCCGAATCTCACACATGTCGGAGGTGCCTTCCCACACTCAGCAGGCTTCCCAGCAGCCCGATCCCGGTCCCGAACACCAGCACCAGGGCCAGCTGCCCGAGGTCGAAGAACACCAGGCCGCCGCTCACTTCCCCGGCGGTGCGCCGGAATACCTGGAAGGTGATCCAGCACATCGCGATCGCGAATCCGCCGCCCAGCACGCCCTTCAAGGCCCCTTCGAGAAGGAAGGGCCCCCGGATGAAGCGATTGGTGGCCCCCACCAGCCGCATGATGGCGATTTCGGTGGCCCGCTGCAGCACGGTGATGCGGATGGTCACGCCGATGATCACGATGGCGACAATCGCGAAGGCCAGGCCGATCATGCCCCCCACCACCGCCGCCATGTTGCGGAGCCGGTCGAGCCGCTGCACCCAGTCACGACCGTAGCGCACGTCGTCCACGAACGGGTAGGCGCGGAGCCGTTCCGCCACTCCCGCCGCGTGGGCGGCGTCCCGGAACTCCGGCTTGAGGCGGATTTCGAGCGAGGCGGGCAGGGGATTGGTTTCGAGGTCGCGATAGGCCTCGCGAAATTCCACCAGCTCGCTGCGCGCGCGCCCCAGCGCTTCCTCCTCGCTTACATAGCGGACCTCGATCACCTCGGGGAACGCCTGGATGTCCTGGCTCGCGACGGTGATGGTCTCGGTCGGGGTGCCCCGCAGCACGAACGCCACCACCTCGACCCGCTCCGCGAGGGTTCTCAAGGTCTGGCGGAAATTGAGGGCCACCAGGCCGAAGAGTCCCACCGTGAAGAGTGAAAATCCGATCGAAGCCACCGAGAGCAGGGAAAGCAGGGGAGTCCGCCGGAAGGTGCGGAGCGCCTCATTGAGCGGCGAGGTGACTCTCATTCGGCGAGTTCCTCGGGCGTCTCCAGGCCCGCGTCGTACACGATCTCGCCGCCCTTGAGCTCAATGACCCGGTAGGAGGTGTCCCGCACCAGGGCCAGGTTGTGGGTGGCCATGACCACGACGGTGCCGCCCCCGTTGATCTGCTGCAGCAGCTGGAAAATGCCCCGGGTGGCCCGTTCGTCGAGATTGCCGGTGGGCTCGTCGGCGATCAGGATCGGTGGATCGTTCACCAGCGCGCGGGCGATGGCCACCCGCTGCTGCTCGCCGCCGGAGAGCTCCTTGGGGTAGGCCTTGGCCTTGGAGGCCAGCCCCACCTGGGTGAGCACCCGGATCACCCGCCCGGGAATGGCCTGGGCGCGCGCGCCGGTCACTTCCAGCGCGAAGGCGACGTTCTCCTCGACGGTGCGGTGCTCGAGCAGCCGGAAGTCCTGGAACACGATGCCCAGCTTGCGGCGCAGCCGGGGAACATCCTTCGATTGGAGTTTGCCGGTCGAAAAGCCCGACACCCGTACGTCGCCGCTGGTGGGCTTCTGTTCGCCGATGATCAGCCAGAGGATGGACGACTTCCCCGCGCCGGAGTGACCGGTGAGGAAGACAAACTGTCCCTTGGGGATGTGAAAAGAGACGTCGCGCAGGCCCTCGACGCCGTTGGGGTACGTCTTGGAGACGTGGCTGAACCGGATCATCGCGCCAGGGCGTGCTCCAGATCCGCGATGAGGTCTTCCGGATCCTCGATACCACAGGAGAGTCGCACGAAGCCGTCGGGGATCCCCGCCTCGGTCCGCTGCTCGACGCTCTGGCCGTGGTGGGAAGTCAGCCGCGGCTCGGATACCAGGCTCTCGACCCCCGCGAGACTCGGGGCGTGAATGAACAGCCGGAGCCGCCGGAGTGCCCGCTCCGCCGCGGCGGTGCCTCCCTTGAGAGTGGCTCCGACCATCCCGCCGAACCCTCCCAGCGTGCGCTTGGCAATTGCGTGGTCGGGATGGGTGGGGAGGCCCGGGTAGGACACGCTGGTAACCGCCGTGTGCTCGGCCAGGAACTTGGCGACTGCCATGCCGTTGCTGTTGTGCCGCTCCATGCGGAGGGCGAGGGTCTTCATGCCCCGCTCGATCAGCCACGCGGTGTGGGGGTCGATGGCGGGGCCCCAGGTCCGCAGCAGCCGGACCACCTCCTCGATGACCGAGCGGGTTCCCGCCACCGCGCCGGCGACCACGTCGCTGTGGCCGTTGAGATACTTGGTGGCGCTGGTGATGACCACGTCGGCGCCGTGCTCGAGCGGGCGGAAGTTGATCGGGCTCGCGAAGGTGGAGTCCACCAGCAGGGCCAGCCCGAATTCCTTGGCGATGCCCGCGATCGGCGCCGGATCGAGCACCCGGATGGTGGGGTTGACCGGCGTCTCGACGAAAATGGCCCGGGTGGTCTTCTTGATCGACTTGCGCCAGATCCGCGGCGTGGTCGGATCGACGTAGGTCACGTTGATGCCCAGCCGGCCGAACTCCTCGTCGAACAGTTTGCGGGTTCCGCCGTAAATCCACCGGCTCGCCAGGAGGTCATCGCCGGGGCGGAGCACGGCCAGGTGGGCCAGGGCGGTGGCGGCCATCCCGCTCGCCACGAACACCGCGTCCTCCGCCCCTTCGAGGAGGGCGTACTTGCGGGCCAGGCTCACCTGGTTGGGATTGTTGCCGTAGCGGGTGTAGAGCACCTCGCGGTCCGACCCGACGGCGTTGACGAAGGTGGCGGATTGCATCACCGGCGCCACCACCGGCTCATGCTCGCGGCGGCTCTCCGGCAAACCGTGCACGGCGATCGTCGAACGGCCCAGGCGGGGGGCGCTCACGGGAGGGGGAGTGGACGATAGGTTCCCCCCGCGGCCTGGATCAGGCGGCGCAACGCGAGGCACTGCAGGGCGTCGGCGGCCCGTTCCACCGTCCAGCTCAGCGCGTCGGCCAGGCGCTTGGCGTCGCCGGCGCCCAGCCGCTGGATGATCTGGAAGGCGGCCACGGCGTCCGGCGTCGTGACCCCGAGGACCCGGGGTGCCGGGTCTCCCTCGGTGAGCGCGGCTACCGAGAGGCCGTGGCGCTCGAGGACGTGGTCGATGGCGTCGAGGTGGCGTTCGGTGATGCCCGAGAGCACCACGTAGTGCTCCTCCTCGTCGGCCACGCGGAGCAGGAGCTTGGCCACGACCTCGTCGGCGCAGCTGAAGTCGAGGAGGCCCACCGCGGTGAAATTGAGCTCGGTGGTGCGGTGGCTTGCCCCGGAAATCGTCCGTTCGATCCGGTCCCGGAGCGCCGCACCGGTCGACCGGGTGACCATATCGGAATACGGAGTGGCCACCGTCTCGCGCAGCAACGGCGCCAGGTCGATTCGTTGCATCATCGCGCGTCCGCCTCCTGGGCGGGAATCGTGATCTGGACCTGGGAGCCCGGAAAAAAGGGAAGGTGCTCGGCCAGCCCGGCGTCGTCGTCCCAGTCGGGAACCACCGCGAGCCGGGCGGTGCCGCTGCGGACCGAGAGCTTCCCCTGCCAACGTCCAAGGTAACCACGAATGCCGGCGAGCCCCTGCCCCCGGCCCGGATCGCGGTACCGGCTCACGTTCTGGAGGATGGCCAGCTCCAGCGCGGAGGCGTCACCCCAGCGCTCCCCGACCCGTTTGGCCTGGGTGGCTTCGAGCGAGCGCCGAAACCCGATGCCGGAGTCGCTTACGGCAATCACCACCACCTTCCGCCCCAGCCGCCTCCGCCAGTTGTAGGTCTGCACCGCCACCCACCCCCCGGTGCCGGCGTGCTCGATGACGTTCTGGCAGGACTCGGAGAGGGTCATCACGAAGCCCATCGTGGCCTTGGCCGGGAGATTCAGCTCCGAGGCGAGGATCCGGGTGGCCCCCTCCTGGATCCGCCCCACCACGTGGATCACGTCCTCCGCGGCGCGGAGCGGAGTGACCGGAAGCAGCACGTCGGAGGGCGCTTCGAAGTTCCGCTTGGGAATCCGGCCCACGACCTCGAAGTATTCCTCCGCCGCGTGGAAGAAGCCGGAGCGGGCCCAGTAGCTCTTGGTTTCCTCCCGTTCCGGGGCCATGAAGCGGCACTTGGGGAGCTGGGATTCGCTCATCGACTGGCCCAGCGTGAGCAGGGCGGTGAGCCCATAGGGCGAGGCCCAGGTGCACCCCCGGGCATCCACCAGCATTCCCGCCGCGGGCGGCCAGTCGCCGATGCTCTCGGCCAGCGCGTCGAGGGTGCGGTCGTCCAGCGACGTCGGCACGGTGACGACCTGCATCAGAGGGCCACCAATTCGCCGCGGAGGTGCCGGGCCAGCCCCGTCGCACCCCGGAAGGAAACGTTGCGCGCCGCGGCTTCATTCCCCGCCACGACCGCTTGGGGCAGCTCCGCGCCGCCCAGCAGCCGCGAAAACACCGCGCCGCCGAACACGTCGCCGCATCCGGTGGGGTCGGTGGCGCGATCCACCCCCATCGCCGGGACCAGGGCGGTCCGGACCGGACCCGAGGGAAGACCCCTGTCCCCGGTTACGTACACCGCCCCCTTGGGGCCCAGCGTTACGATCAGCGCCGTGACCCCCGCGGCGAGCATCTCCGCGGCAACCGAGAGCGGATCGGGGCCCAGTTGGCTCATCTCGTCCTCGTTGACCTGGATGAAGTCGAAACAGCTGAACCAGCTCTCCGCATCGGGCAGCGGCTGGAGGACTCGGATGCCGTCGCCGCGCATGCCGAGGAAGAGGGAGTGAAAGTCACAGTAAATCGGGCCGGTGAATCCACGCCGGAGCGCCTGGGCGGTGCCCAGACCCATCTCGTACCCGGAAAGGAAGTTCACATAGAGTGCGTCGAGGTCCGCCACCATGGGGCCCAGCTCGGTCCAGGTCCACGCCGGCACCCCGCCGGCCATGCGCTCGCAGCGCCGCTCGGCGGACTCATAATGAAGGACCACGCGATTGTTGGGAACCGGTACCTCCACACAGCGGGCGCCCGCCGCCAGGCGTCGGAGCGAACCGAGGAACTCCCGGGCCTCGCCGGCCAGGTCCAACCCCACCTTGATCAGCGGCACGATCTCCCACTCGGCGGGAAGGTAGGCGTCGAGGCTCGCCAGCGCATAGGCGATCCCGCCCCACTCCTGCACCACGCCTTGGGCCGGGTCGCGGCCGTGGATCTCGTCCCAGACGAGAGAGCCGACTACCCCGATCCTAGGCATGCTGGTCCAGCCACGCCTTGGCCGCCCCCACCACACCGGCGGTGCCCTCCAGCATCCCGGGAACGATTCGACAGGCATCGACCGCCGGCTTGAAGGCTCGCCGGGCGACCTCGCGGCGGAGGGGCACGAAGAGGTGATCGCCGGCCTTGGTCACGCCGCCGCAGATCACCACCACCTCGGGGTTCATGATATTGAGAAGGTTGGCGATCCCTACCCCGAGGTAACGCGCGGTGTCGCGGACCAGCTCGTCGGCCAGGGCGTCCCCGCCGGCGGCGGCCTCGAACACCGTCTGGGCGGTGATCTTGGTGAGGTCGCCTCCGGCGCGCGCGGCGATGGTGGAGGCGGCGCCGGCCTCGATGGCCTCGACCGCCCGCCGCGCGATGGCCGGGCCCGAGGCGTAGGCTTCGAGGCAGCCGTCGTTGCCGCAGCCGCAGCGGCGGCCGTTCACGTCGATGGTGATGTGCCCCACCTCCGCCGCCGCGTCGGAAGCTCCATGCACCAGCTTTCCATCTACCACGATGCCGCCGCCGATGCCGGTGCCCAGCGTGAAGCAGACGGCGTCCCGGGCACCCTTGGCCGCGCCGACCCAATGTTCTCCCAGCATGGCGCAGTTGGCATCGTTGTCCAGCGAGGCCGCGAGCCCCAGGGCGTCGCCGATGCGGTCCCGCACCGGCATGTCCTTCCAGCGGAGATTCGGCGTGAAGATGACGATTCCGCGCTTCCGGTCCAGCGGGCCGGGTGATCCGATCCCCACGCCGAGGATTTCTGCGGCCGGATCCTGGCGGCGGGTTTCGGCCATGACCGCCTGGGAAATCCGCACGATCCGGTTGATGACTGCGTCGGGGCCGTCGGGGGCGCCGGTCGGCTCCGAGACCAGTCCGCGCACCAGTAGCCCGTCCTCGGTAACCGCGCCGACGACCAGATTGGTGCCGCCGATATCGACGCCCAGCACGTAACGCACGACGGCCCCCCCGGATCAGGATGACAGCACCTGCTCAACCACTCCCGCGACTCGGTCCACGCCCAGCTCATTCATGCAGCGGTGGTGTCCCAGCGGGCACACCTGGGGGCCGTGCGACGAGCAGGGCCGGCATTCGAGACCGGCGAGCTCCACGATCTGGTCTTTGGGGCCCCGGGGGCCGAACCCGAAACGCGGCACCGTCGGCCCGAAGATCGCCACCACCGGTGTTCCCACCGCCGTGGCCATGTGGAGCGGTGCCGAGTCGTTGGTCACCAGCACCGAGGCCCGCGCGATCAGCGCCGCCGACGCGCGAAGCGAAACCTCACCCGCGGCCAGATGGACCCGGTCCGGTGCCGCGCCGGCCACATCCGGGGCAACCAGCAGCCGGTCCACCGGGCTGCCCACCACCACCACCGGCCGATCGAGCGCCGCGGCGAGGCCCGGGTACCCGGGCCATCGCTTGGTGCCCCAGATGGACCCCGGGGCCATCGCGACGAAGGGTCCCGACACGCCGCGCCGGGCCAGCCACTGGTCGGCCTCCCGGAAATCCGACTCGGTGAGGCCGAGGCTTACCGTAGCACGGGTCCCCGGCGCCGGCTCGGCCAGCGCGAGCAGCCGCTCGGCCTCGTGCCCCGACTCCGGCCGGACGATCCGCCGGGTGTAGCTCCACGCACCGGGGCTTCCCGCGTACCCGATCCGCTCCGGAATTCCTGCCAGGCGGGCCAGGGCGGCGCTCCGGTGCGAGCGGTGCGGCAGGAAGGCCCGCGCGTATCGCCCCTTCCGGAGGTCCCTCGCCAGGCGGAGCAAACCGAGCACTCCGCGATCGACCCCCCGCTTGTCGTACCCGATGGCCCGGCGGACCGCCGGATGGGTCTCGACCAACGGCCGGGCGGCCGGCGTGGTCACCACATCGACCGGCCCGGACCGTTCCGCCAGGAGGGCAAGGAGACCGGTGGTCAGGATGAGGTCGCCCAGGAACGCGGTCTGGATGACGAGCGTACGGGCTTCGCTCACTCGACCTGCAGCACCGCCAGAAACGCCTCCTGCGGTATCTCCACGGCGCCCACCTGCTTCATCCGCTTCTTCCCCTCTTTCTGCTTCTCGAGCAGCTTCCGCTTCCGGGTCACGTCGCCGCCGTAGCACTTCGCCAGCACATCCTTGCGGAGTGCCGAAATCGTTTCGCGGGCGATGATCTTCTGGCCGATCGCCGCCTGGACGATCACCTGGAACAGCTGGCGGGGAATCAGCTCCTTGAGCTTCTCCGCCACCTTGCGGCCCCACTCGTAGGCCTTGTCGCGGTGGATGATGACGCTGAACGCGTCAATCTGCTCGCCGTTGATGAGCATGTCCAGCTTGACCAGCTCGCTTTCGCGATAGGCGCCCAGCTCGTAGTCCAGCGAGGCGTACCCCCGCGACAGTGACTTGAGCCGGTCGTAGAAATCCAGCACGATCTCGCCCAGGGGAAATTCCCAGTGGAAGTCCACCCGGGTGGTGTCGAGATAGTGCATGCCGTGGTACACGCCGCGGCGCTCCTGGCCCAGCTTCATGATGCCGCCGATGTAATCGGCGGGGGCCATGATCCGCGCCTTCACGTAGGGCTCCTCGATCCGGTCGATGTTGGCGGGGTCGGGCAGGTGGGAGGGATTCTCGACGACTTCCATCACCCCGTCGGTGCGGTACACGTGGTACTCCACCGTCGGCACCGTGGTGATGAGATCGAGGTCGAACTCCCGTTCCAGCCGCTCCTGCACGATTTCCATATGCAGCAGGCCCAGGAACCCGCAGCGGAACCCGAAACCGAGCGCGGTGGAGGTTTCCGGCTCGTAGTGGAGCGAAGCGTCGTTGAGCTGCAGCCGCTCCAGCGCGTCGCGGAGCGATTCGTACTGATCGGT
>JBGPEJ010000047.1:0-17302 GCA_041482775.1 Gemmatimonadota bacterium | reverse complement strand
GAATCCGTCGCGCTACCCGATGGTAATGGTGCGCGACGCCGCGACCGGACAGGTGCTTTCGTTCGCGCGCGGAGGCGCCGCCCGGCTCTGGACCCGCAGCGATCGCTTCGACCTGACCTTTTCGGATGGGGTGAAGAGTGCGAGGCGGCAGGGCCGAATCCTTCAGTAACCCGGCGTGCGAGCGCCCGACCCCCCGGGCGTCTTAGACTTCACCACATGACCGACCATCGATCCGTCCTCATCACCGGCGCCTCGACCGGCATCGGAGAAACCTGCGCGCTGCGCCTTGACTCCGCCGGATACCGGGTCTTCGCCGGGGTCCGGCGCCCCCCGGACGGCGAACGGCTCCGCGCCGCCGCATCCGAGCGGCTCCACTGGATTCCACTCGACGTCACCGAGGAGTCTCAGATCGAATCGGCGGTCGAGGTGGTTGGAAACGCCCTGGGAGGTGGCGGCCTGGCGGGACTGGTCAACAACGCGGGAATCGCCGTGGGTGGGCCGCTGGAATATCTCACCGCCGCCAGCCTCCGCCGGCAGCTCGAGGTGAACGTCGTGGGGCTCCACGCGGTGACGCGGGCGTTTCTCCCGCTGATTCGGCGGGCGAAGGGGCGGATCGTTCACATCGGTTCGATCTCCGGCCGGATCGCTTCGCCGCTGACCGGCGCGTATGCCGCCTCGAAGCACGCCGTCGAGGCGCTTAGCGACGCCCTGCGGCTCGAGCTCGCGCCGGAAGGGATCGAGGTATCGGTGGTGGAGCCGGGGCAGATCCGGACCCCGATCTGGAGCAAGGGGCTGGCGGAGTTCGAGACGGTCTCCGACAGAATCCCTCCGGAGGGTCTGGTCCGCTATCGGCCGCTGCTCCGGGTCATGCGGCAAATCCTGGAACGCGCCCCTCGGCACGCGGCCCCTCCCGAGGTGGTGGCCGACGCGGTCCAGCACGCCCTGGAGGCGGCGGAGCCCCATACCCGGTACGTGGTGGGCAAGGACGCGTGGATCCGGCTCTGGCTGACCCGCCTGCTGCCCGACCGCGCGATGGATGCCCTCGTCCTCGGCGCCTTGCGCCGGGCGGAGGCGCGCCTCGGATGAGCCGCCGGGCTCGCTGGGCGCTCGCGCTCGCGCTGCTTGCCGGGTGTCTGGATCGCACTCCGTTCAACAGTACCGGCCCGGAGGACGGCGGCATCGCCGTCAGCCCGGCCACCCTCAATCTCGAGCCGGGCGCCACGGCATCGCTGACCGCCACGGTGGGACTCACCGGGGGCGGCGCCATCCGGTGGGAAAGCTCCGATCCGTCGGTGGCCACCATCGCGTCGGACGGCAGCGTCACCGCGGTCGCTCCCGGCATTGCCCGGGTGACGGCGAGCAACACGCGGGGCGCGGGTCAGACCGTGGTGACGGTCCTGCCCCGGGGTGCTCCGGTGCGCTCGTGGCGGGTGGCCCGGGAGGCTCTGACCGACGCCTCGCTGCTCGGCGTATGGAGCGTGGACCCCCAGACCAGCTTCGCGGTGGGAGTGCTCGGGACGATCCTTCGCTCGACCGACGCCGGGGTCAGCTGGGAGCGGATGGCCGCGCCGGACTCGAGCGACTTGGTGGGCGTGTGGGGGTCCTCACCGACGAATGCCTACGCCGTGGGGGGCAGCGGCACGATCCTGCACTACGACGGTCAGGGGTGGTCGAAGATGGCGAGCCCCACCACCCGCGCCCTGCTGGAGGTCTGGGGGCTCGCCCCGGACGACATTTTCGCGGTGGGCGCCGGCGTCTCGCTGCACTTTGACGGCGCCGCGTGGCGGACGCTCGGTGGAAGCGAAGGCGCCGAGCTCTGGGCCGTGTGGGGTTCCGATCACGGCAACGTCTTCGCCGCGGGTCAGAACGGCGTGCTGCTGCGCCTGCAGGGCACCCAATGGGTTCCGATGCAGAGCCCTACCGCGCTCCTGCTCCTCGGCCTCTGGGGAACCGCGCCGAACAATGTCTTCGCCATCGGGATTCGCGGCACCGCGCTTCGGTGGGACGGCGTGAAGTGGCAATCGATGTCGCTCCCGACCCAAACGGACCTGTTCGCCATCTGGGGCACCAGTGGGAGCAATGTCCTGGTCGTGGGCAATAGCGGCGTCATGGTGCTCTTCAACGGGTCGGCCTGGACCCTGGCGCCGCAGAACGCCACCGGAGAAAACCTCCGCGGCGTCCATGCAGCCCCCCAGGGCGGCTTCGAGGTCGTAGGATGGGATGGCACCGCCATTCGGAGGGCCAGCGCCGGCTGGATCGTCGGCGCCACCGGGCCAATGCTCTTCGATGTGGCCCTGGGCCCCGGGGGAACCCAGTACGCGGTGGGCGCCGGTGGCGCGGTGCTGCGGGGGACCGGCGCAACCTGGACCGCGCTTCCGATTCCTACCAAGGTGAACCTGTTCGGGGCCGCGTCCGACAACGGGGAGCTGGTGGTGGTGGGAGACAGTGGCGCGATCTATCGGTACAACGGGCTCTCCTGGCAGGAGGAGTCATTCGCCGCCCGGCGCCTCCTCCGCTCGATCTGGACCGACGGTGCCGGCGGCGGGTTCATCGTGGGCGAGCAGGGCCAGATTCTCCGGCGCCAGGGCGGCCGCTGGGTCGAGATGCAGCCGGTCACCGGGCGGTTCCTGCGCCATGTCTGGGGGCTCGGGCCCAACGACGTCTTTGCGGTCGGCGACAGCGGTGCGGCGTTGCACTGGAACGGTGCCGCGTGGCGCGTCATGGCGACGCCCAGCGATTCGATTCTTCGTAGTGTCTGGGGGAGCGGGCCGCGCGACGTCTTCGCGGTCGGGGCGGGAGGGACAATTCTGCGCTACGATGGCGTGCGGTGGTACGTCATGCCCAGTCCGACCCGGAAGGAGCTGCGGAGCGTCTGGGGAGCCGGGCCGACCGAAGTGTACGCGGCGGGAACCGACGGAATCCTGCTGCGGTTCGACGGGGCGCGCTGGACCATGATGACCTCGCCGGTGCGCGACCTCCTCCTCACCCTGCAGGGAACGCCGGACGGGGCGCCGCTCGCGGTGGGCGCCCGCGGGGTCGTGCTGGAGGGGCTGCGCTGACCCTCCCCTACTGTTCCCCGTATCTGAGCACAACCACCGAGCCTTTCCCCTCTCCGGTCACCGTTACCACCACCAGGCGATCGTAGTCGGCATCGGTCAGCTCCGGCAAGAGGACACCGGAGAGCTTCTGCACGATCACGTGCACCAGATTGCTGTGGCTCGCCACGACGGCACGGCTCCCCGCCGGAAGCGCCTGGAGCCGGGCGACCAGTCCGTCCACATCCCGGGCGAGGACCACGGTCGGAGTAACCCCGGTGGCCGCGGCGAGGGGTCCCAGCGTCTGCTGGGTCCGCTTGAACTCCGAGGCGAAGAGCGTGGTCGGGTGAAAGTCGGTGAGCGCACGGGTCAGGGCCGCCGCGCGCTGCCGTCCCGCTTCGCTGAGATCCGGATCCGGCGTTCCCGGCCCCTTCTCGGCGTGGCGGACCACCACCACGGTGAGTGGGGCCGCCTGGGCCTGGAGCGCCACGGCGGGGGCGAGCAGGGCGAGGGCGACGCGGAGTCGGCGAATCATCGGTCGGGTTCCTTCCCGGCGGGGTTCCACTTGCCGGGGAGCGCGGGGGGACGCATCATCTCGGTGGGCATAAAGTAATCAGACGGCCCGCCGGTCCCCCTCAGTCTGGAGACTCCACCATGGTCGGCCTCCCCGAGCTCTGGCTTCCGGTCGTGCTCGCCGCAGTCATCTGTTTCGTGTCGGGCTTCCTGCTGTACATGCTGAGCCCGCTGCACAAGAAGGACTGGAGCGGCCTGCCGGGGGAGGCCGGTGTGCTAGACGCCCTGCGGAAGGCCGGGGTCGGCGCCGGGCAATACATGTTTCCCTGGTGCGGCGACATGAAGGAACGAAACCAGCCCGAGTTCCAGAAAAAGTGGGCGGAGGGGCCCAGCGGCGTCCTGATCATGCGCCGGGCCGGCGGGACTTCGATGGGGCCCATGCTGATCCAGATGGTCATCTACCATCTCGTCGTCGGATTCCTGGTGGCCTACCTGGCGGGACGCACGCTGCAGCACGGCGCCGACTACCTGGCGGTGTTCCGGGTGGTGGGGACCGCGGCGACGCTGGCCTACGGATTCGGAACCATCCCCCAGACGATCTGGTACCAGTACTCCTGGGGGTACACGCTCCGAACCATTTTCGACGGACTGCTGTGGGGGCTGCTGACCGCCGGCGTGTTCGGCTGGCTGTGGCCGCGGTGAAGCGGTTCGCCTTCGGGGCCCCTGGGTGGTATTGCGGGCTCGCCGTCGTCCTCACCGCGTGCGCCACCAATCCGGCCACCGGAAAGAGCGAGATCTCGCTGGTCAGCGAATCCCAGGAGATCGCACTGGGCAATGAGACCGCGGCCAGCACCCGCGCATCCATCGGCGACTACCCCGATTCCTCCCTCCAGCGCTACCTGCACGGTCTGGGCGCCCGGCTCGCCGCCACGTCGGAGCGGCCGGGGCTGCCCTGGAATTTCGAAGTCGTGGATGACCCCGAGGTGAATGCGTTCGCCGCACCGGGGGGCAAGATCTTCGTAACCCGCGGTCTGCTTCCCTACCTCGGCTCGGAGGCCGAGCTCGCCGGGGTCGTGGGCCACGAGATCGGGCACGTCACCGCGCGTCACACCGCCCGGCAGATTACCCGCCAGGAGATCCTCGGGGCCGGACTCCTGGCGGGTTCGGCGCTCTCCAAGGGGGTGGCATCGGCGGCCGGCGGGATTCAGCAGGGGCTCGGGCTGCTGTTTCTGAGTTACAGCCGGGGCGACGAGGCCCAGGCCGACGAACTCGGATTCCGCTACATGCGCCGGGCCAACTACGACGCGCGTGAAATGCCCAACGTCTTCGCCGCGCTGGGACGGGTGGGAGAACTCTCGGGCGGCGGCAAAGTGCCGACCTGGGCGGCGTCCCATCCCGCACCGGAGGACCGCCAGGCCAAGGCCGAGGCCCGGGCCGCCGCTATCCCGGCGGACAGCCTTCGAAATTCCGTGGTGAACCGCGACCAGTACCTGCGGGCCATCGATGGGGTCGTGTTCGGGATCAACCCGCGCCAGGGCTACTTCGAGGGAACCCGCTTCTTCCATCCCGACCTGCGCTTCCGGATCGAATTCCCCTCGGGGTGGCAGACCGAGAATCGCGCCGACGCGGTGGTGGCCGTGAGCCCGAAACAGGACGCGGCGCTGCAGCTCTCGCTGGGGGGCGCCGAGAGCCCGGAGGCGCTGCTGCAGCGGTTCGGGCAGCAACAGGGGGTGACGACGGCCAATGCTGAGCGGCTGACCGTGAACGGGCTGCCGGCAGCTACCGCGGAGTTCCGCGCCCAGGATCAGCAGGGTGCGGTGGTGCAGGGCCGGGTGCTTTACCTGAGCTACAACGGCACCACCTATCAACTGCTGGGCTTCACCACCGCGACGCTTTATCCCGGTTTCGCGGGACCGCTCCGCGAGGCAATGCAGAGCTTCGACCGGCTCACCGATCCGGCCGCGCTGGGGAAGCAGCCGGTGCACCTGGTCCTGGTCCGGCTGTCGCGGGCCATGACGATCGAGGAGTTCTACCGCCAGTACCCTTCGGCGGTGCGGGTTGAGGTGATCGCGGCAATCAACGGGGTTTCCGCCGGAGGAACTCTGCCGGCCGGGCGGATGGCCAAGCGGGTGCAGCAGCCCTAGACCCTCCGGGTTCTCCGCTTGAGGAAATCCATCAGGATGAACTGACCCAGCGTCATCGTGTTGGTAAAATACGCTTTCCCGCGGCAGATCTCCGCCACCTTCTTCACGAACTCGACCAGGGAGTGATCGCGAGCCAGCATGAAAGTGTTGATCATGATGCCGTTGCGCCGGCACAACCCCACCTCGCGATAGGTCGCCTGCAGGATGCGCGGGTCCAGCCCCACCGAGTTGATGTAGATCTGCCCGTTGGGGAGCGTGAGGGCCGAGGGTTTCCCGTCGGTGATCATGATCACCTGCTTCATGTCGCTCTTCTGCGCTCCCAGGATCCGTCGCGCCAATTTCAATCCCTCGGCGGTGTTGGTGTGGTAGGGTCCCACCTGCGCCCCCGCCAGCGCCTGCAGCGGAATCTCCTCGGCTGAATCATGGAACAGCACCACCCGCAGGGAATCGCCGGGATACTGGGTGCGGATCAGATGGGTCAGCGCCAGCGCCACCTTCTTGGCCGGCGTGAACCGATCCTCTCCGTAGAGGATCATGGAGTGGGAGCAATCGAGCATCAGGACCGTGGCCGCGGACGACCGATACTCCGCCTGGTGCACTCGCAGGTCGGAATAATCGAGGTTCAGCGGAAAACGGAGGCCCTCACGGGCGATGGCGCTCGAGAGCGTCGCCGGAACGTCGAGGTTCAGGACATCGCCGAACTCGTAGGGCTTGCTGGCCGCCTCGGTCTCGACGCCGGTGGCCAGGTGCGGCGTCTCGTGGGCGCCCAGCGTCGATTTGCCGATACTGCCGAGCAGGTTCTTGAGCGTCTTGTACCCGAGGAAGTCCATTCCCTTCTCGGTGAGATTGAACTGCACCTGGCGGGCCGCCGACGCGGCCTGGCCGCCCGGTCCCAGGAGGGGCGTGTACCCCTCCGGCACCTGGGGCACTTCCTTGGCGTTCAGATATCCCTCGTCCATCAGACGCTGAATGATCTGATCGAGCAGCTCGCCGAGCTGGCGTTCCAGCTCGCGATCCCTTTGGGCGTCGCCGGTGGATTCCCCGCGGAGGAACTTCACCATTTCGGGCGTCAGCTGGCCCGACTCCATGAGCGCGCGAAGAATCGCCTCGCGCAGCCCGTCCATCGAGCGCTCTCCCCCCTCGCTCGGCTCGGCCCACCACGGCCAGTCCCCCGGTCCTCCCGCGAAGCCCGACTGCAGCAGGTAGTCGCCCAGCTGGTCGAGCAACGCCTGGAGGTTGACCTGGTCGGCGAGGCCGGGAACCAGTTTGGTGTAGGTGGTGTAGCGCACGCCTCAATGATAATCGTGTTACAATGCGGGCATGCCGACGCCCGGCGCCTCGTTCGGCGCCCTCCGCCATCGCAATTTCCGCCTGTTCATCTTCGGCCAGTTCGTGTCGCTCTGCGGCAGCTGGATGCAGTCGGTCGCTCTTGGCTGGCTCACCCTCGAACTCACCAACTCCGCCCTCAAGGTCGGCCTGGTCACCGCCCTCGGCGCCGTGCCGGTCCTCCTGTTCACTCTGTACGGCGGCGTCGTCGCCGACCGGGTGAATCGGCGCCGGGCGCTGATCGTCCTGCAGTCATCCCTGCTGGTGGTGGCGCTGGCGCTCGGGCTCCTCACCGCATTCCATGCGATCACCGTCCCGATGGTCTATGCCCTCGCCTTTCTGGGCGGTGTGGTCAGCGCGTTTGAGATCCCGATCCGCCAATCGTTCCAGATCGAGCTGGTGGGGAAGGAGGACCTGATGAACGCGATCGCGCTCAACTCGTCGGCATTCAACCTGTCCCGCGTGTTCGGACCGGCAATCGCGGGAACCCTGATCGCCACCGCCGGCTCCGCGCCTGCGTTCTTCGTGAACGCGGCGAGCTTCCTCGCCGTGCTGGTCGGGCTGGTGATGATCCGCCCCGACCCCGCGCTCGCCCTGGTCCGGTCGGGCCGGCGGGCCCGCCTCCGCGAGGGGGTGTCCCACATTCTCGGGAGTCCCTGGCCGCGGGCGCTGGTTACGCTCACTGCGGTCTTCAGTATTTTCGGCTCGTCGTTCATCGCAATCCTTCCGGTATACGCCCGCGACGTGCTCCACGCCGGCGCGGGCGGCTACGGCGCGATTCTCTCGGCGTTCGGCGTGGGCGCTGCCGCCGGGGCGCTGTCGATCGCCGCAGTGGGACACCGATTCCGCAAGGAAACGACCGCGCTTTGGGCCGGGGTGACTCTCGGGGCCGCGCTGGTCAGCCTTGGCCTGGTGCATCAGGTGGGGTTCGCCTTTGCCCTGGCGACGGTCTGCGGGCTCTGCATGGCGCTGAATGCCATCATGACGAACACGCTGCTCCAGACCGAGGCGCCCGATCACCTGCGGGGACAGGTGATGGGGTTCTATTCCTTCATCGTGGTGGGAATGTCTCCATTCGGCGCCCTGCAGGCGGGCTGGATTTCCGAGCGCTCTAGCACCACGACGGCGGTGCTGGTGGGGGGGTCGATCTGCCTGGCCGCCGGAGGGATTACTGCGTGGCGGATGTTGAGGACGCCTGGAGGAAGACCATGATCATTACCATCTCCCGCCAATTCGGCGCCGGCGGCAGCGTCGTTGCGCGCCAGGTTGCGGTGGAACTGGGCTGGCGTGTGGTGGACAACGAACTGATCGACCGCGTCGCCGCACGGGCGGGGCTCCCCCCCGCCGAGGTGGCCCGCCGCGAGGAGCGGGCTCCCGGATTCATCGAGCGCCTCGCGCTGGCGCTGACGCGGGCGGCCCCCGAGCTGTTCCCCGCGCCGGCGGAGAAAGTACCCGAGCCGGAGGAGGCGACGCTGGTCCGGGTCACCGAGTCGGTGGTGGCGGAGATCGCCGCCGAGGGGCGCGTGGTGCTGGTGGGCCGGGCGGCGCCGGCCGTGCTGCGAGGGGAGCATGACGCGCTGCACGTCAAGCTGGTGGCGTCGACGGCGTTCCGGGTGCGCGCCGCGATCGAGCGGCTGGGGGTGGATCCGAAGGAGGCCGAGCGGGTCATGGAGGAAACCGACCGGGACCGGGCCCGGTATCTGCGCCAACACTATGGCCGAGACTGGAACGACCCGACCAACTATCACATGATTCTGAATACCGAAGCGCTGGGGCTGGACGGAGCGGCGGCGGTCATCGGGGCCAGGGCCCGGACGATGTGGCCCGCCGCCACGGCGGCGCGGACGGCTACTCCCTGACCTTTCGGATCTTCGTCCACCCGACTTCCTCGCTGCGGCTGATGCGTTTCTGCGCCGCGAGCGCCTCCAGCACGAGCTCGCACGCCGCCACCTCGACGCCCTGATCGCCGGCCGGTGCCAAGCCCAGCTGGTGCACCAGCCCGAGCAACCCGGGTACCAGCCCGAACGCCTTGACCGCCACGGCGGCGCGCTCGTCTCCGCCGATCTTGAGGGCCGACCCCTGGTCGAACCACGCTACCATCAGGTCGAGCCGCTCGTCGTCTTCGTCCCCGATCCGGTCGAGAAACGTCCGGAGCGCCGAGCGCCGGACCAGCTCTTTGGCGATGGTCTCGGCGCCCTGCAGCTCGCCCTCGTACTCCAACTCCAGCTTCCCGGTGATCGAGGGGAGCGCGGCGTAGACATCGGAGATTCGCGGCACCGCGTCCCGCTCCCCGAATCCGATGGCCCGCCGCTCGGCGCTGGAGACCACGTTCTCGAGCGTACTGATGGGAAGGCGTTGGCTGACTCCGGACCGGCGGTCCACCCGTTTATCCGCCCGGGCCTCGAAGGCCACCCGCTCGACCACCTCGCGAACCAGATCGGGGATCCGGACCCGGGGCGCCGATCCGTCGCGCGCGGTCCAGGACTCCTGGTCGGTGATCGCCATGCCGAGTTCGACCGAGCGGGGATAGTGGGTCAGGATTTCCGACCCGATGCGATCCTTGAGCGGCGTGATGATCTTTCCACGTGCGGTGTAGTCCTCGGGATTCGCGGTGAAGCACAACAGCACATCGAGGGCCAGCCGCACCGGATAGCCCTTCAGCTGAACGTCACCCTCCTGCATGATGTTGAAGAGTCCGACCTGAATCTTTCCGGCGAGATCGGGCAGCTCGTTGATGGCGAAGATTCCGCGGTTGGCGCGGGGCAGGAGCCCGAAGTGCATCGTGAGCTCATCGGAGAGCACGTGCCCGCCCCGCGCCGCCCGGATCGGGTCGACGTCCCCGATGAGGTCCGCGAACGTCACGTCGGGGGTAGCCAGCTTCTCGACGTACCGGTCCTCCCGATGCACCCAGTCGATCGGGGTCTCCTCGCCCAGCTCGGCCAGTCGTTCCCGGGCGTACTTGCTGATCGGGGCGAAGGGGTCGTCGTTGACCTCACTCCCCGCCACAATGGGAAGCCACTCATCGAGGAATCGGCAGATGCCGCGGAGGATCCGGCTCTTCGCCTGACCGCGGAGACCGAGAAGGATGAGGTCGTGCCGGGACAGCAACGCATTCACCAACTGCGGCAGGATGGTGTCCTCGTAGCCGATAATCCCCGGAAACAGCTCCTCCTTCGCGGCGAGGAGCACGAGCAGATTGGAGCGAACTTCATCCCTCACGGAGCGGTGGAGCAGTGGTGCACGGCCATGTGGTCCGGCTCGGAGGGCTCCAAGGGTCCGGGCCTGAGGTTTGGCAGGTCGAGTATAAGTCATTGCGCAATCAGTGGTTATGAGACTTTTCCGTTTTCGGGAGCCCGGGATCCTTCGTTCGGGTGTCCGGTGCTGTCCGGCAGGCGTGGCCGGGGGGGTGAACGATGGTGTAAGTCTATGCCACGCTTGACAAACCGAAGTCGGGGCCTATCTTTGCCGGCTGTATTAATCGGCGTCACCCGAGGCGCCTCCCCGTCCCCCGATCTGAAACTGTACCCGTCAACGTAAGGAGCACCAATGTCGAAGTTCTTCGTGGTTGCCGCTGTCCTCACTCTGGCGGCCTGCGGCGAGAAGAAGGCCGCGACCCCCGCAGCGGACAGCGCCGCCATGGCAGCGCCGGCTCCGGCCGCGACCACCGACACCACCAAGAAGGCCGATACCACCAAGATGGCTGGAGACACCGCCAAGAAGATGTAGATCGGTCTCATAGCATCGGACGGGCCGCGGACGACTGTCCGCGGCCCGTTTGCGCTTCTCAGGGCCCAACGCCGGCCAGCGCGGGATCGATCGGAAGATTGATGAGGCGTCCCTCGCGCCCGCCGGCCTCCAGCGTGATGGCGGGATCGAGCTCGCGCCGCACCGTGCCGAGCGCAAACAGCCGGCCGTCGGCGGCGATCACGGTTCGAATCGCGCCGACCTCCTTCTCGCCGACGACCAGGGACCGCTCCCGGAGCAATTCTTCCCCCTCGAAAATCAGCCCGCGGAGCGTCTTGTTGACGTGACCCCTGAAGTGAATTCGCGCCACCGTCTCCTGTCCGGTGTAGCACCCCTTCGTGTACGACACTCCGCCAAGCTCGTCGTAGCGAACCTCCTGCGGCAAGGTCCTCTCATCAATCTCCCGGCCCAGGGTGGGCCACCCGCCCAGGACTCGCGCGGCGGCGAGATCGGCATCGCCCGATCGTTGCCCTCCGGCGCGCTCGAAGCGGATGCCGAGGTCCTCGATCTCCTGCACGGTTCCCAGGGCCAGTGCCCGGAACGGGGCGTGCGGAGTCCCGCCCGCCAGCAGCAGGCTGCCGTGGTCGGGGAACCTCATGACGTTGCCCGGGCCCGGAACCGGGCCGCCGATCGCTCGGGCCAGCCGCTCCGGCGCCGCCGTGCCGAGGAACCAGGCCAAGCGCAGCTGTCCGGTCAGATCGGTGACCCGCGCCAATCGCGGCGGGAGCGAGCGATGTAGCAGCTCTCCGGTTGCCGGATGGGCCGAGCGTGAGGCCAGCAACAGGAAGACGGCGGATTCCCGGATCACCCAAGGGTCCACCACAATCATTCCCTTGGGGGTGAGAAGCGCCCCATAGACCAGGCTGTTCACGCCGGGGGAAATCAGGTCGTTGGTAAGCAACCCCTGGAGACAGGCCAGCGCCCCGGGACCCTCGATCTGGAACACCGCCGGATCCTCCACGACCATCGTTGCGCCGTGGAGGAGGGTGGCGAGGCGTCCGGCGGGGAGAGCAAAGTCCAACTGCATGGAGGGAAGGTAATCAACCGTAGAAGCCGGCCTTCGCGTAGGACCAGTCGAGTAGCTCGACCGGATGCGCCACGCCGATGGGGAGTCGCGCCGCTCGGAGTCCCGCTCCGATCTGCATGAGACATCCGGGATTTCCCGAGGCGATCAGCTCCGGTCGCGGTGTCGCCGCGGCGATCGCGGCGATCTTCTCGTTGAGCACCGCCCGCGCCATGGCGGGGTGGAGGACGCTGTAGATCCCGGCGCTTCCGCAGCACCGGTCCGACCCCGGAAGGCGGCGGACCCGGAGCTCGGGGACCGCCGAGAGTACCGCGAGCGGGGCCTCGCGAACCGCCTGAGCGTGCTCGAGGTGGCAGGGTGCGTCGTACGCGACATCGAGGGGGAGGACCGCGCCGGGCCGGGGGCCGGCGGCCGCAAGGAGCTCGGTGACGTCGCGGGTCCGCTTCCCGAGCTGGTCCGCGGCCGCGGAGCCGTCGAGGTGGGCCGCATCCTTGAGCAGGGCGCCGCAGCCAGCGCTGTTCACCACGATGAAATCGGACTGCGTGGCAAACGCGGCGGCATTCCGGTCGATCAGCCGTCGGGCGGTAGGCCGGTCGCCGGCGTGCTCGTGCAGAGCGCCGCAGCAGACCTGGCCCTCCACCTCAACGACGCGGTACCCGTTCGCGGCGAGGGTGCGGCGGGTTGCCTCGTGCACGTGGCGGAAGAGGGTATCCATGACGCAGCCGCGGAAGAGCGCCACGGTGGCGCCACGGGCCGGGGCCTCACCAGGCGCGGCGGCGGTCCCCGATCGCGGCTGATGGGCCGGTGCGCTCGCCGCCAGCATGCCCATCGGGAATCCGGGCAGCAGCCGGGGAAGCCCCGTTGACCGCAGCCATCGGGCGGCGGTGAGCAAGGCGCGCCAGCGTGCGTTCCGGTGAAACACGCCGAGGACCAGGCGCGCGGAGGCGGGCAAACCGTTGGCGCGGACGAGCCGTTCCCGCGCCACCGCCAGCCCGCGGCCGTATCCCACCCCCGCCGGACACACCGGCTCGCAGCCGCGGCAGCCAAGGCAGGCGTCCAGGTGTTCCCGCACGGCGGGATCCTCCGGGGCGATCTCCCCGCGTTCGAGGCCCCGCATGAGCAGAATTCTGCCGCGGGGGGAGTCGCTCTCGTCGCCGGTGGCGAGGTAGGTGGGGCAGGCGGGAAGGCAGAACCCGCAGTGCACGCAGTGGTCGAGCGCTTCGAACCCTCCCCTACTCATCTCCGCCACCCTCGAGCGCCACGGCGAAGGTGGGGTCCGGATCGAAGCTATTCCGGAGCTTGGCCACCAGCCGCCCCACTCCCTCCCGATAGGCGCCGAAGTGTCCGGCGGCCTGACGGAGGGGCCAGGGCGCGCGTTCAAGGGTCAGCGGCACTTCCCGGGCGGCCGCGATGCCCCGGATGGCGCGCAGCGCCTCCACCGACAGCTCGCCGCTCCAGCGCAGCAGGCCGCGCCCCGGGCCCGCCGCCACCAGCGTCGAATCGAGACGCTCGGCGAGGAGGTCGATCATTTCATCCAGGCCATCGGGGAACACGCCGAGCCGAATGGTGCTCGTTCCGCTTCCCAGCGCGCGAGCGGTACCCTGCCAGAACGCCGCGGCCGGCTCGGCGGCAAGCGGGGCGAGGGGCACTTCGCTGTGCCGAGTGGCGCGTTCGACCTCCGCCGCCACGCCGCCCTCGGTCCCGACCAGCTCGAGCGCCAGGACCCACTCCGGCTCGCTCGCGGCCGCCGGTGAAAAGAGCTCCATTGCGGAGGCGAGGAGATCGCGTTCCATGAAAGTGCGCGCCTGGTGGGTGAGCAGGTCGCGCCCGCCGCGCGCCAGCAGAGTGGTGCGCACCGCGGGGCGCGCCCGCAACCGCAGATGGACCTGGGTCAGCACGCCGAACGCGCCGAATCCGCCCACCTGAAGCTTGGTGAGATCGTAACCCGCGACATTCTTCACCACGCTTCCGCCCGCGCGGATCACCCGGCCGTCGCCGGTCACCACCGTACCACCCAGGAGATGATCGCGCACCGGCCCGAATCCGTGGCGCAGCGGTCCCGCGGTGCCGGTCGCGACGATCGAGCCGATGGAACGCTCCGGTTGGCCGGGGGGGTCGATCGCCAGCCAGGCGCCCCGGGCGGTGAGCTGGCGTTGCAGCACCGCGAGCGGCAGCCCCGCTTCGACGGTGGCGACCAGATCGGCGGGCGCCACGTGAAGCACCCGGCCGAGGCCCCGGGTGGAGAGCGCCAGGTCGGCTGGCGCGTCGGGCGGCATCCAGGTTGC
The DNA here is from genome assembly GCA_041482775.1 of Gemmatimonadota bacterium. Lineage (GTDB taxonomy): Bacteria > Gemmatimonadota > Gemmatimonadetes > Gemmatimonadales > GWC2-71-9 > JABFSM01. The sequence continues at coordinate 3,231 of JBGPEJ010000047.1, read as the reverse complement.
CTGTCCCTCGATTCGCACTCTCCAGCGCTGCTCGTGGGCCAATCCGCACACCAGTGCCACGCCTTCGGTCGAGTCGGGGGTGGCCCTCGGCCGGCCGTCCCGGTCGCGGGTGACGGCCTCCTCGCCCAGGCCGTGGCGGAGGCGCATGAAGATAGCGTCGGTCATGGGGCGGCCCGTCCGTTGGCGCCGTACTCCCGGCAGTAGTGAATCGGCACCACCTTGCCCGGATTGGCGCGTTGCTCCGGATCAAACACCCGGCGTACCGCACACATGGCCCGAAGACTCTCATCGTCGAAGATGAGGGACATGTAGTCCAGCTTGTCCGAACCCACGCCGTGCTCCCCGGTGATCGAGCCACCAGCCTCGACGCAGACCGCCATGATCTCCCGGCTGGCGCGGGCCACCCGTTCGGTCAACGCGGCGTCGCGGCTATCGTAACAGATGTTGGGGTGCAGGTTGCCGTCGCCGGCGTGAAAGACGTTGGCGATCTGGAGATCGTACCCCCGGCCGATCTGTTCGATCCGCTCGAGAATATCCGGGAGAGCGGATCGGGGTACCACCGCGTCCTGCACCACCAGGTCGGGGGCGATCCGGCCCATCGCACCGAAGGCCTTCTTGCGGCCTTGCCAGAGGCGGGCCCGCTCTTCGGGAGTCGTGGCGGCCCGGATCCCCCGGGCTCCGTGGCGGGAAAGCAGCGTCTCGACCGCCCGGCTCTCCGCATCCACCGCCGCAGGTCTCCCATCGAGCTCGACCAGGAGCACCGCGCCGGCGTCGACCGGGTAGCCCGCGGCATAGATCGACGCCTCCACCGCCCGGATGCACGCCTGATCCATCATTTCGAGCGCCGCGGGGACGATCCCCGCGGCGATGATGGCGCTCACCGCCTCGCTGGCGGAGCGCACCGTAGCGAAATCGGCGAGCAGGGTCCGGATGGCCGCGGGAATCGGCTCGAGTCGGAGAGTGATTTCGAGGGCAATCCCGAACATCCCTTCGCTCCCGACGAAGAGACCCACCAGGTCGGGGCCCCACGGCTCTCCCTGCGGACTGCCCAGCCGGACCACCGTCCCGTCCGGAAGAGCAACTTGCAGGGCCAGGACGTGGTTGGTCGTCACTCCGTACTTGAGGCAATGCGGCCCCCCGGCGTTCTCGGCCACGTTGCCACCGATGGTGCAGGCGGACTGGCTTGAGGGATCGGGGGAGTATTGGAGGCCGAAGGGCAGCGCCGCCTCGGAGAGCCGGGCGTTGACCACGCCGGGTTCCACCACCGCCCGGCGACGCGCCGGATCCAGGGAAAGGATCCGGGTCAGCCGGGTCAGCACGACCAGCACACTCTCCGATTCGGCGAGGGCGCCGCCGGAAAGCCCGGTCCCCGCCCCCCGCGCCACCCAGGGCACCTGGGCCCGGTGGAGCGCACCGATCACCGAGACGACCTCCTCGCGGGTGCCCGGCAACACCACCAGCCGCGGGCGCGCCGCGTGGGTCGGGAGGCCGTCCCCTTCGAAGGTGCGCAGCTCCGCCGGCCGGGTGCGGACCCAGCGGGAACCGACCAGCGCGCCGAGCTGCTGGACGAGCCCGCCGGTCAACGGAACCCTCCGCGGCCGTTTCCCTGGGCCCGGGCGTGGACCAGGGCGCGTCCCTCCAAGGCGGCGACCAGGCCGGGCAGCGCCTGCAGCAGCCGGGCCACCCGCTCGGTGGCGGAGCGAATCTCGAGGAAGCGCTGCCGGGTTTCCAGCTCCCACTCGAGCAGAGCCGCGATCTCGAAGGAAAGTTCCGCCGCTCCCGCCGGCAACTCCGGAGCGATCGCCTGATCGTTCAAGGCATGCGCCGCGCGCGCATACCGCTCGCCGAGGGCGCGGAGCCGAGCCAGCTCCTCCCCGGTGGGGAGCTGGACGTCTGGGGTGTCGTCCACCCAATCGACCCATCCCTGGAAGTAGGGAGTCGTGGCGGCGAGTGGGCCGCGGAGCGCGAAGCGGCGCTCGCCGCTTACCACGATGTTCAGCCGCCCGTCCTCGAGCGGCTGCACCCCGCGAAGCAGCGCCGCGCAACCCATGGTGCCGGGCGGGGGCAACTCGCCGGAATCGCCGGGCAGGAGAATCCCGAAACGCTGATCCCCCGCTGTGACATCGGCGATCAGCCGGCGATAGCGGGGCTCGAAGATGTGGAGCGGAAGGAGCGCGCCGGGAAACAGGACGATGGCCAGCGGGAAGAGCGGGAGCTGCACAGGCATGGGGGGAGTCTAACGAGGGAGCCGGGGAGCCGGGGAGTCAGGCGGCTGCCCGCCCTTCCCCGGCTCCCCGGCTCGCTTGCGTCCGGGCCTACGCTGCGGCGGAGGGGAAATTCCTCAGGTGCTTGACCTCGGGGGCATTCCGAAGCTTCTCGAAGGCGCGCTCCCGGATCTGGCGGACCCGCTCTCGGGTGACGCCGAGCATGGCGCCGATCCCTTCGAGGGTCAGGGCTTCACTGCCTTCCTCGAGGCCGTAATAGAGCGCCAGGATGCGTTGTTCCCTGGGGGTCAGGTAGCGGTGAAAGAGCGCGGAAAGGAATTCCTTGCGCAGTCCGGCGTCGACCAGGTCCTCGATGTCGCCAGTCCCGGCGCCGGCCACCCGCTCGCCGAAGGTGGCGGAGCCGGAATCGTGACGCTCCACCGGCGCGTCGAGCGATACCTCGACGGTCGACACCAACCGCGCCTGGCGAATGGTCTCGACCGGCTCGTCCAGCACCTGGGCGGTTTCGGCATCGGTGGGGGAGCGGCCCAGCTCCTGAGAGAGCAGGCTCTCGATCTTGGCCATCTTCATCAGGGCGGCGTTCTGGTTGAGCGGGATGCGGACGGTGCGGGTCTGCTCGGCCAGGGCCTTGAGGACGCACTGGCGCACCCACCAGACCGCGTAACTGATGAACTTGACCCCGTGGGCGGGATCGAACTTCCGGACCGCCTTGAGCAAGCCTTCGTTGCCGATGGCCACCAGCTCAGAGAGATCGAGTCCGTGCCCCTGGAATCGCTTCACGTAGGAAATCACGAAGCGGAGGTTCGCGGTCACCAGGCGGTCGATGGCGACTTGATCTCCTTTGCGGGCGCGCTTGGCCAGGCGGATCTCCTCTTTGGGATCCGCGATCATCGGCAGCTTACGGATGTCGAGCAGGTACTGGTCGAATGCGTTGTTGGGAGCGGACCGGTGCAGCGCCCGGGGGGACGTTCGAGCACGGACCTGGGGCATGCCACCTCTCACGGGG
>JBGPEJ010000046.1:0-17551 GCA_041482775.1 Gemmatimonadota bacterium | reverse complement strand
TGCTCTACTACATGGCGTTCGTGTTCGCCGGGAAGGGAATCGCCGAGCTTCAGGAGTCGGGCGCCATGGGCATTACTCCGGTGGCGTGGGCGCCGCGCATTCCGGCGATGGGGATCTACCCGACCCTGGAGTCGCTCGCCGCACAGGGAGTGCTGGTTCTACTGGCCCTGGTGGCGCTGGGATGGACCTTCGGGGTGGAACCGCGGCGGCTCAGGGTGACGCCGGTGCTGGTACCGGAGGCCTCGAAGGGGACCCCGCCCGCGGCTCGGGCGATCCCGGCGGAGAAGCCCCGCGAGCCGGTGACCTGATACCACGGTTCTCGGCGACGCGATCGATTTCACCAACCTGCGTCTCGGATCCCAGGTCACGATCACTCCGGGCGTGGATCTGAGCCTCGGTAACCGGGCGACCCTGAGTGCCAGCAATCTCTATCGGCGCCACAGCTATCAGGGCCGGAAAGTCTTCACCGCCGACATTCTCCAGGCCACCGCCTTCTATCACCTGGGGCTGGGGACGTCGTTTCGGGGATCGTGCAGTACCAGGATCTGCGGCGGGATCAGGCACAGTACGCAATAGCGGTCCCCGCCAGGGAGCAGGGACTATTCGTGCAGATGCTGTTTTCCTATCGGGTGAATCCGCAGACCGTCCTGTTCTTGGGTTACGGGGAAACCGAGGCCGGCAGCGATGCCGTGGGTCTGACCCGGCAGAAGCGGACGTTCTTCAGCAAGATCGGGTACGCGATCCGGCCGTAATCGCCGAGCCGGGACCGCCGCTCAGCTCACCGCTTTCCGGAGTTCAGGTACTCTCCCGGCGCCAGCTCCCCCCCCGCGGCCCACCGGGCCGTCAGACCCACCCCCAGGAGCAGAATCGCCAGCGCCACCACCTGCGCCAGGGTGATTCCGCCCAGGATCGGCACGTGGTCTTCCTTGGCCCGCACGAACTCGATCAGGAACCGCTCCGCTCCCGCCAGGACGAGGTAAACTCCGAAGAGCCATCCGGCGGCATGCCGGTGACCGCGCAGCCGCCAGAGCAGCATGAACACCCCGATCATCAACGCCGCTTCGTAGAGTTGGGTCGGATGGACGGCGAGCACCGTTTCGGGGGACACTCCAGCGGGTATCGCAACGCCGAACTGGCGGGCCATCTCCCCAGCGGTGGTGGGCGGGAGTCCCTGGGGAAACTGGACGCTCCAGGGGAGGGTGGAGGGGACGCCGTAGTCATCCCCGACCAGGAAACAGCCGACCCGACCAAGCGCGTAGGCCGCCGGAAGGGCCGGCGCGGTGACCTCGAGGGTCCAGCGGAGCGGAACTCCGCGCCGGGCGCCGTTGGCCAGCACCGCCACGGCGCCGCCGATGAAGCCTCCATACCACACCAGGCCGCCGCGGCCGAACAGCGCGGTGAGGTCCCCGACCGACGCGGCATACCAGAGCTTGGCGCCCAGGACGCCGCCGATCACCGCGGCCACCGTGATATCGGCGGCGTACTCGTGATGCCAGCCGCGGCGGCGGAGCTCCCGGTCGATGAGCCATCCGCCGGTCAAGAAGCCCACCATCATCATCACGCCGTAGCCGGTGATGTTGAGCGGGCCGATGTGGAGATTGAAGGGATAGACGGTTGTCATGGCGAGAAAATAACCGGTTCCGATCCGGGGAGCGGACCGCGATCGAAGGGCTCGAGGTCCATCCCGCTCACTTCGCCCCGGGCCAGGCGCCAGGCGCCCGCCGCGGCGATCATTGCCGCGTTGTCGGTATTGAGCCGGGGCGACGCCACCGCGACCCGGGCGACCTGTCGCAACCGGTCGGTGAGCGCCTGGGCGAGCGCCCGGTTGCAGGCGACGCCACCCGCGATCACCGCGGTCTCCCGCCCCAACTCCTCGACGGCCCGGCCCGTCTTCTCGACCAGCACGTCGATCGCGGCATCCTGGAAGTCGCGGGCCAGGTCGGCGGCGTCGTGCTGGAGATCGGAACTGGCGCGGACTGCGCGGAGCACCGCGGTCTTGAGCCCGCTGAACGAGAAGTCATAGCCGGACCGGAGCATCGGGCGGGGAAATTCGAATCGTCCGGGCCGACCGTCACGCGCCAGGCGTTCGACCGCGGCGCCGGCGGGATAGCCCAGCCCGAGGAGGGTGCCCACTTTGTCGAACGCCTCGCCGGCCGCATCGTCGAGGGTCTCGCCCAGGACGCGGTAATGGCCCCAAGCGACGACGTCCAGCAATAGAGTGTGGCCGCCGCTCACCACCAGGGCGACGAATGGCGGCGAGAGGGTGGGGTCCTCCAGCGTGGGGGCGAACAGGTGTCCCTCGAGGTGGTGGACTCCGATCAGCGGCTTGCCCAGTCCGAACGCCAGCCCCTTCGCGTACATCAGCCCCACCAGGAGCGCGCCGACCAGACCGGGGCCCGCGGTGACGGCGATGCCATCGAGCTGGGTCGCGCCGATGCCCGCCTCCGCCAGGGCGCGATCGACCAAGGGCCCGATGGTCCGGAGGTGTTCACGACTGGCGAGCTCGGGGACGACACCCCCGAAGATTCGATGGATGTCCTGCGACAGGATGACGAGGCTGTCCAGAATCGGGCGGCCGTCCTCCATCCGGAGGACGGCCGCCGAAGTCTCGTCGCAGCTGGTCTCGATTCCGAGGGTGCGCCTAGTCGCCGCCAAGCAGATCGGCCACGATGCGCTGGTTCGAAGGAGAGCTCCAGGGGTGTTCACCGATGATCTTTTTCACGATGACCCCCTTCTGGTCGAGGAGGAAGCTCTCGGGGACGCCGGTGGTCTGGTAGATGCGCTGGATATCGCCGGATCGGTCCTGCAGCACGTCGAAGGTGAGCCCGTACTGCTTCACGAAAGCGCGCACGTCGTCGGAATTGCCCTCGTCGATGCTGACCGCAACGATCCTCAAGCCCATCGGGCCGAGCCGGCGATACAGCGCCTCGATCGCGGGCATCTCGGTCCGGCAGGGAATGCAGTAGGTGGCCCAGATGTTCACCAGGGTCACATGGCCGGCGTACCGGGCCCGGAAGTCGACCGAGTCGCCGCTGGCCAGGTCCATCGCGGTGAATTGCGGTGCCCGTTTGCCGACCTCCACCCCTTCCAGCTGAGGACCGAACTTGACCAGCGCCGCCGCGCCCAGCGCGAGGCCCGCCACGATCGTCCCGACCATCGCCCACTGCTTCGACATGATGCCTCCCTCAAACCGCTGTCGCACAGGCCTGCTTGAGCCGTTGGACTGCCGCCGCGGGGTCCGGCTGGCCGAAGACCGCCGTACCGGCCACGAAGGTGTCCGCGCCAGCCTCCCAGGCCCGTCGAATCGTCTCGACGGTAATGCCCCCATCCACTTCGAGCGCCGCGCCGCTTCCGGCGGCGTCGAGCTGGCGGCGGACCCGGCGGATCTTGTCCGTCGCGCCTGAAATGTAACGCTGCCCGCCGAACCCCGGATTCACCGACATGATCAGCACCAGGTCGAGATCGGGAAGCACCTCTTCGAGCAGCGCGATCGGCGAGGCGGGGTTGAGCGCCAGACCGGCCCGCATCCCGTGCTCCCGAACCCGCGCCAGCTGCCGCTGGACGTGGATGGTGGCCTCGGGGTGGAAGGTGAAGCCGGCGGCTCCGGCGTCGGCAAACTCCTCCACGTACTTCTCCGGCTCTTCGACCATCAGATGCACATCCAGCGGCAGCCGGGTCAGCGTCTTCAGGGTCCGGACCAGGGGCGCCCCGAAGGTGAGATTGGGGACGAATCGTCCGTCCATGACGTCGACGTGGACCCACTCGGCGCCGCCCTGCTCGATGGCCGCGAGCTCCTCGCGCAGCCGGCCGAGATCGGCGGAGAGGATGGAGGGGGCGATGCGGACGCTCACGGACGCTCCGGCGTGCGGGTCAATTGCCGATGATGAGGTTGACGCGCCCCTCATGCGGGCTGAACACCCCCGACGCGGGCCGCTGCTCCAGCACGGTGCCGGCGCCGCCGGGGCGCCCCGTTCGGGTGCTCACGATACCCACCCGGAGGCCGGCGGCCTCGATCCGACGGCGGGCGTCTTCCTGACGAAGTCCCACCACGTCCGGCACCCGGATGTCGGCCGGACCCTTGCTGAGCACCAGATCCACCGCCGATCCCGGCGGGCGGGTGGTTCCGATGCCGGGGCGGGTGGCCACGACGATTCCCGCTTCCGCGCTGCTCGCGATGGTGTCGAGCGCACCCACGCGCAATCCCGCCGCTTCCACCACCTGGCGGGCCTGATCGAGCTCGAACGATATCACGTCGGGGACCGGGATCGGCTCGGGGCCGCTGCTGGTGGTGAGGTGCACCATCGCGGCGTTGGGCAGCACGGTCTCCGCCGGAGGGTCCTGCCAGGTCACGTGTCCGGCGGGAACCACTGGATCGGCCTCGTCGCCCTCTACCCGCACCTTGAAACCCTGATCCTCGAGCTCTTTTTGCGCGGCGGCCAGGGGCAGGCCCAGGACCCGGGCCACCGCGTGATCCCGCGTAATGAGCGGAGCCGGATACGCAACGCAGGTCACCAGATAGCCGCCCAGCGCCGCACCCAGGAGGATCACGGCAATCCACAGGCGATCGCGGCCCTTGACCGTAACCGGCCAGAGACTCCGGCGCGTGGGGGGGTCGCCTGGCTCCGTCATGTCAGCTCACCCGCCGAAGCCGCGCGGCATAGGCGCCGTCGGTGCCGTCACGATGGGGGAGGAGCAGGAGATCGCCGGCGGGGGTGAGGAGCTCCTCGGGCACCGCCGTGGAGGGCTCGCGGCGGAACCGGGCATCGCGCGCGAGGAACCGTTCGATCTGCACTTCGTTTTCCTCCGGTTCCAGGGAGCAGGTGGCGAAGAATAACAGTCCTCCTGGACGAACGACCTCGGCCAGCGCCTGGAGCATCTTCCCGGCTTCCGCCGCGAGCGAGGTCAGGGCCTCGGGAGTCACCCGCCACCGGGCATCGGGATGCCGGGCAAAGGCCCCGGTCCCGAGACAGGGAGCGTCGAGAAAGACCGCGTCGGTGGGGCGGATCGGCGGGGCCAGCGCGTCGGCGACCAGCGCCGCGGTCCGCTCTCCCGCCGCGCGGCGGAGATTCTCCCGGAGCCGCCGGACCCGGGCGCGCCGGAGGTCGGCCGCGGCGACGAATCCGGCCCGCGCCGAGAGCGCGATCGTCTTGCCGCCCGGCGCCGCGCAGGCGTCGAAGACCATGGCCTGCTCGGGGCAGTCACAGAAGCGCACCACCAGCGCCTGGGCGGGGTCCTGCACGTAACACGCGCCCGAGGCAAACCCCGGCAGTTCCTGGGGCCGCCGCCCCTCGATGATGAGGCCGGCGTCGAACGGCGCGTGGCGCCAGGGGATGGCCTGGAGGTCCAAGCTCGCGATCAGCGCGTCCTCACCCCAGCGGGCGGGTTGCACCACCAGAGCGGGCCGGGTGTTGTTGGCGAGGAGGAGGCGCTCGGTTTCCTCCGGCCCGAACCGCGCGACCCACCGCGCTACCAGCCATTCCGGATGGGAGTACCGCAGGGCGAGAGCACCGGGGTCATCTGCCGGCGTCCGAATTCCGGCGCCACCGCCGTCATGTCCTCCCGAGGATCGCTCGGCGACCTTGCGCAGGACCGCGTTGACGAACCCGCCGACCCGCGCGCCGGCAATGCGCCGTCCCAGGGTCACCGCGGTGTCGACCGCCGCATGGCGAGGCACCCGCTCGAGGAAGAGCAACTGGTAGGCGCCCAGCCGGAGGATTTCCAGGAGATCGTCCCGGACCTGGTTGATCCCCCCGCTCAGATGCGGCGCGATGGCGGCGTCGATGGGGTCGCGATACCGGAGAACGCCGGCCGCGAGCTCGTGGGCGAGCCGACGGTCGGCCTCGGACAGGCCGCTCAGGGCGCGGTCGAGGGCGAGATCGAACGGAATACCGTGGCGGATGTCGTGGAGCACTCGCCAGGCCGACGCGCGGGGTGCGAGTCCCGGAACGGCGCTCAGCCCAGCATCCCCCTGGCGGGCGATGACGGCACGGCAATTTCTCGTCGCGGCATCCGGCCCGCGAGATAGGCGAGCCGGCCCGCCGCGGTGGCCTGCCGCATTGCCGCCGCCATCGCGACCGGATCATCCGCCTCGGCGAGCGCCGTATTCATGAGAATCCCGTCCACCCCCTGCTCCATTACCAGGCAGGCGTCGGACGCAGTCCCCACCCCGGCGTCCACGATGACCGGGACCGAGAGCCGCCGCTTGATGGTGCGGATCGAGTAGGGATTGAGCAGGCCGAGCCCGCTTCCGATCGGCGAAGCGAGCGGCATGACCGCGGCGCAGCCGGCGGCTTCGAGCTTGAGCGCGGTCACGAGGTCGTCGTTGGTATACGCCAGTACCTGGAAACCCTCCTGCACCAGCGTCCGCGCCGCGACCAGGAGTCCGTCGACGTCGGGGAGGAGGGTCTCCCGATCGCCGATGACCTCGAGTTTGACGAAATCGTTGAAGCCGGCCTCCCGGCCCAGCCGGGCGTAGCGAATCGCCTCCTCGGCGGAATAACATCCGGCGGTGTTGGCGAGGAGGAAGTACCGCGCGGGGTCGAGGTGGTAGAGGACCCCTTCCTCCTTGGTACGATCGAGATTCACCCGGCGCACCGCCACGGTAACGCACTCCGCCCCCGACGCTTCGATGGCCGCGAGCATCTGCGCGTTGCCGCGATACTTGCCGGTTCCCACGAACAGGCGGGAGCGGAACGGGTGGCCGCCGAGGTGGAGCGGCGGGTCGAGCACCGTCTCCACGGCGTCGATGGTATCGGTCATCTCATCCTCCTCCGACAAAATGCACCAGCTCCACCGCGTCGCCGTCATTGAGCGCCGTCTCCGCGAGCGCGGGGCGCCGCACGATCCGGCGGTTGAGCTCCAGCACCACCGTGCGCGGGTCGAGCTCGAGCCGGGCCAGCAGGTCGGCCGCGGTCGCGGGGCCGGGTACCCGGCGCTCTTCGCCGTTCACGGTCAAGAGCAGTTCCATCAGGTCGTCTCCATCCAGGGACCCATGAGCGCCAGCGCGGCGGCCGCGGGATCGTCGGCGCTCCAGAGCGCCGAGATCGCGGCCACCCCCCAGGCGCCCGCCTCCTTCACCGCGGCGGCGCGGTCGGCGGTGATGCCGCCGATTGCCACGACCGGCCGGCCCAGCCCGCAGAGGACTCGGAGCCAGGCGAGTCCCCGCGCCGGCCGGCCGGGGTGCGTGGCAGTCTCGAAGACATTCCCGGCCAGCAGGTAATCCGCTCCCTGCGCGATCGCCGTCACCGCCGCCTCCGGCGAGTGCACCGACACTCCGATCCATCCGGTGCCCAATACCATCCGCGCATCGCCGGGCGCGAGGTCGTCGGCGCGCAGTTGGACTCCCTGGGCGCCGACGGCGCGGGCCAGGTCGGGCCGCGCATGCACCACGACCGCGGCCTCCGGCGGACGAGCCAGGGCGGTCACCCGCTCGGCGAACGCTGCGTGCTGCGCGGTGGTCGAAGCCGGCGCGCGCACCACCAGGGCGGCGGCCGGACCCGCCGCCGCCACGGCGGCAGCGCGCACTCCGAAGTCGGCGGCGCGGCACAGGGTGTCGGTCGTGACGGCGAACAGTCGGGGAAGCGGTCTCATGTCAGCGACTGCCCGGGCCGCGGACCCCGGCCGCGGCTCCACGCCGCGGCGGCCATACGCGGCCTCCCGGCGGGTTGCACTTCGGCAATCTCCACCACTCCGGCGCCCGCCGCCACCTGCAGCGGTCCCCCTACCGCGCGCACCTGGCCCGCCGCTCCGGTTCCGTCGACCGGCCGGGCACCGAAGAGCTTCACGCTCCGGCCTTCGAAGGTGGTCCACGCGCCCGGCACCGGATCGAAGGCGCGGATGCGCCGGCTCACCGAATGCGCGTCGTTGGCCCAGTCCACGCGGGTCACGTCGCGATCGATTTTCGGAGCATAGGTGACCCGCGCGGCGTCCTGGGGCTCCGGGGTGACGCGGCCCATCTGGATCAGCGCCAGCGTTTCCACCAGCGCCTCCGCGCCGAGCAGCGCCAGCCGCGCGGCGAGTGCGCCGCCGGTCTCAGCGGCGCCGATGGTGGTGGCGATCTGGTGCAGGATCGGACCGCTGTCGAGTCCCTCGTCCATCTGGATGATGGTGATCCCGGTCTCCCGGTCGCCGCGGAGTATCGACCAGGGGATGGGCGCCGCGCCCCGCAGCCGGGGCAGCAACGAGGCGTGCACGTTGATCAGGCCCCGCTTGGGCACCGCGAGCACCTCCGGGCGGAGCACATGCCCGTAGGCGACGACTACGCCGAGATCGGGTTGCCAGTGACGCAACGCCGCCACGAACACGTCGCCGGTCGGCCGCTCCGGCTGAATGACCGGAATCGCGTGGCGCTCGGCCAGCTGTCGGATGGGTGGAGGAACCAGGGTGGAGCGCGAGCGGCCCTGCGGCTTGTCGGGCTGGGTGACCACGCCGACGACCGGAGCCCCTTCGGCCAGCAGTGCTTCGAGGCTCGGCACCGCGAAGGCGGGGGTGCCGAAGAAGACGATGCGCATTATTGCGGCCGCGCAGGCTCCGGCCGGAGGGACTTGATGACGCCTTCCCCGCGGTGCTCCTTCTTCCATCGCGCCACCAGCAACTGCCGCTTGAGCGCGCTGAGATGGTCGAGAAACAGGATGCCGTCGAGGTGATCGATTTCGTGCTGGATGGCCCGGGCCAGCAGCCCGGCGGCTTCGCGGCGGTACGGTTTGCCGTCGGCACCCAGCGCCTCGAGCACGATGCGCTCCGGGCGCTCCACATCGCCGTACGCGTCGGGTACCGAGAGGCAGCCCTCCTCGGCGCGGGAGCTTCCCTCCGCGGACACGATGACCGGATTCACCATCGCGAGGCGCTCGTTCTCCACCCCCACCACCGCCACCCGCCGGGCCACCCCCACCTGATTGGCCGCCAGGCCGACGCCCTTGGCGGCGTCCATCGTCTCGAAGAGATCGGCGATGAACCGCCGCACCTCGGGGTCGACCGACGCGACTTCGGCGCTCCGCTGCCGCAGCACCGGGGAGCCCAGCAGGTGGAGATCGAGAATTGCCATCCTACGCCGTCGGAGAGACGACCTCGCCCACCCGCACGATGCGGGCGCGCTCGACGACCAGGGTGGACGAGCCGCTTTCGATGGTGATCCGGTCGTCCTTGATGTCCTTCACCTTGCCGATGATGCCGCCTGCGGTGGTGATGTCGTCGCCCTTCTTGAGCTGGGCCAGGAGCTCCCCGTGCTTCTTCCGGGCCTGGGACTGGGGCCGGATCAGGAGGAAGTAGAAGATCAGGATGATGGCGCCGAACTGGAACAGGAGCATCGGCAGCGGGTTGCTGCCATCCTGCGGGGCCATGAGGCTGAAGAGCAGCGAGGTCATGCGTCCTCTCGTCCGTGGTAGCGGCGGAGCCATTCCCGGCTCCAGCGGTCAAAGTCGCCCGTCAGAATCGCGCGTCGGGCCTGCTCGGTGACCCGGAGCAGGAACCGGATGTTGTGCAGCGACACCAGCCGGAGGCCGAGCATCTCCTCCGCGACGAACAGGTGGCGGAGGTAGCCTCTCGAAAACCGCGCGCAGGTGGCGCAATCGCAGGCCGGGTCGAGTGGCTGCTCGGCGGTGCGGTGCTCCGCTTTGCGGATATTGACGCGACCTGCCGACGTCCACGCGCTCCCGTGGCGCCCGTTCCGGGTCGCGGCGACGCAGTCGAAGAGGTCCACGCCGCGGGCGATCCCTTCGACCAGGTCCTCGGGGAATCCGACGCCCATAAGATAACGGGGCCGGTCGGCGGGCAGCGCCTCCGCGAGCGACTCCAGCACGCGGTGCATGACCGGCTTGGGCTCGCCGACCGACAGCCCTCCGATGGCCAGTCCGGTCCACGGCCCGCGGTCCAGGGTGCCCTCGAGCGAGCGCAGGCGAAGATCGTCGTGGCTGCCGCCCTGCACGATGGGCCAGAGCGTCTGGGCGAACGCCGCCCCGGAGAGCTCCTGATGCCGTTCGCGGCACCGGGTGAGCCACCGGAGCGTCCGCTCCATCCCCTCTTCGGCCAGCTCCCAGGAGGCCTGGCCCGGCACCACGTGGTCGAACGCCATGGCGATGTCGGCGCCGAGCGCCCACTGGATTTCCATTGAGGATTCGGGGGTGAGAGTCCGCACCGAGCCGTCGATGTGGCTGGTGAACTCGACCCCTTCCTCCGCGATGGTCCGGAGCCCGGCCAGCGAAAACACCTGGAAGCCGCCCGAATCGGTGAGCATCGGTCGGGGCCAGGTGGAAAAGCGATTGAGGCCGCCCATCGCCGCGACGGCCGCCTCGCCGGGGCGGAGGTGCAGATGGTAGGTGTTTCCCAGGATGATCTGCGCGCCGGCCTGCTCGACCTCGGCGGGGTGGAGTCCGCGCACCGTGCCGTAGGTGCCCACCGGCATGAACGCGGGCGTCATCACCTCGCCATGGGGAAGGGCGAGCCGTCCGGCGCGCGCCAGGCCTTCGCTCCGCTCCACCAGGAACTCGAACATCAGATCACGGCCATCGCGTCGCCGTAGGAGTAGAACCGGAAGCGTTCCCGCACCGCGGTCTGGTAGGCCGCTCGGGTAACCTCGTAGCCGGCGAACCCGGCCACCAGCATGAGCAGGGTCGATCGGGGCAGATGAAGGTTGGTGACCAGACGGTCGACCGCGCGAAATCGATATCCAGGGGTGATCATCAGGCCGGTTTCGCCCCGGCCGGCGCGGACCCCGCCGTCCTCGTTCACGGCCGATTCGAGCGCCCGCACCACGGTGGTACCCACCGCCCAGACCGAGCCGCCGCGGGCACGGGTGTCCGCGACGGCGGCGGCGACCGCCTCCGGAATGTCGTACTGCTCAAGATGCATCGAATGCCGGGTGTAGTCCTCCTGATCCACCGGCTTGAAGGTGCCGGGCCCGACCTCCAGCTCGAGGCGGGCGGTGCGGGCGCCGCGTTCCTCCAGGAGCCGCAGCAGCTCCGGCGTGAAGTGGAGGCCGGCGGTCGGCGCCGCGACGCTGCCCTCCCGCTCGGCGAAGACGGTCTGATAGCGAACGGCATCCTCGGGGGTCGGTTCCCGATCGATGTACGGCGGCAATGGAATGCGGCCGAACCGCGCCATCGCCTCCTCCGCGGTGGCGCCGAGGAGGCGCACCCGCCGGTATCCCTCCGCGAGCTCCTCGACCGTCTCGATGGCAACGCCATCCCCCAGGTCCACCCGCCTGCCGAGCCGGAGCGCGCTGCCCGGCTTGCCCATCGCCACCCAGGTGCCTTCCGTGGCGGGGTGAACCAGCAACACCTCGGCGGGTGCACCGGACGCCCGCCGGCCGAGCAGGCGGGCGTGACGGACCTTGGTGGAGTTGAGAACCAGGAGGTCTCCGGGGCACACGAGATTCGCCAGATCGGCGAAGTGGGAAGCCGTGAATTCGGTCGCGGGCCGCGGGGGCAGGTCTCCCCGCCGCACCACCAGCAGCCGGCTGTCGCCCCGGACTGCCGTCGGCGTCTGGGCGATCAGCTCTGGAGGGAGGTCGTATTCGAAATCCGAGGTGCGGAATCCCACTGCCGCATCAACCATCAAGCAGTGTCGTCTGCCCGCCCCCCGACGGCGGCGGTGTGATCCCGAAGCGACGGTAGGCATTCGGCGTCGCCGACCGGCCACGCGGCGTGCGTTCCAGGAAGCCCTGCTGCATGAGGTAGGGTTCGTACACCTCCTCAAGGGTGCCGGCGTCCTCGCCGACCGCCGCGGCGATGGTGCTGAGTCCGACCGGGCCGCCGCCGAATTTCTCGATGATCGTCGTCAGAATGCGGGCGTCCATATCGTCGAGGCCGAATTCGTCCACGTTGAGCCGGGCGAGCGCCTCCGCCGCCACCAGTGCGGTGACGATGCCGTCGGCCTTGACCTGGGCGAAGTCGCGTACCCGCCGGAGCAGCCGATTGGCGATCCGCGGGGTTCCCCGGCTCCGCCGAGCGATTTCCACCGCGCCCGCCGCCTCGATGCTCACCTTCAGAATCCCCGCCGAACGGTTGACGATGCGGGCCAGATCCTCCGCGGGGTAAAAGCTGAGCCGCTCCACGATCCCGAATCGAGCCCGCATCGGCGGGGTCAGCTGGCCGAACCGGGTGGTCGCCCCGACCAGCGTGAACGGCTCCACCGTCATCGGGATGGTCTGGGCGTTGGGACCGTCGGCAATTCGCACGTCGACCCGGAACTCCTCCATCGCGGGGTAGAGGAACTCTTCCAGCTGAGGGCGGAGCCGGTGGATTTCATCGATGAACAGGACGTCACCCGCACTCAGGCCGGTAAGCAGCCCCACCAGGTCTCCGGGTTTCTCCAGCACCGGGCCGGAGGAGGTCCGGAGCTGGACTCCCATCTCCTTGGCGAGAAGGGCGGCCAAGGTGGTCTTGCCCAAGCCGGGTGGACCGAAGAACAGGATGTGGTCGAGCGGCTCGCCCCGGCCCTTGGCTGCGTCGATCGCAATCTGCAGCGCGGCCTTGACCGGCTCCTGCCCCACGAACTCATCCAGCCGGGAGGGGCGGAGCGCCGCCTCGGCCCGGCTTTCCTCGGGAAGGGCCGCGGGGGTGGTGATCTCGAGCCGAGTCAGAGCGCCCGCGCCTCCCAGCGCACCGGCCGTTGGCCCGGAGTGATCTCGTGCTTGGTGTGGCACGACACGCAGCGGTCGATCGTCCGGGTCGTGGCAGCCCCGACGAACTTCCGGTTGGTCGAACCGCAGCGGGTACACTGCCACTCCGCGGTGACGTGCGGGCTGGTGGAAACGGCCCTCATCCCCGTCCTCCTCTCGAACCGGTCAGGCGCTGCAGGGCGCGGCGCACCAGCACCGCCACGTCGTCGATCTTGTCGGCGGCCAGCGTGGCGCGTACCGCTTCATCGGCCGCCGCGGGGGCATAGCCCAGGGCGGCGAGCGCCCGGGCCGCTTCCTCTGCCGGCCGGGTTGCCCGGGACGCGGCCGCTACCGGTATGTCGGTGAACCGGTCGGAGAGCTCGACGATAAGCTTCTCCGCCCGCTTCTTGCCGATGCCGCTCACCGTGCTCAGCGCCGCGACGTCGCGGCCCTGGATGCTCCGCACCGCCCGATCGGGGCCCAGCGTCGAGAGAATGGCGAGGGCCAGCCGGGGCCCCAGGCCGGTGGCGCCGAGCAGCCGCTGAAAGATGGCCCGCTCGGCGACGGTGTCGAACCCGTAGAGGCTCCAGCTGTCCTCCCGAATGATGAGCTCGGTAAACAGCGCGCACCGGGCCCCCCGCGCCGGCAGCCGCTCAAAGACGCCGAGGGGCACCGTCACCGCGTAGCCCACGCCCCCGTCGGTCTGGACCACCACGGTCTCGCCTTCGCGCTCCGCCAGCACACCGTTGACGGTGGCGATCATCGGTGCAGCGCCCGGCCGACGCCGGTGAGGAGGTGGGTGAGCGCCACCGCCACCGCGTCGGCGGCGTCGGCCGGCGCCGGCGCCGATTTGAGCTGGAGCAGCTTGGCGACCATGTAGGCGACCTGGGGTTTGAGCGCCGCACCGCGGCCCACCACGGTTTTCTTGACCAGCGCGGGCGAGTATTCCGCCACGGCGATTCCCGCCTGGGCGCCGGCGAGGAGAATGACGCCTCGTGCGTGTCCCAGCACCACGGTGGTGCGGACGTTGGCGGCGAAGAAGATGTCCTCCACGGCGAGCACGTCGGGGTGGTGCCGCGCGATCAGCTCGACCAGCCCCTCGTGGATGACCGCCAGCCGGCTGGCGAGCGGCTCGCGCGGGCGGGTCCGGAGGATCCCGCACTCCACCAGCCGCATTGCCCGGCCGTGGTCCGCCGTGCGCTCCACCACGCCGTAGCCCACCGTGGCGGTGCCCGGGTCGATTCCCAGCACCTTCATTCGGGAAGAGCGATCAGGCTTCGGCCTCCGCCAGCGTGGCCGCGTCGATATCGAAGTTCGAAAATACCTTGGACACGTCGTCCAGATCCTCGAGCGCCTCCATCAGTTTGAGCAGCCGGGCGGCCTCCGTCCCCTCGACCCGCACGGTGTTCTTGGGCACCATCGCAAGCTCGGCCGACTCGAACGCGTACCGCTTCGACTTGAGGGCATCCTGGACCGCGTGAAAATCATTGGGTGCCGTGCTCACCAGGTAGAGGTCCCCGTCCCGGGTGAAGTCTTCTGCGCCGGCGTCGAGCACCGCCTCCAGCGCCTGGTCTTCGGGGTACTTTCCGGCATCCAGGGCGATCTGCCCCTTGCGGTCGAACATCCAGGCCACCGAATTGGTGGCTCCGAGGTTGCCGCCGTTGCGGCTGAAGGCGTGGCGGACTTCCGCGACCGTGCGGTTGGCGTTGTCGGTGGTGGCCTCGATCAGGATCGCAGCCCCGCCGGGGCCGTACCCTTCGTAGGTCACCTCTTCGTAGGTCTCTCCGGCCAGCTCGCCGGTGCCCTTCTTGACGGCCCGGTCCACGTTGTCGTTGGGCATGTTGACCGCGCGGGCCGCGTCGATCGCTGTTCGGAGCCGGGGATTTCCCCCGGGATCGCCGCCGCCCGCCTTGGCGGCAACGGTGATTTCGCGGATGCACTTGGCCCACACCGCCGAGCGCTTGTTGTCGGTAGCGGCCTTCTTGTGCTTGATCTGCTTCCATTTGCTGTGGCCAGCCATGGCGCGGCTCCCTTCATCGAGCAGCGCATAAATATAGAGGTGACAATGGGTTCCGGCAACGCGACCGGCCACGTCACGCCTCCTCGCGGGTCCGCTGCGCGGCACTTCGCGCGGCGCGTCCGAGGATCTCCGAGGCATCGCCGCCCAGCGCCTCGCGCGCCGGTGCCACCAGGAGCTGGAGTACCTGGCCCACCTGCTCCCGGCGTGGGTTGTCGAGCGCGGCAAGCGCGGCGACCAGCGCCCGGCGGAGCGGGGCCGAGAGTGTCAAGCTCGAAAGCCGTCGCTCCAGCGCCGCCACGCGGCGCTTGACCGCCCGATCGGGCTGCGGAGGAATCAGCAGCAGGTCTTCCGCCACCCGCACGGTGAGCCAGAGCGCGAAGACGCCCTCACGGCGCGGCCCGCGGGGCATCTCACCCATCAGCTTGACCAGCGCGGTGCCGGAGGTGGAGAGCAGGCTCATCGGGGCAGCTTGCGCAGCGCCTCCAGCACCTCGGCGGGCTGGAGGTCCTGCAGGCAGCGATGGTGCTTGAGGGGGCAGGCAGGGCCGCCGTGGGCGCTGCAGGGGCGGCAGTCGAGGGTGCGCTGCAGCACCGCCGCCTTGGCGTGGTAGGGAAAGAACCCGAATTGCTCCACGGTCGGGCCGAAGAGCGCCACCGCCGGTGTGCCGATGCCGCCGGCCAGGTGCATGAGCCCGGTATCGCTGGAAACCAGGGCCCGGGCGCGCTTGAGGAGCGCCGCCGAGCCGAGCAGATCGAACCCGCCGGCGGCACTCGCGGCGCCCTCACCGCCCGACGCGGCGACGGCGGCCGCCACCTCGCGGTCACCGGGTCCGCCGACCACCACGACGTCGTTGCCCTTCTCCACCAGCCGCCGTACCAGCGCGATCCAGTGGTGGACTGGCCACCGCTTGGTGAAATGCGCCGCGCCGGGCGCCACCGCAATCAGCTGCCGGGACCGGCCCAGCCCCCGTTCGGCGAGAAATCGATCGGCCTCCTCCACCGCCTCGCGGGGAAGAAACAGTTCCAGCGATCCGGCATCCGGCGCCACATCCAGCCCCTCTGCGGCGTCGAAATACCGCTCCGCCACCGGCCGGTGGTCGCGATAGATGTCCCGCTTGGTGTGAATCAGCACCACTCGGGCGGTCCGGTGCTTGGGGTAGGTGGTCCAGCGTCCTCCCACCCGCCAGCGAAGCGCCCGGCTGCGGAGACTTCCGTGGAGATCGAGGTGGTGGGTGAACCCGCCGGCGCGGAGCCGGCCGGCGAG
The DNA here is from genome assembly GCA_041482775.1 of Gemmatimonadota bacterium. GTDB lineage: Bacteria > Gemmatimonadota > Gemmatimonadetes > Gemmatimonadales > GWC2-71-9 > JABFSM01. Next base: position 1,673 of record JBGPEJ010000046.1, on the reverse strand, counting down.
TTCCGAGAGTCGGGTGCCCGGTTCCCAGCCAATGACCTCGGTGATGCGGGGATTGTGGGTGAGCAGGGGCGCGAAGGCCGCCCGGGTCACCACCGTGATGCGGGCGTCGGGGTGCCGGCCGCGCAGGGCGCGCAGCAACGGCGTCATGAGAAGGATGTCGCCGATGGCGCTGAAGCGGACGAGCAGTACGTTCGGCGACACCCGAGGGAATGTAGCCGGGTGAAATGGCGTCGCCAGCGCGTTAGCTTCTTCCCATGGCAGAGCCCACCGCGCGGCGGCTCCTCACCGCGGCACGACCCTACGGGGGATTGTTCGTCCTGGGCCTCGGCGCTACGCTGCTCGCCTCGTTGCTCGACGGGGTCACCATCGTGGTCCTGGTGCCGCTGCTCAAGGCCCTGTTCGGCACCGCCGGCGTTCTGGTCGGGCAGGGTACCATGCTGGAGCATGTGAGCCAGCGAGTTCTAGGGCCCCTGATCGCCGGACTCGCCCCCCGTCCCGCCGCCGCCCGGCTGGTCCTGGTGCTCCTCGCCGGGCTTCTCCTCAAGAACGCGCTGCAGTACGCCGCCAATCAACTCTCGGTGGCGGTGCAGGAAGGTCTGGTGCGCGATCTGCGTATCCGGCTCTACAGCCACCTGCTCACCCTCGATCTCGGCTTCTTTCAGCGGACCCGCGCCGGCCAGCTCATTTCCGGGGTGATGGTGGACGCCGACCGGGTCAAGCAGGCGGTGACCGCCTCGCTGGCGGCGCTGTTTCAGAACGGCGTGGTCATCCTCACGACCCTGGTGATTCTGTCCACTATCTCGCTCCGCCTCACCCTGCTCACCCTGGCGACGGCGCCGATTCTGGTGTTCGGGATCCGGGGCCTCCTGCGGCGGCTCCGGAGGCATTCCCGGCTGTGGACCGAGGAGCAGGGAGAGCTCACCGCCACCGTGACCGAGCGGCTGGGCGCAATGAAGTTGATCCGGGCCTACGGGAGCGAGGCGCACGAAGGCGCGGTGTTCGCCCACCAGGCCGACCGCTACCGGAAGCGGGTCCAGCGCACCCAGCGCTATTCCTCGATGACCAGCCCGGTGAGCGAGGTCTTCGGCGGTCTGGTGCTGATCGTCATCATCTGGGCGGCCGCGAATCCGGCGGTGACGGGAGTGACGCTCGGCCCGGAGGTGACCATCGTTTTCCTGGTCGCCGCGCTCAAGATCATGTCCCCGATCAAGTCCATTGCCCAGTTCCCGACTTCGATGGCGTTGGCGCTGGCCAGCGCGGAGCGGGTCTTCGAGATCCTCGACCGGCCCTCCAATGAAGCCGATGCGCCGGGGGCCCTCGCGGCGGGCTTCGAGCGGGACATCACCTTCGACCGGGTGAGCTTTGCCTACGAGGCGGGGCATCCGGTGCTGTCGGAAGTGTCATTCAGCGCGGCCAAGGGGAGCGTGGTCGCGATCGTGGGACCCTCCGGTGCGGGGAAGACCACCCGCGCCCACACCGGCTTGTGGTCGCTCGCACCGTGGACGTTGCGGACCAGGCCCACGGCCGAGTCGGCCGGTACGGCCAGCCCCTTCAGCAGCACGTGGTCCATGTCCCACGGGCCGCGCGAGCGACAAAGCGCACAGACAGCAGTCGGCGCTGCAGAACGTCCGCCGGGCGACCGGCACCTCCGTCCCGCAGCGCCGGCACAGCCC
>JBGPEJ010000045.1:0-17579 GCA_041482775.1 Gemmatimonadota bacterium | reverse complement strand
TCCGCGTGGTCGGAGTCGGCTTGGGTCACGGCGAGCTGGGCGTGCAGGGAGCTTCCTCCGGTCGCAGTGACCGCGATCCATCTCTCGCAGCGTTGGACACTTCCACCACCCGGGGTGTTGGAAAAGGAGCCGGCGCCGGATGGGGCAGACCGGGGGGTCGTACCGGGGCTTGACCTACGCATATCGTCATGATATCATACCGCTATACATCAACGGAGACCCACCATGATGCGCGAGAAGGTAGTTCGTCCCCTGCCCGGCCTGCCGCTGGTGCTCCTCGGGCTGGCGGCGCTCGGGCTCAACGCCTGGATGTTCACCCGGGCGGCCCAGGCCAACGAGATGCGGGGCGTCATCATCGCGATGGTGGTGTTCGTTCTGCTCATGATGGCCCTGCCGGGGTTCGTGGTGAACCAGCCGAACGAAGCCCGGGTGCTCACCCTGTTCGGGCGCTACACCGGGAGCGTCAAGGAGGCGGGATTCTGGTGGGTGAACCCGTTCACCCTGAAGAAACGGATTTCGCTCCGGGTCCGGAATTTCGAGACGGCCAAGCTCAAGGTGAACGACGCCAACGGCAATCCGATCGAGATCGGGGCCATCGTGGTCTGGCGGGTGGTGGACACCGCCGAGGCGATGTTCGAGGTGGACGACTACGAGAGCTACATGAAGGTGCAGAGCGAATCCGCGGTCCGGACTCTCGCCTCGAGCTATCCCTACGACGCCCACAGCACCGGCGAGGCGGCGCTTTCGAGCCATACCACGGAGGTCGCCGCGAATCTGATGAAGCAGCTGGAGGAACGGCTGACCAAGGCCGGGGTGGAGGTCAAGGAGGCGCGGATTTCCCACCTGGCCTACTCCCAGGAAATCGCCCAGGCGATGCTGCAGCGCCAGCAGGCGAGCGCCATCATCGCCGCCCGGTACAAGATCGTCGAAGGCGCGGTCGGAATGGTCGAAAACGCCCTCGAGCTCCTGTCGCAGAAGAACATCCTGACCCTGGACCCGGAGCGGAAGGCCGCGATGGTGTCCAATCTCCTGGTGGTGCTCTGCGGCGAGCGCGGCACCCAGCCGGTGCTCAACACCGGGACGCTGTACACCTGATGGCGGACCGCAAGACCTTTCTCCTCCGCCTCGATCCGGCGCTGCACGATGTGCTGCAGCGCTGGGCCGGGGCGGAGCTCCGGTCGCTCAACGCCCAGATCGAGTTTCTCCTCCGGCGCTCTGCGGTGGCGGACGGCCGGATGGGGAATCCGCACGGGGGGCCTACCGTACACTCCGGGGAGGCCGCATCTTCGAGGGTACCACCGATTCGGTAACCCCGAGAGGCCCGCCATGCTTCGCCGCCTTCCCCTGCTCCTGCTCGCGCTCGTCTTCGCCCTGACCGCGGTGGTCCAGGCCCAGGACACCACCACCAAGAAGCCCAAGATTCGCCGCGACCCCGACCTGATCAGCGCCGAGGAGATCGAGGCAGCCGACGCCGACGCCCAGTCGGCCTTCGAGCTGGTCACCCGGCTCCGACCCCTCTGGCTCAACAAGCGGGACATCGGCAGCATGGCGATGGCCGCGGCTGAGATCCAGATCTACGTGAACGACGTGAAGAGCCCCGGCGGACCGCCGGCCCTCAAGGCGATTCCCCGTGCGACGATCAAGGAGATTCGCCATCTGCGCGGCACCGACGCGAGCCAGCGCTTCGGTACCAATCACGAGAACGGGGCCATTCTGGTCACCACAAAATGAACCGCGTGCGGGTGCCGCTGGCGCTGGCCGCCGTCCTGATCGCGGCCCCCGGCACCACCCTCCGCGCCCAGGCCAGCAACACCGGAATCCTCGCGGGGCGGGTCGTGGCCGACTCGGGCCGCGGGGTGGCCCAATCGGATATCGTGGCCAGCCACGTGGACGGGTTTACCCGGCGGAGCGCTTCCTCCGACCGGAACGGCCGGTTTCGCCTTGCCTTTCTCCCTCCCGGCAATTACCGCGTCACCATTCGGCGGATCGGATACCGCGCGGTGGTCGTCAGCGACGTCCTGATCCGGGCCGGGCGCACCGAAATCCTCGACGTGACCCTCCAGGCGGCGGCGCTCACGCTCGACTCCATCGTGGTGCACGCCTCGGCGGTGCGCATCAACACCGGGGATACCGAATTCGGAAGCCGGCTGACCACCCGCGAGCTGGCCCTCCTCCCCCTCCCCGACGACGCCCATTCGCTGGTGGCCTTCACGCCCGGTGCCCGCCCCGACCAGGTGTGGGGTGCGGCAACGGCGCAGGCCAACAATTACCAGCTCGACGGGGTGGCGGTGAATCACCCCGGGGTGGGCGGCGATTTCCTCCAGCCCAGCACCAGCTGGATCGAGGAAATCGAGGTCCGGGGCCTGGGCGCCGGTGCGGAGTACGGCAACTTCCAGGGCGGCCTCGTCAACCTGGTGACCAAGTCGGGCACCAACCGGTTCGAGGGCACATTCCGCACCAATGGCGAGTCCTATCACTTGAACGGGACCAACCTCCGGGTGACCGAAACCGGCGTCGAGCCGGCGCACCGCGCGGAGCTCGACGGGCAATTCCGCGGGCCGATCATCCGGAATCGCCTCCACTTCGCGGTCTTCGCGAACCTGGTGGACCGGGGACAGCGAGTGCTGAATCACGTCCGCCAGATTGCCGGGGATTTCGTACCGGTCAGGCCGGCGGAGCAGGAGAGGAAGCTTCTGGGCAAGCTGACCTGGCAGCCGGGGCGGCGGGACATCGTCAACGGCGCCATCGGGCGGATCGACACCGATGTGGACCACTTCGGAGAAAACGGATTCCAGAGCCCCGAGGCCACCCAGCAGCGGACGGCGCGCGCCTTCTTCTACAACCTCTCCTGGCAGCGCACCTGGTCGGCGCGAAACTTCCTCGAGCTCAAGATGGCCGGCTTCGACGGAAGCGACCGGTGGGAGCCCTACGCCGGGGTAACGGTGCCGGGCGTGGCCACGCTTCTGGAGGTGAACCCCCGCGGATACCAGAACGCCGCCTTCCGGGAGCGGCGGGAGCCCTCCAGCGTCGCCTTTTCGCTCAATTGGGACCTCTACCTCAAGACGCTGGGCGCGGAGCACCACCTCAAAATCGGAGGGGAGCATGCCTTCGGGGGGTTCGTCTACCAGCGCCTGCGTGATGGAGGCCTTACCTGGCGCCCCGGCGAGCGGCTCACTCCACCGGTATTCGACCCCGCCCTCCCTTCCACCTGGATTTTCAACGGCGTCACCACGAGCAGCTGGGGCGGCGAGGTCAATCTCGATTCCAAGGTCCAGAACTCCGCGGTGTACCTCCAGGACTACGTCCAGGTGACGCCCCGGTTGAGCGTGAATCCCGGGCTGCGGTGGGGGCGCTGGATCGGGCGCCTGCGGCGGCCGTCGCCGGGCTCCGGGTACTTCACCCCGGTCGACGACCATGCGTTCGATCCACGCGTCGGCGTCGTCATGGATCTGAACGGGCGGGGAACCCTCGTGGCCAAGGCCCACTGGGGTCTCTACCACCAGAACATGTTCGCCGCTTTCTTCGACCGGGCGGCCGGTGGGGACGTCTACTCCAACGAGGATCGCTGGGAGTTGACCGGCGCGACATTCACCGATCCGCGCACGACCTTCACCGCCGCCCAGCGGGACGCGAACCCGGCCTGGAAAAAGGTGCAGACGATCCGGCTCAACGAGGTGGGCCGGGTGGTCGACTTCAAGGAGCCCTACATCGAGCAGGGGGTTCTCGGCCTGGAGAAAACCTGGGGGGATCGGATCAAGACGGAGGCGGTGTACGTGAGGCGGCGCAACAAGAACATGGTCGCGGTGGTGGATCGGAACCTGGCCAACGATTACACCCTCTACCACGACGTCACGGTGGAAGACCGGTTTTTCCGCCCGCTTTTCTTCGGCGGCAAGCCCCTGGTGATTCCGACCCTCGCCATGTCCAACGAGGACATCATCTATTGGAGGACCCTCATACTGAGCGGGGCGGTCGTCGGAATCGGGTATCCGCCGGGGTTTGACGGACCCGAGGGCTTCGCGCGGTGGCTGGCCCTCAAGTACGAGCCCGACAACGTCCTCACCAACGTCCCCGAGGCAACCCGGCGCTTCGATCAACTCCAGCTCATCGCGACGGCGCGGTACCCCACCTGGTGGACCCAGGCATCGGGGACGATCACCCGGCTGGTCGGGAACCTCAACAGCTTGACCGGCACCGACGACTACACGGCATCCGGCGCCGGACCGTTCGTCCGGCTCAACGAGCAGACGAATTTCTTCGGAGACCTCAACAACCAGAGCGCCTTCGAGCTCAAGCTCCAGATCGGTGGCAATCTGCCGAAGGGATTCCGCGGTGGAGCGTTCCTCACCCACCTGACCGGAGACCGGGTGACCCCGACCCTCACCATCTCCGACCTGCTCCTCGAGTTCGCGCTGCCGGACACTTCGACCACCAACCGCCCCCCGGTGGCAATCCGGAGCTACTATTTCACTACGACCACGGGGCAGCGGATCTTCGTGCAACCCCGCGGAACCTATCGTTATCCACCTCGGACCTCGCTCGATCTCCACCTGGAGCGGGCGTTCGGCGCGGGCCGCGCCGACGTCAGCCTGGCGCTCGATGCCTTCAACGTCCTCGCCGCATCGACCATTACCGAAATCCAGACTTCGGTGAACGGCTCCCTGGATCCCGATTTCTTCTCGACCTACGGGCAGACCCGCGGGCGGGTGCCGCCCCGAACCTTCCGGTTCGGAGCCGCGATCCGTTTCTGAGGGCCTGCCGCCGCTACTTCTGCTTCATGCTGTCGTAGACGATTCCCAGGAACACGTCGGGCTTCATGAACCCCGATCCCCAGGTGGCGTCCCACTCCGCGGTGGGCTTGGCCGCGATGACCTGTTCCTTGGTCTTGCCCTGCTTGATGAGCGCCGCGACCCGGTCGCGAATCTTCGCCATCACATCCCGATAGGCGATCAGGTCCGCCTTCCCCCCCAAGGGGCCGTGTCCCGGGATGACCTTGGTGCTGTCGTTGACGTAATGCAACGCCGCGTTCACTGCGTTGATCACCCCCTCGAACGACCCCCCGCTCGAGAGATCCACGAAGGGGTAGCGCCCGTTGAAGAAGACGTCCCCCATGTGGACAGTGTTGGCGCTGGTAAAATGGATGATCGCGTCACCGTCGGTGTGCGCCGGCGGTACGTGAACGGCGTGGATGGATTCGCCGCCGATATAGAAGGCGACCGTCTCGCTGAAGGTCACCACCGGGAGGGCGCCTTTGGGCGACGCGGGCGTCTTCTGGTTGAAGGTCGCGTTGAAGTGCTCGACGCTCATCCGGGTCCGCACGTTGTCCTGGGCGACGATGATGACGCCGGCGTTGGCCATGTTCTCGTTGCCGCCGGTGTGATCGCCATGCCAGTGGGTGTTGACCAGGAAGCGGATCGGCTTGTCGGTTACCGCCTTGACCGCGGCCAGGATCCGGGCGCTCAGCGGAGCATACTGGTCGTCCACCAGGAACGCGAAGTCCTCCCCCACGGCGAGCCCGATGTTACCGCCGGAGCCCTGGAGCATGTAGACGCCCCGCCCCGCCGGGATCGTCTGGATCTTCACGGTGTCGAGGCCGGCCTGCGCGGCGAGAGGGACGCTGCCGCCGAGGATCAGCGCGGCGGCGAGGGCGCCGCGAAATCGGATGGTCATCGGGTTTCTCCGGACGGGGAAGCCAGCAGTCCGACGAACTCACCCATGAGCGCGGACGCGCTCCAGGCGAGCAGCGCCGGGAAGAGCAGAGTCACGAGGTAGAGCGCGGGAACCGGAAGCACCATGATGCCGCCGAGCCGGGAGGCGAGAGTGCCGAAGGCGCCCCGGCTCCCTACCGCGTCCACTACCAGCCAGAAACCCCACGCGGCGGCGGCGGCCCATCCGGCGGCGGCGGCGGGATGCCTGTAAGCGGGGCGCAGCGCGCCCCAGAGTCCCGCGATGGCCGCCACGCTGGACCATCCGAGCGAGGCCCCGAGCGTGAAGGCCAGGAAGAGCGCGGCGAACGAGGCAAACTTTCGCACTCTCACCGCACCGGTAAGAGGGTGAGCGTGGACTGGACCCGGCCTGCGGGAAGGTCCCCTGGACCCTTGGGGAAGAGGACGGAGTCCAGCTCGCCGGCGATCCACTTTGGCAGGCGGTCGAGATAGTGAGGACTCGCGGGATTTCCGGCCTGACCTCCGGGGTAGGTAGCCCAGGCGTGCACCTCGGGGCCCAATTCCACCACCATGCGCCAGCTGGGGCCGTGGATGCCTCGCCCCGGAGACGGGTTCAGCGTGGCTGTTCCGCCCTGGACCGGCAGGTCGAGCGCGGAAAGCGCCGGCAATCGGAGCAGGTGATTGATATTTGCGTGGTGGGCATTGGCCCAGACCCAACAACTGCGCTCCGGCGGCCCGCACCGGGCAAGGAGGGACTGGTACCCCTCACGGAGGGCGCGGCGAAGAATCTGATCCCGGGTTTCCACCTCAGGCGTGCGACGGTCGTCCCACCAGGCGCTGGCCGAATCGTTCATCAGCTCGAGGAGGACGGCCTCCTGAGGGAGCACCACCGGCGTCCCGGTGCGGTTGCCGCGCGCGCCGGAGGGAATCAGCTCGTCCCAAACCAGCCGGGGAAGCACCTCCATTGCCGCCTCGAAGAGCACCGCCCGGGTATTCTCTCTGGTGTAGCGCCGGTCCCATTGCCGGAGGAGCTCCGCCGGCCGGTTGAGCGAGGTGTCGTTCACCGCGGCAGCCAGGAAGGCGGGGACGAAGGCGTCGGCGCGGGCGCTCCCCGGGTCGGTCTGAAAACGGCGCATCGCCTCCGGGGTTACCGCCGAATCGGCCCGGAGCAGCTGGTTGATCCGCATCGCCCGCCAGGGGGAGTACCAGTCGGCGCCGAAGTAGCGTGGGTTCACGCGGGGGTCGACCGGCTGCTGGTTGGCGGACGCGAGAAATCCCTGGGGCGGGTTGCGCGAGAACGGGTAGAGCTCGAGCGGGAGGAAGCCGGTCCAGTCGCTCGCGCTGGTGCTGCCGTCGCGGATCTCGTCGCCCCGGCCGTCGCCGGGCCGCACCGGATACCGCCCGGTGGAGCGAATGGCGATGGCCCCGGACCGATCCGCCACCACGCCATTCTGCGCCGGCGCCCCGTAGCTCTTCCAGGCATCGAGCCACTCCGTTACGCTGGCGGCCCGGTCGAGCTGCAGAAATTCCTCGCCGGCGCGCCCGCCCTCGAACGGCGTCCAGCGCACCGAGACCCAGCGCGAGCCCAGCCGCACCATGGGTCCCCGCCGGGAGAAATAGAGCGTGTCGGTGGCGAGCGTCTTGCCCTTCCGGCCCTTCAGGAGCTCGAGACGACGCTCCAGGGGTTGCCAGGCCCCGTCCAAGCGATACCGGGTGGGCCGGGTGTCGTCGTCAACCGTTTCGGCGTAATGATCGCGCACGTCCGCACCGGTGTTGGTGAAGGACCAGGCGGCGTTCCGGTTGAATCCAATGATCACCCCTGGCGAGCCGGCAAAGCTCACCCCAGCCACGTCGGTTCCACCGGCTACCTGGAGATGCACCTCATACCAAATCGAAGGGAGCGAGAGCTCGAGGTGGGGATCACCCGCCAGCAACGCGTAACCCGCTTTGGTGCGTCCGGGGCCGACCGTCCAGTTGTTGCTGCCGACGGCGTCGCCATCCTCGGGCCGGCGCGGAGACCAGCCCAGCGCCAATTCCACCGCCTCGCGGTCCCGGGCCGCCAGTCCGGCCACCGTGTCCGGCGATCCCGGCGGCGGCAGCGGCCGCACGAAGTCGTAGCGCGGCGCCCCGGCGCCGTTCGGCTGGATCGGTTCCTGAATCGGGGCGTTCCGGGGAAAGAGCGCCTCCGCCGCGGCCCGGCCGACCAGCCCGCGCGCCTCCAGCTCGGTGAGCGTCGGGTCTTCGTACGCCAGGGTCAGCGCCATCTGCGAAAAGAGATAGAACGTGTACTTCGGCTCCCATCGGGATGGGCGGATGCCCAGCAAACGGAATTCGAGCGGGAGATCCGCCGGCCGCATCCCGTTGATCCAGGCGTTCACCCCCTCGGCGTACGCGCTGGCCGCGCGTCGGATCAGTGTGTTGGAGTCGAGCGCGGCGAAGCTCCGGTCCGCCGCCCAGGCCATTCCACGGCGCCTCGCCGTCCGGTCGGCCTCCAGAGCGCGGGAGCCGAACACTTCGGACAACGTGCCGGCCGTCGCCCGGGTCTGCAGTTCCATCTGGAAGAGTCGGTCCCGTGCCACGAGATATCCCTGCGCCCTCCAGGCATCCGCTTCCGTGGCGGCGAAGACGTGGGGCACGCCGCGATCGTCGGAGAGCACCCGCACCGGTTGGGAAAGCCCGGGAATCCGCGCTTCGGCGCGGGCCGGAAAGTTTGTGGCTCGGGCCAGCGCCCAAACCCCGTTCGCCGGATCGAGAAAGCCGCCGAGGGCGGGAATCGCGCCCACGCGGCGTGCCCCGGCATAGAGGAGGACAACGAGCACTGCCGCGGCCAGGAGGAGCCGCAGCCGGGAGAAACCCATCAGTGATCCAGCCAGGGGAGCCGGAACCTTCGTGCCGGATGCGGAGGTTGTCAAGCGCACGCGGCGCATCTACTCTCACCGGCATCTTGGCCTGATTTTCGACTTTCGCGGGAGACCACCGATGGCCCGGTACTCACTGTTGGTCCTTCTGCTCGCGGATGGGTGCGCCCCAAAGACACCGCCCGCTGCGCCGGTCCCCGCCGCGGGCGGATACGACCTGGTGATCCGGGGCGGACACATCGTGGACGGCACCGGAGCGGCCTGGTTCGAGGGCGACGTCGCCATCCGCGGCGAACGGATCGTCCGGGTCGCCCCGCGCGGGGCGCTGGCCCAGGCGCCGGCCAAACGTTCGATCGACGCTCGGGGACTGGTGGTGGCCCCCGGATTCATCGACATCCAGGGACAGTCGGACTACGCCTTCACCCTGGGCGATGGCCGAGCCGTGAGCAAGGTGACCCAGGGAATCACCACCGAAATCATGGGCGAAGGCTCCACTCCGGCCCCGACCAACGCTCGCTTCAAGGGCTTCGAGGCGCCGGGCACCAGCTTCAGCGGCCCCCGGGGATTCGACGCCTGGCTCCGCGCGATGCAGCTGCACGAGGCGTCGGAAAACTTCGGTTCCTTCCTGGGGGCGGCGACGGTCCGGGTCTACACCAAGGGGGAGGCCCAGGGCCCCGCGACACCCGCCGAGCTGGACACCATGCGCATGGTGGTCCGAAACGCGATGCAGGACGGCGCCTTCGGGGTGGCCTCGGCGCTCATCTATCCGCCGGGGAGCTACGCCGCCACCGAGGAGCTCATCGTCCTGGCAAAGGCGATGGCTCCGTTCGGCGGCTTATACATCTCCCACATGCGCTCCGAGGGCAACGCCTGGCTCGAGGCCATCGATGAGGCGATCCGGATCGGGAAGGACGGGGGCGTCCCAGTGGAGATCTACCACTTCAAGGCCGGCGGGAAGCGCAACTGGTCCAAGACCCCGGCGGCAATCGCCAAAATCGATTCGGCCCGCACGGCCGGCGTCGACATCCAGGCCGATATGTACGCCTACACCGCCGGAGGGACCGGGCTCACCGCCTGCCTGCCTCCCTGGGCCAGCGCCGACGGAAAGCTGTTCGACAACATCGCCAATCCCGAGGTCCGCAAGCGGATCCGGATGGAGATGGACCGTGACCAGAACGAATGGGAGAGCCTCTGTCAGATCGGTGGACCGGAGAACGTGCTCTTCGTGCAGTTCGAGAAGCCGGAGAACAAGCGGTTCGTCGGCAAGCGGCTTAGTGAGGTGGCGCAGCTGACCGGCAAGGAGTGGGAGGAGGCGGCGATGGACCTGATCCTCTCCGAGCACTCGAGGGTGGAGACAATCTTCTTCCTCATGAGCGAAGAGAACGTCAAGACCAAACTCCGCCAACCGTGGATGAAGTTCGGCACCGATGCCGACGGAGAAGATCCCGAGCACGCGCAGGGGCTCACCCATCCGCGCACCTACGGCAACTATCCGAGGATCCTGGGCAAGTACGTCCGGGAAGAGCGGGTGCTGACTCTGGAGGACGCCATCCGGAAAATGACCTCCGCCGTAGCGACCCGTCTCTCCATTCCCGATCGCGGCCTGCTGCGGCCGGGGTTCTACGCGGACCTGGTGATCTTCGATCCGGAGACGGTGGCCGACCGCGCCACCTTCGAACAGCCCCACCAGGTGTCGGTGGGAATCAAGTACGTCTTCGTGAATGGAACGCTGGTGGTGAGCGACGGCCAGCATACCGGCGCCAAACCGGGAATGATTGTCCGAGGACCGGGCTGGACCGGCGGACGCTGAGGCCGGAGCCCGGCCGATGCGATGCGGTGCTTCGGCGCGGGGGCCGGACCGTCATCGTTGAGCCCGAAGTAGTTGTCGATCGCATCCTCCAGGTCCTGGTCGGCGGTGATTCCGGTGTGGAATTCCTCGGCGTACCCCGGCTCGACCAGCAGGTAGCCATAGGGAAAATCCAACCCGGAGAGCATCACCAGCCGGCGTGGCCCGCGCTCGAGCTGCACCACGACCGTGTCGCTCACCGTGGCGACCAGCGCGATGTCGGTATCTCCCAGGTACTCCGCCACGGCCTGATTGGACCGCTTGAAGTCGGCCCGCGCCTCGCGGCTTAGGTCGGCGGAAAGGGTATCGGCCGCACCCAGCCAGAACGCCACGACCGTGGCGGTGGTGATGACGGGCGTGGTCGGGCTGGGGTCGAAGCGACGAGCGGTGGAGCCCGATACCCCGGTGCGCCGGACCGGAGCCGCCCGGCAGCCGGTCGAGGCGACCGCTGCCAAGAGCAGGACCACCAGCCCTCGGCGACCGTCGAATAGAAACCCCATTCGATATTGCATCACAATCCAAAATAATATCAGACAAGGTGTTAAGCCGATGGCGTGCAAGCGCCCACTTGCATGACTGCAAGGTCGAAGCTATCTTCGGCGCCCTATGGAACTTCGTGAACGAATCCTCAAGGCGGCCACCGAGCTCTACGCCGAAACCGGCTTCCGGGGCGCCACCACGCGGCAGATTGCCCAGCTCGCGGGGGTCAACGAGGTCACCCTGTTCCGGCATTTCGGATCGAAGACCGCCTTGCTCCACGAGGCGATCCGCTGCGCCTGCGAACCACCCTCCGGCACCGTGCTGCCCGACGTTCCGAGGAAGCCGCGGGCCGAACTGCTCGAGTGGGCCCGCACCACCTGGGAGGAGCTCTGGAACCGCCGGGCGGTGATCCGCACCGCCATGGGCGAGATCGAGGAGCGCCCGGAACTCTTCCCGAAGGGCAGCAGTCCCACCGCCTGTGCCGGGAGGGAGCTGGCCAGTTATCTCGAGCGTCTGCGCGCGGCCCGGCTCTGCCGCGCGGAATTCCAGACGCCGGCGGCCGCGATGGTGCTGATGGGCACCCTCTTCGCCGATGCGATGAGCCGGGACATCATGCCGTTCGCCTACCGGCTGGAGCCCGCGGAAGCCCTTCGGCAGTACGTGGATCTCTTTGTCCGCGCCATCGGGGCGGAGGATCCCCAGTGAAGCCGCGTCCTGGACGTCTGGTGGCACTGCTCAGCCTCGGTATCGCGGCGTCCCTCGGCGCCCAGGCCGCTCCTCCGGTGCGCAGTCTCTCGCTCGAGGACGCGCTGCAGCTGGCCCGCCCCGCCAGTGAGCCGGTGGGGCTGGCGCGGTCGGCGGTGACCCGTTCCCGGGGGCAGCAATTCCAGGCCCGCAGCGAGCTCTTTCCGCAGCTGTCCGGCTCGGCCTCCTACAGCCGGCTCCTGAAGTCCCAGTTCTCCGGCTTGAGCTCGGCGACCGGCACCGACACGACCGGTCCCGCGCGCCCGACCAGCTGCGACCGCTTCTTCGCCGATCCCTCGCTACCCATCGGCGCGCGGGTCGACTCGCTGGAGAAGTCGGTGGAGTGCTTCTCCTCACTCAATCCATTCGGATCGCTCGGCAACCTGCCGTTCGGCCGGGCCAACACCTACAACTTGGGGCTCGCCGCCTCGCAGACGCTCTTCAGCGGAGGCCGGGTCCGGGGCCAGATCCAGGCGGCCAACGCCGGCCGCCGCAGCGCGGAAATCGGACTCACCGCCGCGGAGGCGCAGCTTACGCTCGACGTGGTGCAGAGCTACTTCGACGCCGCCCTCGCGGACCAGCTGGCCCGGATCTCCGGAACGGCGCTCGACCAGGCCGACTCCACCCTCAAGGAAACCGAGCTCAAGCGGGCAGTGGGAAACGCCCCCGAGTTCGACCTCCTGCGCGCGCGGGTTACCCGGGACAATCAGCGCGCCGCGGCGATCCAGAGCGCCTATGCCCGTGATCTGGCCATGCTCCGCTTGAAGCAATTGCTCGACTTGCCGGGCTCGCTGGACCTCCAGCTCACCACGGCGCTGGACGACTCGGCCCTCGCGAGCGCCCCCTCGCTCCATGCGCTGGTCGCCACCCCCGGCGACACGATCGCCGAGCACCGCGCCCCGGTGCGCCAAGCGACCGAGGGGGTGGAGGCGCAACAGGGCCTCCTCAAGGTCGCCCGGGCGGAACATCTCCCGTCGGTGGCGCTCACCTCGGCATACGGCAGGGTGGCGTACCCCAAGTCCGGGTTGCCGAACTGGAGCCAGTTCCTGACCAATTGGAGCGTCGCGGTGGGCCTCCAGGTGCCGATTTTCACCGGCGGCCGACTCAAGGGGGACAAGCTGATCGCCGAAGCGGGGCTCGATGAGGCCCGGCTCCGCCTGCGGCAGACCACCGAGTTTGCCCAGCTCGACGCCCGCAACACGCTCAACGGCCTCAACGCCGCACTGGAGGCGCTGCGCGCCAGCCGGGGCACGGCGGAGCAGGCGGAGCGGGCCTACCAGATCGCCGAGATTCGTTACCGGGAGGGAATCTCGACCCACACCGAGCTGCTCGACGCGAGGCTGGCGTTGGAACAGGCCCGGGTGGTCCGGGCCCAGGCCGCGCGCGATGCGCAGATCGCCCGGGTGCGGGTGGCGTTGCTCGCCCAACTCCCGCTGAGCGGCGGTGCGACGCCGCCGCTCGCGGGCTCAACTTCGACCGGCGGGCTGCGGCCGCCCGCGCAGGCGCAATCGCCGGCTTCTTCAGGATCCGGAATTCCATGATCATGCTACGGCCCAGGCTCCGCGCCGCCGTGCTCTTTCTCCCATTCGCCATGGCGGCGACGGTGGTCGGCTGTCGCGGCCGCGGAGCCGCGCAGACCGCCGCGGCGGAAGTCCCCTCGGTAACGCTCCGGCCGGACAATTTCGCCGTGGCGGTCCGCCGGGAGCTTTCCACCGGCCCTTCGATCTCGGGGGCTCTCACCGCCGCCCGGCAGGCCGCTCTCCGCGCCGAAGTTGCCGGGGTGGTCACCCAGACCCTGATCGAACAAGGTCAGTCGGTCCGCGCGGGGCAGGTCCTAGTGCGCCTGGACGACTCCGCCATCCGCGACGCCGTGCTCTCCGCGCGCTCGGCGGTGCGCACCGCGAATGAGGCGGTGGTTGTCGCCAAGCGGAATGCCGAACGGTCGGAGCGGCTGGCCCAGGCGGGGGCCCTCGCCGAGCGCGACCTGGAGCAGGCACGCTGGTCGGCGATGAACGCGGAGGCGGCGCTCGCCGATGCCAGCGCGCGGCTCGCCAACGCCGAGAAGCAACTGGACAAGACCTCGGTGCGGGCGCCGTTCGCCGGCATCGTGAGCGAGCGGCCGGCGAATCTCGGTGATGTACTGCAGATCGGCAATCCGGTGGTCACGGTGGTGGATCCCGCCAGCCTCCGGCTCGAAGCGGCGGTGCCAGCCAGCGCGCTCTCGGCGCTCCGGGTGGGATCGCCGGTGGACTTCCAGGTGAGCGGGTTCGAGGGGAGGTCGTTCACCGGACGGGTGGAGCGGATCAATCCGTCGGTGGATCCCGCCACCCGCCAGGTCAGGATCTACGCCGCCATACCGAACCTGGCGGGCCGTCTGGTGGCGGGACTCTTTGCCGAGGGCCGGGTGGCCACCGACCAGCGAACCGTCCTGGCGGTTCCACTCACCGCGCTCGATCTCAAGGGAACCGGCCCGATGATCCGCCGGCTCCGCGCCGGCAAGGTGGAAATCGTCATGGTCGAGCTGGGCCTGGAGGACGATGTGCTTCAGATGGTGGAGATCAAAGCGGGACTCGTGCCCGGCGACACGGTGCTGGTCGGTCCGTCGTCGGCGCTCGCCGTCGGCACCCCGGTCCGCATCGTCAAGGAGTAACCGGCCATGCTCATCTCCGATGGCGCCATCCGCCGGCCGGTCATCACGGTCGTCATCATGGTCGCCCTGGTCGTGTTCGGTCTGTTCGCGCTGTTCACCCTCAAGACCGACGAATACCCTGATGTGGCCCCGCCCTTCGTGAGCGTCGGGGTACCCTACCCCGGTGCCTCACCGGAAACGGTGGAGAAGGAAGTCCTCGATCCGATCGAGGAGGCGATCTCGTCGATCAACGGGGTGAAGAAGGTCACCGGCAACGCCCTGGACGGCTTTGCCAACATCCTGATCGAGTTCCAGTTCACCAAGCCGCTCACCGAAGCCACCCAGGACATCCGCGACGCCATCTCCGGAGTGCGGAACGATCTGCCGCCCGAGATGAAAGAGCCGATCATCCGGAAGCTCAACGACACCGATCGACCGATTTTCTCCTTTTCGCTCTCGTCCACGGTGCTGGGCCCCCGGGAGCTCACCCGCCTGGCCGATCCCTCCATCACCCGTGAGCTGCGGTCGCTCCCGGGCGTTGCGGAGGTGACCGTTTCAGGCAAGCAGGTGCGCGAGTTGACGGTCGAGGTCAAGCCCGACGCGCTGCAGGGGGCAGGCGTCAGCGTGGCTCAGGTGGTCCAGGCTCTGCAGGCGCAGAATCTGGCCGCGCCGGTCGGCCGACTGGAGGGCGCCCTCGACGAGCGCTCGATCCGGCTCAAGGGCCGCCTCGAGACGCCGGCGGATTTTGCCCAGCTCGTGGTGGCGGAGCGCAACGGACGCCTGATCCGTCTCGGCGACCTCGCCAATGTCCGGGACGGTTCCGAGGAACCGCGGACCATGGCGCTGTTCAACGGCCGGGTGGCGGTGGGCATCGACATCAAGAAGGCCAAGGGGTACAGCACCACCGACGTCAGCCGGGCGATTCACGCCCGCCTCACGAAACTCGAGCCCACGCTCCCCCCGGAAATCAAGCTCGATGTCGTGCGGGACGCCGCGGTCCGGGTAAGCCGCTCGGTGCGGAACGTCCAGGAAACCCTGTTCGAGGGCGCGCTGCTCACCGTGCTCGTCGTGTTTCTCTTTCTCAATTCCTGGCGCTCGACGGTCATCACCGGCCTGGCCCTGCCGGTATCGGTCCTCGCCTCGTTCATCGCGGTGTGGGTCTTCGGCTTCACGCTGAATACGATGTCCCTGCTGGGGCTCTCGCTCGCGATCGGCATCCTCATCGACGATGCGATCGTAGTGCGGGAAAACATTGTCCGGCACGTGGAGATGGGGAAGGACCATCTCACCGCGGCCCACGAGGGCACCGACGAGATCGGGCTCGCGGTCACCGCGACCACACTGTCGATCCTCGCGGTGTTCGTGCCGATCGCCTTCCTCCCCGGCATCTCGGGGCAGTGGTTCAAGCCGTTCGGGCTGACCATGGCGTGCGCGGTCGCGGTGTCTCTCCTGGTATCGTTCTCGCTGGATCCGATGTTGTCCGCCTACTGGCCCGATCCCAAGCACCCCGAATCCCGGAAGGCGTGGATCACCCGGCAGCTCGACAAGTTCAACGCCGGATTTCTGCGCATGGCGGGGTGGTACAAGCGGGTCATCTCCTGGGCGCTGGACCACCGCGTGGCGGTGGTGGCCCTTTCGCTGGGAAGCTTCCTCTTCGCCCTCGCGATGCCGGTGCTCCGGCTGGTGGGCACCAGCTTCATCCCGGTCGACGATCGATCGGAATTCACCATCCAGATGGAAACGCCGCCCAGCTCGAACCTGGAGTACACCCGGCGGAAGGCGGAGGAGATCGATCGGATACTGCGAGCGCATCCGGAAATCCGCTACACCTACGCCACCCTGGGCGCCAGCACCACCGGCGCCGTGGACCAGGGGCTGATCTTCGTCAAGATGACTCCCAAGAACCAGCGGAAACTCTCGGCGGAGGCGTTCGCCGGGATCGCCCGACGGGAAATCGCCACCGTGGCCGGGGTCAAGCTGGCGGTGTTCACCAGCGACATCAGCGGCGGGCGGAAGAGCCTCCAGCTGGAAGTGCGCGGGACCGACCTGGCGGTGCTGTCCGCCATGGCCGACCGGGTGCAGGCGGAAGTGGCGCAGGTGCCCAACGCGGTGGACATTGCGCTCTCTTCCAAGGGCCAGAAACCCGAAATCAGCGTGGACTTGAATCGTGGCCTGGCCGGCAGCCTGGGGGTCACCGTGGGCCAGGTCGCGCTCTCGCTCCGGCCGGCGTTCGCCGGGCTGGATGCGGGAGACTGGCTCGACCCGTCGGGCCAGACCCGGGACGTCATGGTGCGGTTCTCCCCGGAGGCCCGGCAGCGGCTGACCGACCTGCGGGATTTGCCCCTGGTCATTCCCGGCAGCGCCAACGGGCCGCCGACCACCATTCCGCTGGGCCAGGTGGCCACCATCACTCAGGGAATCGGCCCGGCGGTGATCGACCACTTGAATCGGGACCTGGTGGTCATCGTGGGGTGGAATGCCTCGGGGCGCTCCACCGGCGAGGTGATGGCGGACGTCCAGGCGCGCCTGCGCAAGATTCCCCTTCCCCAGGGAGTGAGCATCACCCAGGGCGGCGACGCCGAATCTCAAAACGAGGTCTTCAGCAACATCTTCCTCGCCCTCGGGGTTGCCCTCCTGTTCATGTATCTCATTCTGGCAATCCAGTTCGGCTCGTTCGTGGATCCGCTCGCCATTATGATGTCGCTCCCGCTCTCCCTGATCGGCGTGATGCTGGCGCTCGCGGTGACCGGGACGTCGATCAACATCATGAGCCTGATCGGGGTTATTCTGCTGATGGGCATCGTGGCCAAGAATGCGATCCTGCTGATCGATTTTGCCAAGTGGGCCCGGGAGCGGGACGGGAAGCCGCTCCGTGACGCGCTGGTCGAGGCGGGCGCGATCCGGCTTCGCCCGATCCTCATGACCACGTTCGCGCTGATCGCGGGAATGTTGCCGGTGGCCCTCGGCAGTGGTGAGGGCTCCCAGTTCCGGAGCCCGCTCGGCATCGCGGTCATCGGCGGGGTGATCACCTCCACCCTGCTGACCCTGGTGGCCATTCCGACGTTCTACGAGATTCTGGACGAGACCCGCGAGGGCGCGCTGCACCTCGCGGCGCGGATCTTCCGCGGCCGGCGCCCGTCGACCGCCCCCGCGGCCATTTCCGAGGAGACCCAATGAGTGGAATTCCGATCCCCCGCACCCGCGGCGCCATGATCAAGGATGCCCCGGATCACCACGACGCCGAGCTGGTCCTCCGCCTGTACGACCTGCGGCGGGAAGCCAAGATGCGCGAAGCCCGCGCCTTCATGACCGGCGAGTTCTGGCCCGCCGGCGCGGAGGAAGCGGCCGCGCTGGCC
>JBGPEJ010000044.1:0-17742 GCA_041482775.1 Gemmatimonadota bacterium | reverse complement strand
TCGCGTTGCTGGGCGCGCGCGGCTTGCCGCTCGCCGAGTTGAGCACCCACTCCGCCACCCTGGAGGACGTCTTCGTGCACTTGACCGGACGCCAGCTGCGCGATGGCTGACTTGCCGCCGCGACGCTGGACCGAGCGGCCGCTGGCCCAGCTCACCCTGGTCCGGATGCGGGAATTCCTCCGCGAGCCCGAGGCGGTGTTCTGGACCTTCCTCTTCCCGGTCCTGATGACCGCGGGGCTCGGCATCGCATTCCGGAGCAAACCCGAGGACCAGGCCAAGGTGGCGGTGCTCGCCAGCGCACCCGCGGCAGCCCAGACCGTTGCCCGGCTCAAGAGCGACCGGCATCTCGACGTTCAGATCCTTGAAGATTCCGCGGCGGCCCTGGAGCTCCGCACCGGACGGATCGCCCTGGTGATAGTTCCCGGCTCCCCCGACGAGGTGGAGTACCGCTTCGACGACACCCGGCCGGAGGGTATCGCGGCCCGGCGGCTGGCCGACGACGCATTGCAGCGCAGCGCCGGCCGCCGCGATCCGGTGGTGATCCAGGAGCGCAAGCTCCGCGAGCGCGGCTCCCGCTATATCGACTTCCTGGTGCCCGGGCTCCTCGGCATGAACCTGCTCGGCAGCGGCATCTGGGGCATCGGCTTCTCGGTGGTGGACGCGCGGCGGAAGCGGCTCCTCAAGCGCCTCGTCGCGACGCCCATGCCCAAGGCCTCCTATCTGGCATCCTTCATTCTTTCGCGGATCTCCCTGCTGGTGCTCGAGGCGACCGCCCTCCTGGCGTTCGGCGCACTGGTTTTCGGCGTGCCGATGCGAGGGTCGTTGGGTGCGTTGGCGCTGATCTGCCTGGTCTCCGCGCTCGCCTTCGGAGGGCTCGGCCTGCTGGTCGCGGCCCGCCCCCGCACCATCGAAGGCGCGTCGGGGCTCATGAATCTGACCATGGTCCCGATGTGGGTGTTCTCCGGGATCTTCTTCTCCTCGACCCGCTTCCCGCAGCTGATTCAGCCGTTCGTGCAGGCGCTGCCGCTCACCGCGGTGAACAACGCGCTGCGAGCCAACATGCTCGAGGGCGCCACACTGGCGCAGGTTGCGCCGGAGCTCGGCATCGTGGCGGCGTGGCTGGTGGTGAGCTTCGTCGTCGCGTTGAAGATCTTCCGGTGGCAGTGAGCGAAAGGTCGCTCACTCCTCCCGCAGCGCCTCCACCGGATCCACCCGCGCCGCCCGCCGCGCCGGCACCCACGCCGCTACCACCGCTCCCGCGGCCAGCACCGAGACTCCGACCAGGATGGTGAGCGGATCGCGGGGGCCCACCCCGTAGAGAATCGAAGACAAAAACCGCGCGAGTGCCAGGAACCCCGCGAGTCCAACCAGTAGTCCCACCCCCGTCAGCAGCAGGCCACCTCCCAGCACCATCCGGACGACAGCTCCCGGCGCGGCACCCAATGCCAGGCGGATGCCCAGCTCATGGGTTCGGCGGCTGGTGCCGTAGCTCAGCACTCCGTAGACGCCCAGGAGCGCCAGCAGCAGCGCCAGGACGGCGAAACCCAGGAGGACCATCATTGCCAGCCGCCGGGCGCCCAGTGATTCATCGACCCGTTCCTGCATGAGCCGGACATCGTAGACCGGAAGGCTCCGGTCGAGCTGGGCCACCGCCGCCCGCGCCTGCGAAACGACGACGCCCGGAAGCTGCGACGTCCGGAGCGTGAGGTACAGACCGGAATACCATGGTGCCTGCCGGTATGTGTAGTAGATCGTGGGCTTGTCCGCTTCGGTTAGATCGCCGTGCTTGATGGCGCCGACGACGCCGATGATGGTCGAGGTCGGCCCCTGGTTGATGCTCCGACCGACCGGATCCTCCGAGCCGAAATACTGCTGGGCGAGCGACCGGTCGATCACCGACACCCAGGGACTACCGTCCCGGTCTTCCGGTCCGAAGGAACGGCCCCGGATCAGCGGGATTCCCAGCGTCTTGAAGTAGTCCCCCTGGACAAACCGCATGTCGGCGTGGCGCTCGGGGTCGCCCGGGGCCACCGGCTTGCCCTCGATCGTGAACGGACTGCTGTTGCGGCCGTCGCCGAACGGCAGATCGCTGATGGCGCCCGCCGTCTCGACACCGGGAAGCGCCGCCAGCCGTGCGGTGAGCTGGTCGAAGAAATCCACCTTCTGCGGGGCATGCTGATAGGTGGCCGGAGGCAGGGTTACCTGAAACGTCACCACCCGCGTCGGCTTGAACCCGGGATCGGTAGCGAGGAGCAAAGCCAGACTTCGGATCAGCAGTCCGGCGCCGAGCAGCAGCATCAGGGAGAAGGCCACCTGCGCCGCCGCGCTGGCCCGGAGCAATCGGTTCCGGCCCGACCCGGCCGAGCTACCGCGCGCGGCATCCCGGAGGACCCCGTGCACATCCGTCCGGGCCGCCCGGATAGTTGGAGCAATCCCGAAGAACAGCACTGCCAGCATAGTGACCGCCGCGGTGAACGCGAGCACCGGCGGATCGAGGTGGAGGTCCCTGAGGGCGGGAAAATCGACCGCCTGAACGCTCCGGAGCGAACGGATCGCCAAGAAGCCGAGCAGGAGGCCAAACGTGCCCCCCGCGACCGCCAGGATCCCGTTTTCGACGATGAGCTGGCGCATGATCGGCCAGCGGCCGGCGCCCATTGCGGCACGCACGGCCAGCTCTTTCGACCGGCCCGCTGCACGGACCAGCTGCAGGTTGGCCACGTTGGCGCAGGCAATCAGCAGCACGAGGGACACCGCCGCCATGAGGAGCACGAGCAGCGGCTTGAGCTCGCCGGCCTGCAGGTCCACCAGCGACTTGCTCGAGAGTGAGAAATGAAATTCCGGGGGGGGCGCCTTGCCCGGAACGGCCTGCCATTCCGAAGTAATGCGCTCGAGCCGGGCGCCCAACTGCACTGGGGTAACACCGGGCTTGAGCCGGCCGAGCGCCGTGATCATCCACGGTCCCTGCTGGCGCATCCGGGGGGTGATTTCCAGCGGGACGAAGACCTGGGCGTTCTGCCGGTAGCGAAATCCCGCCGGCAGCACCCCGATCACCTGGTAGGTCTCGCCATTCAGCTCAATCGGGCGGCCGACAACTCCCGGATCTCCACCGGCCCAGTTCTGCCAGAACCCGTTGCTGAGCACCGCCAGTCGGGTGTTGCCGTTCCGGGAATCTTCCGCGTGGTAGAAACGGCCGACGGCGGGGCTGAGCGAAAAGAGGTCGAAGAACCTGCCCATCGTCCGCACACCGGCAAGGCGCTGGGGCTCGCCCGACCCGGTCAAATTGAAGCTGGTACCGGAGACTCCCGCGAACAACTCAAATAGATCGGTGCGCGCGGCGAATTCTTCCGCCTGGGACGGCGTGAGCTGGCCGCCGATCAGCTTGAGACCGGGCATGTTCTGCTGCACCACGAAAAGCCGGTCCAGGTACGGTACGTCCAGCGGATGGAGGAGCACCCGGTTCACGGCGCTGAAGATCGCGGTGTTGGCACCGATTCCCAGCGCGAGCGTGAGCACCGCAACCGCGGTGAACCCGGGGCTCTTCCGCAGCGCACGTAAACCGAACCGCACGTCCCGTCCTACCGCGTCCAGCCATTCGCCCAGCCCGCGCCGCCGCACCATTCTGCGGTCGATCCGTTCCAGCTCCGCTCCAACCACCGGAAGGTCGCCGAAGCGCTCTCGCGCCTCCCGCTCGGCGGCCGCGCGGGAAAGCCCCGCCGCCATGAGCTCTTCGATCCGCTCTTCCAGATGAAATTGCAGCTCGGCGGAAACCTCTCCTTTCACGTCCCGGCTCCGCAGCGGGAGCCGGAAGATTCGTCGCAATCCGCCCCACCGGTCGGTCATCGGGCCCCCTCCGCGTTGAGCACCAGCCGCACCGCCTCGCTGTAGCGCGACCACTTGTGCACCTCTGCGGCGAGCTGCCGCCGGCCCACCACGGTCAGCTGGTAGTACTTGGCCCGCCGGCCCTTTTCGGTATACCCCCACTCCGATTCGAGCCACCCGCGGGCTTCCAACCGGTGCAGCGCCGGATAGAGCGCCCCCTCCTCGATCTGCAACCGCTGGCGGGTGGTCTGCTCGATCCACCGGACGACGCCGAGGCCGTGCATGGCGCCCCAGCTCAAGGTCTTGAGGAGGAGGAGGTCGAGCGTGCCACGGAGGAGGTCGAGGTCGGGGGGTGTCATGAATGCTCCCGGGCGGGCGGGAATCTAACCTAAGGTTCTTAGGTTATGACGCGGGCCAGGGGGAAATCGTTGCAAGCGCCGGGAAGACCGCTTCCCGGTTCCTTCAAGAGTTCTTCAGACGGCACCACCCACATTCAGAACCGGGGTGCACCGGAGCCCCCGGCAATCGAGGGAGGTCCGAGGTGACAAATCGCTGGATTGGCGGGACTTCGGCCTGGGCGCTCGGTCTGGCCGCCGCCTGTGCCTCCCCGGGGTCCCCGGTGCCGGTGGCGGGCGACACCCGGCTCCTGGCGGGCGAGTGGGACGGAACCTATCTGAGCAGGGAAACGGGGCGGTCGGGGAGCATCATCTTCCGGCTCAACGCCGGCACTGATTCGGCGGTCGGCGATGTGGTGATGGTCCCCGCAACTGCCGACCTGCCGGAGCCCCGGGTATACGTGCCGGCACCCGACCCATTCCGCCGGATGCCCCGGATCCTCACTATCTCCTTTGTGCAATGCGGCAACAGCGAAGTGACCGGCCGGCTCGATCCCTACGAAGACCCCGACACCCACGAGCGGGTGCTCACCACCTTCCAGGGCCGGCTCACCGGGAATCGCATCGTAGGCACCTTCGAATCCGAGATCGGTACCAGCGGCTACCGGGTGACGGGAACCTGGTGGGCCGAACGGAAGAGCAGTCAGCCGCTGGAGGTTAGCCCCTACCCCACCCCTAGCCCCTAGCCCCTAGCCCCTAGCCCCTAGCCCCTCCGAATATCCACCCCTCCGTTGGTGGTGATCAATCGAATTGTGGCACCTCCCTTGCCCAGGTCGGTGGTGATCCGCCGCGCGATCCTGCCCTGAACCGTGACCGGGAAATCGATGTCGACACCGCCGTTCACCGTGCCGGTCTCGAGGTGGGCGTTGTAGTCTCTGGGGACGCTGAGATGGACCCCTCCGTTGGTCGTCGTCGCGTCGAGCCCCTTGCCGTTCCAGCGATCGCCATCGAGGTCCACGTGCAGGCCGCCGTTGGTGGTTTCGGCCACCACATCGCCGCCCACCTGATCGAGATGGATGCCGCCATTCAGCGTCTCCAGCCGAAGGGTGCCGCTTACTCCGGAAACCGAGAGCCCCCCGTTGTGCGCGCGCAAATCGAGATCGCTCCTGGCCGGCACGTCGAGCTCGAAGCTCACTGACCACCATTCGCGGCGCTCGGTGTCGGGTCCCTCGGCGTAAATCCGGCCACCCTCGGTATGAATCATCACCGCCTTCGCGATCTGGGCGGCGCGCTCCTCGGAACGCGCGTGGGCCTCGACCATGGCACGCACCACAACGTCGCGCCGACTCGAGCCGACAACGTTCACCCCGCCGTTGACGCGACCGTCGACGTTCAGGGTGCCCCCGGGAGCGGGGATGGTCGTTTCGGAAATGCTGCAGACCCGCTCCCCGTCATCATTACCCCGCCAGCGGGAGCATTCGAACCTCCAATCCCGGGTGTCGAACCGGCGCTGGGCGGCCCCCGAGGTGGAGGCCAGGAGGGTCACGGCAAGCGTGCCGAAGACGCAACGAGCCAACTGGTTACGATTTCGCATCGAGCCTGACCTCCTGGGGAGGAATCCGGTTGGGATGGTAGTTGGACACGCCCGACCGGTTGAGAGTTGCGTGCCCGGCCGATGCGGTTCCCAACCGGGTGGCGGCGCACTCCCACCCGGCTCCTCTCGCAACATCCGCCGGCCTTGAACTCGTAGTACTGTTCACCATGCCCGGTACCCCCGATCCAGCCCTCCTGGACCAGCTCCGCGCCGCACTCGAGTCGACCTACGACATCGAACGAGAAATCGGCGGTGGGATGAGCCGGGTGTTTGCCGCAACCGAACGGGCGCTCGGCCGCCGAGTGGTGATCAAGGTCCTGCCACCGGAGCTCACCGCGGGCGTCAATCGGGAGCGGTTCCGGCGCGAAATCCAGTTCGCCGCGCGGCTCCAGCATCCGCACATCGTCCCGCTGCTGACCGCGGGTCAGGTGGGCGATATCCTCTACTACACCATGCCCCTGGTCGAAGGGGAGACCTTGCGCGCCCGGCTGGATCGCGAAGGACGGATCGAGGCCGGCAGCGTGGTGTCCGTTCTTCAGGATGTCGTCGACGCCCTGGCCTATGCCCATGGGCAGGGGCTGGTGCATCGGGACATCAAGCCGGAAAACATTCTGCTCCAGCGCAACCATGCCCTGATTACCGATTTCGGCGTGGCCAAGGCAATCAGCGACGCGCTTCCGGGCAGCGCCGCGACCACGGTGGGCGTGGCGGTCGGCACGCCGGCCTACATGGCGCCGGAGCAGCTCGCGGCCGACCCGGCCGCCGACCACCGGATCGATCTCTACGCCATCGGATTGCTGGCCTACGAACTCCTCTCGGGAAGCTCGCCCTTCAAGGGCTCCTCGCCACAACAGACCCTTGCCCGGCAGATGACCGAGCGGCCGACGCCGCCCCACATCCAGCGGGCGGACGTACCGCCCGCCCTCTCGGCGATCGTCATGCGATGCCTCGAGAAGGATCCCTCGGCGCGGTGGAGCTCCGCCGACGACCTGCTCAAGGCCCTGGGCGATCTACGGATCACCGGGTCCGGCATGCGGGCCATCACCCGGACGGTCCGGCTCGACGCGGTGCGCCCGGCCGGCCGCCGCAGAATCCTGGTCGCGGGCCTTGTGGTGACGGGTACGCTCGCCGCCGTCGGCGCCTACGCCCGCTGGTGGAAAACCGCCACCGCGACGGTGGTGGCCTCCACCCCCAGGGATACTGCCAACCGGCCCACTCCCGCGACGGCAGCGGCGGCGACGTCCGGGGCGACCTCAGCCGCGACCCCGCTCACCCGGGCCGACTCGGAGGCGATCGCCGCAGCGGTGGCCCGGCGGCTCACCCAGCGAAAGGCGGCGCCGGCAGCGGAACCGTCGCAGCGGGAGCTCGACTCGATCCGGATGGAGCTGCAACGGTCGATCACCGACTCGGTCATCAAGATGCTGGCCGCCAGCCGGCGAGGATTTCACCCCGAGTCGATCCCGGTCGGTCCGGGGATGGTGCGGATCCTTCCGGGCTTCGCGAGCCCTGCGCCGCTCATCGGCGATCTGAGGCGCGGCGCCACCCGGGTGGTCATCAAGGACCTGGCGGACGCGAGCTCCGACGGAAGTCTGGGCGATCTGGCGAAGACGCTCACCGATTCCCTGGCACAGATCGTCGGCCGCCGGGACAGCACCCGGATTTTCGTGGGAGACCGCGTGCGCGAGACGGCCCGGGGATTCTCCGATCCTCATTCCCTCGGCATCAGGATGTCCGCCGATGCGGTGCTGGAGGGAAGCGTGGAGAGCCGCGGGAACAACGTGCAGCTTGCGGTGGTGTTGCACGCGGTGAGGGATGAGCGGCTGGACCGGTCGTTCCGGCGCGGCGGCCCTCGGGCGACGGCACCCCTCCTCGCCGCCGAGGTCGCGTCGGATATCTCGGGATGGCTGGACCGCCACCGGATTGCCGAAGGCCCGTTACGGGCCAATGTGGACTCGATTCTCCAGCAGACCAGGCACCTGCGCGATTCCCTCCGCAGGCGCCCGAACGCACGGCCGGATTCAACCCCGGGCCAGCCTACGGCCTGAGCTTGATGTCCGCCCCGGGGCACTTAACCCGGTGAAAACGAACCTCCACGCTGGGCCCCTCCCCCTCGTTGCGGGGAATCAACGCCCCGTCCGACGCCAGCCGGTACATGATCCGCTGCGGAAATGTCTTCTTGGGATTCTCGAAGAGCACGTACTCGTCCACCAGCCTACTCAACTTGTACACATCCTCGGGTTTGCCGTCGCTCGACGCGGCAAACACCACCCCTGAATCGCTGGCCTGGATCCGGGAGAACTCGTACCCCGTCGCCTTCCCCTTGGTCAGGTAGCGGGTGAAGGAAAGCAGCAGATTTTCCGACGTCGTCGACCAAAGCTCCTCGACGTCCCGGTCCTTGTCGAGGTGGCCGGCCCAGCAACCCTCCATGAATTTCAGTTTGGAGAAGTCCACCGACGGCTTGGCCTCCGCCTTGGCCTTCTCGACCGGCTTGGGGTGCTCCTGGGCCGCGAGGCGGGGGGTGGCGAGCACGGCGGCCGCCAAGGTCATCGAGAGAAGGATCCGCATAGGTGCTGGAATCTATTCCTTTCCAGGGTGGGCGCCCCTGCTGTCGTGGCGCACTATCAGGACGACCCGGTTACCCCGGGGACGCACAGCCGCCCCCTGCCGCCCCGGACGCTTGACCGCGGGGTCGGCTTTGTTTACTATTAAATCCGGATTAACGGATTGAACGATTGACCGCCCCGGCCGTGTTCGACCGATTGAGCGCCCTGGCGGACCCCGTCCGGGGCCGGCTGCTGCTGGCGCTCGAGCGCCAGGAGCTGACGGTGCGCGAGGTGCAGGCGGTGATCCAGCTCCCCCAGTCCACCGTGAGCCGCCACCTCAAGGTACTGGCGGACCTCGGGCTGGTGGTGATTCGGAGCGAGGGCACCAGCAACTGGTACAGGATGCCGGCCCGGGAGCTCGAGCCGGGAAGTCGGCGGCTGTGGCTCGCGGTGCGGGAGGATGTGGCCGGCACCGCCGCCGCCCATCGCGACGGCGAGCGGCTCCAGCGCGTTCTCGCCGAGCGGCACCGGACCTCGCAGCGGTTCTTCGCCAGTGCGGCGGGGCAGTGGGACCGGCTCCGGAAGGAGCTTTTCGGCGATCGCGCCGAGCTGCTGGCGCTGCTCGGGCTCCTCGACGCCGGGTGGGTGGTGGGGGATCTCGGCTGCGGTACCGGCCACCTGGCCGCAGCGCTGGCGCCGTTCGTTGGCCGGGTCGTGGCGGTGGACGAGTCTGCGGCCATGCTGCGGAGCGCCGGCCAGCGCACCCGGAATCTCGCCAACGTCGAGCTCCGGCATGGCACGCTGGAGGAGCTCCCGATCGAGCCCGGGGAGCTCGACGCCGCGCTCCTGGTGCTGGTGCTGCACCATGCCGGAGATCCGGCGAAGGTGCTGGCCGGAGCGCGGCGCACGCTCAAGCCCGGAGGGAAGCTCCTCCTGGTCGACATGTTGCCGCACGATCACGCCGAGTATCGGGAGCAGATGGGGCACCAGTGGCTGGGTTTCTCCGAATCGGAGCTCCGCGGTTGGCTCGAGAACGCGGGGTTCGGCCGGATGCGGCTCGTAGTCCTGCCAGCCGACCCGGCGGTGAAGGGACCGACGCTGTTCGCGGCCACCGCGCTCGCCGGCATTTCCAGTTGAATGAAACCCGATCGCGGGCCGCGGATGCCCGCCGCCCGTTGACCCCGTACCAGCCCATGGAGCCCGACCGATGACGACGATCAGCCGACCCGCGCATCCCTTCTCCACGGCGCGCGCCGCGGGGCGGGATGCCTTCAAGGTGAAAGATCTCTCGCTGGCGGAGTTCGGCCGGAAGGAGATTCGCCTGGCCGAGCAGGAAATGCCCGGCCTGATGGCCCTTCGCACCGAATACCGGGGAAAGCAGCCCCTGGCCGGGGCCCGGATCATGGGCTCCCTCCATATGACGGTGCAGACAGCCGTGCTGATCGAAACGCTAGTGGAGCTCGGCGCCGATGTGCGCTGGGTCTCCTGCAACATCTTTTCCACCCAGGATCACGCCGCCGCAGCGGTGGTGGTCGGGAAGCAGGGGACCGCCGCCGACCCGCGCGGCACCCCGGTCTTTGCCTGGAAGGGCGAGACGCTCGAGGAGTACTGGTGGTGCACCGAACAGGCGCTGGTGTGGCCCGACGGCGCCGGGCCCAACCTCCTCCTCGATGACGGGGGCGACGCTACGCTGGCCGTCCACAAGGGCGCCGAATTCGAGAAGGCGGGAACGGTCCCGGCCTTCGATCCCGCGACCGATCCGGAGGAGTGGGGCGTCATCCTGCGCCTGCTGCAGCGGGAGCAGAAGAAGAATCCCGGGCGGTGGACCGCCGTGGCGGCGGCCATCCGGGGCGTGTCCGAGGAGACCACCACGGGGGTGCACCGGCTCTACGAGATGATGCGGGCGGGGACCCTTCTCTTTCCCGCGATCAACGTCAACGACTCGGTCACCAAGTCGAAATTCGACAACATCTACGGCTGCCGGCACTCGGTGATCGACGGGCTCAACCGCGCCAGCGACGTGATGATCTCCGGGAAGCTGGCGGTCGTGTGCGGCTACGGTGAAGTGGGCAAGGGATGCGCCCAGGCCCTCAAGGGCCAAGGGGCGCGAGTGGTGATCACCGAAATCGATCCGATCTGCGCGCTGCAAGCGGCGATGGAGGGATTCCAGGTGACCACGCTCGAGGAGGTGATCCCGAGCGCGGACATCTTCATTACCGCAACCGGCAACTTCAACATCATCACGGCGGCCCAGATGGCGCGGATGAAGGACAAGGCCATCGTCGGGAACATCGGCCACTTCGACAACGAGATCGACATGGCCGGTTTGAAGAAGGTGCCGGGAATCACCCACATCAACATCAAGCCGCAGTACGACGAGTGGGTATTCCCCGACGGCCACAGCGTGATGATCCTGGCGGAGGGGCGGCTGCTCAATCTCGGCTGTGCCACCGGGCACCCGAGCTTCGTGATGTCGGCGAGCTTCACGAACCAGGTGATGGCGCAGATCGAACTGCACGTCCACAACGCGAAGTACGAGTGAAGAGTATACGTGCTGCCCAAGCACCTGGACGAGAAGGTGGCCCGGCTCCACCTCGACAAGCTGGGGGTCAAGCTCACCAAGCTGACGAAGGAACAGGCGGAGTACATCGGCGTGAAGGAGCAGGGGCCTTACAAGCCGGATCACTACCGATACTAACAGTCGGGATTCAACCGCAGCAATCCGCGCCACTGCGCCTCCACCACACGATGTGGTGGAGGTGTTGTGGCGATACGGCTACACCCAAGCGTAACGCGCTCCCGCCGTGGAACAACGTCCCGTCTCAAGCGAGGGAAGTTGCGCATGGGCGCCCGATCGCTCCCGGTTGACCAGCCTGGAATGAATCTGGCAATGTCCAACTTCGAGACGAAGATGCGAGGAGGTGGCCCACGTCCCCACTTCATCGATCGGGCATCGCTACGTGAACCTGATCCAAGCCGCTGTTGGCGAGGCAGACCCGCCGGCTGATTTCGCGAATGCCCTGGGCGTTCTGGGTCGAAACGATCACGCGGGAATCTCCCGATTCAGTATTCGGGTCGAAACCTCACCCGCCGGGCTGGAGGCGCACCTGGCCGAGTGGGAGCGGCTGGCCAGCTCCGCCATCGACCCAAACGCCTTCTATGAACCCTGGTATCTGCTGCCGGCCTGGAGGGAACTGGCACCGAGCTCGCCCGAGGTGCTGGTGGTTCTGGTGTTCGAGGAGGCTGACCGGTCCGGGAGCCCGCGGTTGTGCGGCCTCTTCCCGCTGGAGCGACTGCCCCGATTTCGGGGAATCCCGATCGGCGCTTTCAAGATGTGGCAGCGCCCCTACTGCTTCCTGTGCACCCCACTGATCGAGCCGGACGTCGCGCCGGAAGTGGTCGAGGAGTTTCTCCTGTGGCTGGGCGGCTCGGAGGCCCGCTGCGCCGTGATGGAGTTCAATCAGGTCCAGGCCGACGGCGGGTTCCACCAGGCCCTCGCGGTGGCGCTGGGGCGATGGGCGCTGCCCGTCTTCGAGGTGGAACGGCACCGGCGCGCGCTGTTCGAATTCCGCGCCGAGGCCGAGTCATTCCTCGATGAGATTCTCTCGAAGAAGAAGCGCAAGGAACTGAGGCGCATCGAGCGCCGCCTGGCGGAGCTTGGCGAGGTGGCCTACGACCGGATGGGCACCGACGCCGACGTCGGTAGGTGGGTGGAAGAGTTCCTGTCGCTCGAGGCGAGCGGATGGAAGGGTCGAGCCGGCTCCGCGTTCGCCTCCCAGTCGGAGCTGCGCCGCTTCTTCGACAGCGTGATGCGGGGGGCCCACGCCCGCGGCCGCCTCGCCATGCTCGCGCTACGGCTGAACGGGCGGGCGATCGCGATGAAGTGCAATTTTGTCGGCGCGCGCGCCGGGTTTGCATTCAAGATTGCTTATGACGAAGCCTACGCGAAATACTCACCGGGCGTCTTCCTCGAGCTGAACCACATCCGCGAGGAGCACACCCGGCGCAGCTTTCCCTGGATGGATTCCTGCGCAAGACCGGGCCATCCGATGATCGACCACCTCTGGCCGTCGAGCCGATTCATCGAAACCCGGGTCGTTTCGACCGGCGGGTGGTCCAGCAATCTTCTCGTTTCGTCACTGCCCCTGCTCCGGACCGCGAAGCGCCGATTCTTCCCGGAGAGGGCCGGCCCCGGGCCGCACGCCCGGCGCAGGCTGCCGGTGGAGCAATACCCGACGCAGCACGTTCGCTCCTGAGGCCGGACCAGCACTCGGACATCAACTCGGAATCGAGTGGCCGGATGATCGCCGGGATCAGGTCACCGCGGCGGTTTGGGCTTGGCCAGCGAGCGGTAGTACTCCTCCACCAGCGCGCGGTACTCCGGCGGCACCTGGGCCGCAGCCCCCTGGGCCGGGCGGCCGTCCCCGGCCTGTCCCAGGGTTCGCCAGAGCTTGAACTCCCAGGTCTTGAGCCCTTCGATGATCGCCGCCTGCAACCGCTCCACGCCCTGGGGGTCACCGAAGGGGCGGCCCGACTCCAGCCGTCGCAAATCCGCAATGGCCCGATCGAGCTCCGCCAAGTCCACCCCCTGCCGGGCCACGTCGCGCCGCAGGTCCTCGGCGCCCTGCCGGCGCATTCCGAATTCCCGCGCGAGCTGGCGCGGATCCCCGTTGCCGGGCCGTCCACCGGGGGAGCCATTGGCGGTTCCGCCGTTCCCCGAATTGGACGGGTTCCCCGATCGGTCGCTGGACCGCCCGCCCGGCTGGCTGCCTTGCTGGCCGCCTTGCTGGCCGCCCGGCTGGCTGCCCGGACCGCGATCATCGGGACGGCCGGTTCGCTCCTTGAGTGACTCGAGCCCGCGCACCAGCTCGCGCGCCTTCTCGAGAGCGCGATCCCTTCGCGCTTCGCTTGACTCGGTCAGCGCGCCCGCCGCGGCCTTGAGCCGATCGGTCACGTCGCCGAAGTTGGAGGTGATCTGTCCCTCGAAGCTCTTGGCGTACTCCGCCGATCCGCCCCGCATGACGCTCTTCGAATACACCACCTTGTCGCGGATCCGGGTTTCCTGAATCGTCTCGGCCGCCTGGCCCAGCTTGGCCGCGGCACCGGGCTGATCGCGCTGGGCCTCTTTGGCCAAGCGCTCCGCATCGGCCCCCAGGCGGTCCACCTCCGCCGCGAGCGCGTCCTTTTTCTCGTCAAGCCGCTTGAGGCGATCGGCCCGGTCGGCGCCGCTCGCCTGCGGGAGCTCGCCCACACCCTGGGCAATCTCCTTCTGCCGCTCCGCCAGCTCCCCGGCACGGTGCTCCAGATCCCGCACCCCCTGGCTCATCCGCGCGGCACGGGCATTCTCGAGATCGCGGGAGGCGCCCCGCAGTTTGTCGAGGGCCGCGCTGGCCTGACCTGCCGCATTGGACGAACCGGTGGCCGCGCGGCGCATTGCGTCCGCCGATTCCTGCATCCGGCGGGCGGCGTCGGCCAGCTCGGGTGAGCGCTGTTCCCGCGCCAGCCGCTCCAGCCGCCGGGCCTCCTCCTCCGCCTGCCGCGCGAGCTCCCGTTGCGCACTGCCTCCACCGCCCCCACCGGCGCTCGATTCCTGGCCCAGCCGGTTGCGCAGCGCGTCGGCGGCACGCTGGGCCCGCTCGTTTTCCTGCTGGAGGCGGGCGGCCAGCTGCTTGAGCCGCTCGGCGGTTTCGTCGAGCTCCCGCTGTGCAGTCTGCGCCTGCCCCTGCTGGACTGACTCGTACTGATTGCGGAGCTTGTCGGTTTCGAGCTCGAAGAGGTCCGCCAGGTCTTCGGGCTTGCTGGCGCTTCCGCCCCCGCCGCCGCCACCCTGCTGTCCACCCATCTGTACTTCCACCTGACGATACGCCGCCTCGGCGCGCTGCAGGTGCTGCAGCGCGCGTTGTTCGGAGGGCAGCCCCTCGCCCGGATTGCCCCGGCCCAACTGTTCCTCCGCGGCCTGCATTTCGCGCCCGGCGGCGCCCAGCTCGGCGTGCACCTGAAGGAAGGCGCTGTCGGAGGAAAGCACCTGGCGCTCCTCGAGCCGCCGGACCAGTCCGTTCACATCCTCCTTGAGCCGCCCCTCGGAAATGGCCAGCGTGGTGAGATTCTCGCGGCGGTTCTTTTCCGCGGTACGCGCGCTGTCGCGGAGCCAATTAAACGTCCCGGCGACGATTTCCCGCTGCCGCGCTGAGAGTCCATCGGGATTGTCGGCACCCCCACCCCCACCGCCGCCGCCTGATTCGGCCTGCTTGTAGTCGCGTCCGAACGGCCGGATCTCGAGGAAGTAGATGTCGCTGGAGGCGGTGTGCCCCGCCCCGTCCTTTGCGGTGGCGTGGTACCCCACCAGGTCGCCCGGCTTCAACCCCAGCTCTTCCAGGAAGAGGGTGTGCGCCGCACGGACCTCCCGGGCGCCGCCGCGCGCGGCCGAATCGGTGAGCGCCACCCGTCGCTCCGCGCCACCGTTCACCGCGTACAGCAGCTCCAAGGGGCCGACACCGAAGTCGTCGGAGGCGCGGACGCCGAGGGTCACCTCGTCGGTGGAGGTGACCTTGGTATCCCGGCCGGGCTCGGTGATGGCCACGGTGGGAGGATGATCTTCGAGCGCCTCGATCACGTACTGCACCGCCCCCGGCACCGGCGTCCCGTCGGCGGCGACCAGATCGACCCGATAGAAGCCGTCGCGGGTGATCCGGAACCGGCCGACCAGCCCGCCGGCCTCGGGCGCGAGCGGCGACGTGGCCCCGCCGTCGAGCCGGATGGCACCGCCCTGCACCGGCTTGGTGACCGCAGCGTGCACGGTGACCGTGGTGCCGATCAGGGCCGCCACGTCGCCGCCGGATTCGATCTTCTCGGGCGGAAGTCCGGTGTAGGCCGGGAAGCGCAGCTCGAGCGAGAGCCGCTGCACCGCGGGCAGGTCGGAGATGGTGAGGTGATAGGCTCGCGAACGAACGGCTTCCACCTCGACGTAGTACTCGGTGGCGCGGGTGAGGTCGAACAGCCGGGCGGTGAATGACGCGGTGGCCGAGTCGCGGAGCATCGGGATCCGGATCCAGTCGTTCGCCGTGTCGGCGCGGAGCAGCAGCTCGGCGCCTTCGGCGCCGAAGCCACGGAGCGTGGCATGCACCTCGATGGCGCCGCCGCGGGGGACCGCCGCGTCGCCGGGAGAGACCAGCACCGCCACCACCGGTGCCGCCGCCGCCTAGCTCCAGGGAACGAACAGCACCCGCGCCGTGTCCCGCAGGATCCGGGGGCCGGCCAGCAGGAGGAGCGCCGCGGCCGCGGCGGCCGCGGCGACGACGCCCGCCGCGCGGCGCACCCGGATCCGCTCGAGTCCCGGCCCCGCCTCCAGCCGCCGGAGCTCCGATACCGCCTGGCCCACCACCAGCGCGGCGAGCGCCGGCGAGGGCCGCTGCTCGAGCGGGGTCCGGGATTCGTGCACCGCGCTGAGCAGGGTCTGCCGGAGCTCGGGCGCGCGCTCCTCCACATAGAGCGCCAATCGGGCGTCATCGGGCCGCCCCAGCGCGGGGAGGATGACGAATCGCACCGCGGCGGCGGATATCAACAGGTAGCCCAGCACCCGCACGGTGACCACGCTGGCGGAGCCGGCGCCGAGGAGCCCGGTGAGCAGAACCCCGGCCAGCCAGGCGAGCAGCACCGCCACGGCAACTTTCGCGGCACCCTCCGCCAGCACCCGAGCCCGCCAGCCGCGCCGGAGACGGCCGACCGCCTCCTGCAGCTCTCGGTCGGAATCGATCCGACCCGGGACCGGGGTGCTCATGAGGCGCTCCTTTCGGGCGAAACCGGGACCACGGGCGACGCGGTGCCCCGCCAACCGCGGTTGGCGATGATCATTTCAAGAAACAGCAAGCCCGCCGCAAACGCGAGCACCAGCCGCCAGACCCTCTGACGGCCCTCGCGCTCCGTCTGGGTCGGCGGTCCGGAGACGGCGGCGAGCAGCGAATCGCTCCGCCTGACGCCCAGCAGCAGCTCGCGCGGGTCCGCCGGGGTGAGGTCGGATTCCGCGGGAGGAGGATTGACCGCCACCACCTCGAGCGGATCTCCCGCTGCGCGGCCCTCGTACACTTCGTAGAACCCCGCGTCGCGAAGGGCCACGGCACCGCGCCCCGAAACGGGCGCCGGCCGGAGCAGCTGGCCGGCGGGAGTTGAAATCACCGGCTGGCGGACCCCCTCCGGCAGCGCCGCGCTCTCGCCGGTGACGCGCCACGGCGGGGTGGCCTGGTGCCCCGCGGTGTAGAGCGCCAGGCGGCGGAGAAACGGGAGATAGGCCGCCTGCAGCGGAAAGTCTCCCGCGATCCCGTCGAGCGGCGCCGCCACCAGCATCACCCGGCCTGAGGCATCGGCCCGGAAGAGCAGCGCCGGCGCTCCGTCGTCGAATCGCGCCAGTACTTCCGCGCCCGGCGCAGGCTCCACCCGCGGATAGCGGAAAAATCGCGCCGCCGCGAGCGCCGCGCCCCCTCCCTCCCGGAACGGGGCGAAGACCGGATGATCC
Source organism: Gemmatimonadota bacterium (assembly GCA_041482775.1). GTDB lineage: Bacteria > Gemmatimonadota > Gemmatimonadetes > Gemmatimonadales > GWC2-71-9 > JABFSM01. Next base: position 942 of record JBGPEJ010000044.1, on the reverse strand, counting down.
AGCGACACCTCGCCGAACGTGCCGCCGCGATCATCCACCCGTTCCACGATTCCGCGCATGGTGCCGGGAACCAGTCGCTGGACGGCGGTGCGTCCCGCCATCCGGCGCCCCGCCGCCACCACCAAGCCGCCGCCGGCCTTGACCCACGACTCGAGCGCCGCGCCGGGTACACCGGCGGGCACCGGCCCGTCGAAAAGCACGACGAGCCAGGCGCCGCGGAGGATTCGAGCGTCGAGCGAAGCTCCGCTCCGTCGTTCCACCGCGAACCGCGGTGCCGCGCCGATGGCGAGCGCGCGCTCGAGAAACAGGGTTTCCTCCGCGGCGACATCCCCAGGAGCCACCAGCAGGATGCGGAGGGCTTGTTCGGGAGGGACGACGAACCGCAGGGTATCGTCCGCGGCGAGCGCGTCGGGCTCGAGGGAAACGACCCCGCGGACCCGGCCCGCCGGGAGCGGGACCGCCTCGAAGGCTGCGGACACCGCGCCGTCGGCGGGGAGCGTGACGTCGCGGGATGCCGCCATGCGGCCGTTCACGGTGAGGGTAATGCGGGTCTTCCGGGGCGCGCCCAGCTCGCGCGCGCTCAGCTTGGCCGAGACCAGAAGCTTGCTCCGATCGCCCTCGGAGGTCCGTTGCACGTCGGCGCCCACCAGTGCCGTGTTGGCGCGGGTCCGGGGTCCGGCCGGCACGGCCCGGACGGTGACATCGGCGGGCAGCTCGAGGCCCGCCAGCCCGGCGAGCCCGCTCCGTTGCAGATCGGTGACCACCAGCACTTCACCCTTGAGCCCCCGCGCCGAAGCGAGCACCTGGCGTGCGGCGCGGTGCCCCGCGACCTAACCGGGGCCCCCCGCCGCGGGCGCGGCGCCCGTAATGGCGGCGCGCGCCGCCGCGTGATCCCCCCTCACCCCCCACACCCCGTCCGCCACTTAGTCGAACAACACCACC
>JBGPEJ010000043.1:0-17756 GCA_041482775.1 Gemmatimonadota bacterium | reverse complement strand
CGCCGCCAGGTTCGCACCACCAACCCATCGGCGTCGGTCTTGTAGCCGTTGAGCGCGCCCCGCTCGTCGCGGAGCGGAATCCGGGTGGGCACGGTGTCGCCCTCACCCACGAGAATCAGGGTTACCCCGTCGGCGCGGAGCGCCTTGGCCGCGGCAATGGCGGCATCCACCGAGTCGTGGGTCTCTCCATCGGTGAACACCACCAGCACCCGCGCGCCACCTTCGGCCGCCGCGGCGAGGAGCCCTCTTCCCTGGGTCAGCACGGCGGCCAGCTCGGTTCCCCCTTCGCTGGCAACCTCGGGGTCGAGAGCGTCGAGCTGCAGCGATACCGCGCCGTCATCGAGGGTCAGCGGGGTCAGGATGTAGCTCTGCCCGGCAAACGCCAGGAGCGCCAGGCGATCGCCCCGGCTGTCCTGCACCAGGCGGCGCGCCTCCCGGACCGCGCGCTGCAATCGGTTCGGCGCGGCATCCTCCGCCAGCATTGAGCGGCTGATGTCGATTCCGATCGCGAGATTGAGCGCCCGCCCCGCCAGCTCGGTTTCGGTGGTGCCCCAGCGCGGACCGGCGGCGCCCACCCCGGCCAGGAGCCCCGCGGCGCCCAGCAACCAGGGGCCCGCCCTCTCGTTCAGGGCGGCGCGAGCCCGGCCGGGCGCCCAGAGCGCGAGCGACCGGGAGCGCGCCCGGCGCACCAGCCACGCCAGCCATCCGAGCAGGAACGCCGCCACCGGGGCCAGCACCAGGATCATCGGGGAATCGACGATCATGGCGCCCGCACCACGACGGTGGATCCGAGCAGGAGTGCCAGCCCGAAGAGCCCGAGCCCCGCCAGAAGAAAGGGAGCGGGAGTCTCATCCGCCGCGCGATACTGCCGGGACTCCACCCGGGTGCGTTCCATCTGGTCGATCTGCTGAAAGATCCGCCCGAGCGATTCGCTGTCGGTGGCGCGAAAATACCGGCCGCCGGTCTTGGCGGCGATGTCCTTGAGCAGCACCTCGTCGATCTCCACCGGCAGCATTTCGTAGCGGAAGCCACTCATCCCGCGCCCGGTCGGAATCCGCGCTTCTCCCTCGGTGCCGACGCCCACCGAGTAGACCCGGACGCCGAACGCGGCGGCGGCATCGGCGGCGGTCCGCGGGTCAATGGCGCCGCGGTTGTTGACGCCATCGGTAAGGAGCAGCACTACCCGGGAGCGCGCCGGAACCCGGCGCAGCCGGTTGACGGCGGTGGCGAGGCCGCTCCCGATGGCGGTCCCGTCCTCGAGGGTGCCCACCCGGAGCGCGCTCACCGCCTGCTCCAGCACGGCGTAGTCGAGGGTAACCGGAATCTGGGTGAGTGCCTGGCCGGCGAATGCCACCAGCCCGATCCGATCGGCGTCGCGCCCGCGAATGAACGCGATGGCGTCCCGCTTGGCCACTTCGAGCCGGTTCGAGGGCGCGAAATCTTCCGCCAGCATGCTGCTGGATACGTCGATCGCGATGACGATCGCGATGCCGTCCTTCCGCACCGTGGTGGGACCGCCCGGCAGACGGGGCCCCGCCGCGGCGACGATCCAGCCGGCGAGCGCCAGGGCCCGGAGCGCCGGCGGCACCAGCGGGAGCCAGGCCCGGCGCGCGGCGGCGGCGGGAAGCGCGCCGTCGCCCACGGTGACGGTGGCGCCGCGCCGCCGCCGCACCAGGAGCCAGAGCGGCAATAGCAGCAGGAGCAGGAGGAAGGGCCGGGCGAAAGTCATCCGCCCCCCAGATGCGCCGCCCGGACGGCCAGCGAGGCGAGATGCTCCCCGCTCCGCCGCGAAAAGACGCTGAAGGCAATGTCGTCGAGGAGTCGTTGCAGCTCGGCGGTCTCGGCCAGGTCCCGGCTCAGCTGGAGGCGCCGGGCCAGGATCCAACCCCATCCTTCGAGCGCCGCGCGGTATTCCCCGGCGTCCGCCCAGCGGATCAGAGTGGCGGTATCGGGGCGCGGGGGCGTCCGATCGAGGTGCGGCGTTGGCTTGGCCCGGCGCCGCCAACGGAGTGCCACGATCAGCAAGCCCCCCAACGTCACGCCAAGAAGGATGGCACCCGGAATCAGGTCGCTGGCCAGGAGCGGGAGAGCGCCGGTGGCGGGGCGCGGCGGGAGTGTGGTGCGCCGCCCGCCGGCCGGAAGAACACTCCCCACCCGGATCCGGACCGTCGAGACCGCCAGAGTATCGGAGCGCCCATCCCGGCGGACGAGAACCGGACCGGGCATGGTCAGCAGGTGGTCTCCCGGATACCAGAGGACCAGCGCATAGCGCACCACCGCGCCGACCGCTCCGTGCCGCACTTCCGCGGGCCCCAGCTGCTGTCCCAGATTCCCCAGCGACCACTGCTGCGGCCGGACCACGGCACCCGCCACATCTCCGACGGTGCGTTCCACCCAGACGGTGTCTCCCACCGTCGGCGCGGGCGCCTGCAGCAGGAAGAGAAGCAGCAGGCGGGTCATGCCCGGCGCGCCCTCCGGCGCTTGATCCGGCGCGCGAACGCTCGCCGGAGCACCAGCCCGTACTCTCCTGCAACATCGAGGGAGATGTGCTCCACCCCCGCGCCGCGCAGCCGCTCGGCGCGCTGGGCACGCCGCGCCTGCGCCGCGCCCCGCCAGCGGCGGAGTGCTGCGGCGCTCCCGGTGTTCACCAGGGCCCGGCGGCCGTTCTCCGCGTCCTCCATCTCGATCCAGCCCGCCGCCGGCGGCGACTCCTCCCGCGGATCATCTACGGTGATGGCGATGATCTCGTGGCGCACCGCCAGCTCGCGGAGCGCCTTCTCCCACCCCTCGGCCAGGAAATCGGAGAGGATTACCACGACGCTCCGGTGCCCCAGGACTCGCGAAGCGAAGTGCACCGCTTCCACGAGGTTGGTGCCGCGGCCCGAGGCGGCAAAGGCCAGCAGGTCGCGGATCAGCCGGAGCGCATGGCGCCGCCCCTTGGCCGGGGGCACCACGTGCTCCACCCGATCGCTGAAGAGAATGGCGCCGACCCGGTCCTGCTCCCGCGCCCCGGCGAGTGCCAGCACCGCCGCCACTTCCACGGAGCGGGCCGACTTGGTGATCGGAGCGCCCACCCGGGTCGAGGCCGACTGGTCCACCACCAGCAGCAGGGTGAGCTCGCGCTCTTCGGTGAACGTCTTGACGAAGGGGACTCCCATCCGCGCCGAGACGTTCCAGTCGATGGCGCGGAAGTCGTCACCCTGCTCGTAGGCCCGCACCTCCGCGAACTCCATCCCCTGCCCGCGGAAGACGCTGCGGAATTCTCCGGAGAAGAGCGAGTCCACCACCCCCCGGGTCCGGAGGGCGATGCCTTTGACCTGTTTGAGGATTTCGGCGGGGACGGGAGGCATAGGAGGCGGTGAACCCCCTCAGGGAACTTTCACAGCGCCGAGCAGCTGCGTCACCACCGCGTCCGTCGTGACGTCCTCCGCCTCGGCTTCGAAGGTGAGGACCAGCCGGTGCCGGAGCACATCGGGCGCCAGGGCGCGAATGTCTTCCGGGACGACGAAGGTGCGGGCCTGGAGGAAGGCATAGGCCCGCGAGGCCTGCGCCAGCGCAATCGAGGCGCGGGGCGAAGCGCCGAATGCGATCAGCGGGGTCAGGGCGGCCAGACCGACCGTCCCCGGCTCCCGCGTCGCCCGGACCAGGTCGACGATGTAGTCCACCAGACGCTGGTCCAAGTGCACCGCCGCGATGGCCCGCCGCGCGATAAGGACGTCCTTGGGATCGAGCACCCGCTGAACCGGGATCGGCTCGCCGCCGCTCATCCGGAGCAGCACCTCGCGCTCCTCCAGCCGCGAGGGATAGTCCACCTTCACCTTGAGCAGGAAGCGGTCGAGCTGCGCCTCGGGCAGCGGATAGGTGCCCTCCTGCTCGATCGGGTTCTGGGTGGCGAGGACCAGAAAGGGCTGCGGCAGCGGATAGGTGATTCCCCCGATGGTCACCTGATGTTCCTGCATCGCCTCCAGCAGCGCCGACTGCACCTTGGCCGGCGCCCGGTTGATTTCGTCGGCCAGGACGATGTGCGCGAAGAGCGGCCCCTTCTTGGGATAGAACTCCTGGCTCTTCGGGTCGTAGACCATGGTGCCGACGACGTCGGCGGGAAGCAGGTCGGGAGTGAACTGAATCCGGGAAAAGCTGGCGTGGAGAATCTCCGCCAGGGTCCGCACCGCGAGGGTCTTGGCCAGCCCCGGCACCCCTTCGAGCAGAATGTGCCCCCCGGTGAGCAGCCCGATCAGCAGGCGCTCGACCATGCCGCTCTGTCCCACCAGGCGGCGGGCTACCTCGTCGGTGACCTCGCGGAGCGGAACTTCCTTTGCGGCGGCGGGCTCGGCCATGCGCTCCTATTCCTTCGCGGCGAGATGGATCGTGCGGTAGATCGCGCGCTCCTCCGCCGGGGTGAGGGGGCGCCATTTGCCGACCGGCAGCTCGCCCAGGCGAATCGGCCCATAGGCCAGCCGCGCCAGACGCTCCACCTTGAGGCCAAGCTCACCGGCCCAGCGGCGTACGATGTTCTTGCGACCCTCGGCGAGGGTGACGTCCAGGATGCTCCGCCCGTTCACACCGGGACGTACCCGCGTCTCCAGCGGCACCACCGGCCGCCCTTCCAGCACCACGCGGCGCTTGACCGCCTCGGCCACCTGCGCCGTGGCCAGTCCGTGGACCAGCGCGGTGTACCGGCGCGGCACATGGTAACGCGGATGGGTGAGGCGGTGCACCGCGTCACCATCGGTGGTGAGAATCAGCAGGCCGGTGGTCATCACGTCGAGCCGGCCCACGTAGGTAAGCCCTTCGGAGCGGGGAACGAACTCGAACACGGTGCGGCGCCCTTCCTCGTCCTTGGCCGTCGTCACCACTCCGAGCGGCTTGTGGAAGGCAATCCACCGCTTGGGCTTCTGCGCCACCCGCTTCCCCCGCACGGTAACCGCCTGGCGATCGGGATCCACTTTCGATCCCAGCGTCGCCACCTGGCCGTCCACCCGTACCACGCCGCTTTCGATCAACGCCTCGGCCGCGCGGCGCGACGCGACTCCGGCGCGCGCCAGCGCCCGCTGCAGCCGCATTTCGCTCACCGGTCGGCGGCCACATATGCCGCGGCGTCATCGGGGCCGACGGCCTCCGCCTTGGGCGGTTGCAGCGCGATGGTGAGCTCCTCGGCGCGGGGAAGATTCTGCAGGTCGGAAAGGCCCAGCAGCTCGAGGAAGAGCGGCGTGGTGCCGTAGAGCAGCGGGCGGCCCAGCCCCTCGCTCCGCCCGGTTACCTCGATGAGCCCGCGCTCCTGCAGTGACCGGAGCACCCCGCTCGTGGAGACGCCCCGGATGTCCTCGATCTCCGCGCGGCCCACCGGCTGCCGGTAGGCGATGACCGCGAGGGTCTCCAGCATGGCCGGGGTCAAACGGGGCTGCCGCACGTTAAGCTGGGCCCGCTCGATGGCCGCGGCGAACGCCGGCCGCGACAGGATCTGGTAGCCGCCGGCCAACTCCACCAGCTCGACCCCGTGTCCGTCGAAGTCGTAGTGCTCGCGGAGCTGGTCGAGCGCCGCCCGCACGTCGTCCAGCGAGGCGTCGGGGTCGAGGGTGACGAGCTCTTCGGCGGCCACCGGCCGCGCCGCGGCGAACAGCGCGGCTTCAAGCAGCTGGGCGAGGGGATTCACGGCGCACCAGGAGCGGCTCGAAGGCCGCGGGTTGAAGCACGAAGCAGAGGCCCCGCCGGGAGAGCTCCAGCAGAGCGAGAAGCAGCGAGAGCAGATCGGAAATCGTCGGCCGGGCGCCCAGCGCCTCGAACCAGACGAACTCCTCGCGGTCCTCCAGGAGCGACTGCACCCGGAGGGTGGCGCCTTCGACATTGAGCGGGCGCGCGATGACCCGGTGCAGCACCGGATGCAGAATTCCGGCAACCGTCCGGTCGACCGCGGAGAGGAGCTCGAAGAGGTCGAGGGTGAGCGGCAGCGGCGGAATCTCCGGCGGCGGCGGGAGGTACCCCCGCCCGAATCGGAGGGAACGCCGCTCCGCCGCCGCCGCCATCCAGTGGGCAATTTCCTTGATCTGCTGGTACTCCAGCAGCCGCCGAACCAGCTCGGCCCGCGGATCCTCCCACTCCTCGCCGTCGAGGCTTCGGGGCAGAAGCATTTGCACTTTGAGCCGGACCAGCCGGCTCGCCATCTCGAGATAATCGGCGGCCTGGTTGAGTCCGAGCTCGTGAATCGCGGCCAGGAACTGATCCGCGATCCGGGCGATCGGGATGTCGGCGATGTCGATCTGCTCTTCGCGCAGCAGGTGCAGCAGCAGGTCGAGCGGACCCGAGAAGGCTTCCAGCTCGACCACGAACCCGCCCACCGCCACCCGCCGGTCCACCAGCGGAGGGGAGGCATTCAGCCCGGTTTGGGGCCGGGCGGTAACGGGGGCGCCGGCGGTCATGACGGAAAGATGTTCCATCCGGGCCCCGCAGCGAAGGGGGTAGCCACCCGGAGGAAGAGGGCCAGGCCTGCCCGGGCCGGGGTCAGGAGCACGTCGAGCGCCCTCGGGAAGAAGAGCATCAGGGCCAGCAGGGGGAGAAATCCCAGTCGCTGCAGGGCTCGGTACCTCTCCCGGATGCCCTGGGGCAGCAGGTGATAGACGATATGAGACCCGTCCAGCGGGGGAATCGGGAGCAGATTAAAGAACCCCAGCATCAGGTTGAGCCACACCCCCCAGGTCAGCATCCGCTGCGCAGCTCCCAGCACCTCGCCCCCGCCGGGCGCCAGCCGGCCCAGGAGTCCCAGCGCCAGGAACAGCACGGCGCAGAGCACGGCGATGGCCAGATTGGTGGCCACGCCCGCGCCGGAAACGATGATGTCTCCCCGACGGAAATTCCGGTACTTATCGGGCCGGACCTGCACCGGCCGGGCCCCGCCGAAGGTGAACGCGCCCTTGGAGAGGTACCAGAGCGCGGCCGGCATGATGAGCGTGGCCCAGGGATCAATGTGGGGCAGCGGATTCAAGGTCAGCCGCCCCTGCAGGAGCGCGGTGTCATCGCCCTGCTTCAGCGCGGCATACCCGTGGGCGTACTCGTGGGCCACCAGCGAGAACACCAGAACGGGAAGGGCAAGGATGAAGTCGCCGAGCAGGCAAGATTCCTGGGCCAGGAGGCCGCAGAAGTTAGCTCCGCGAGCCCCGCCGAGTCAACTCGCTCCCTTGCGTCAAGATATTGCCGCGGCTATACTTACGCCTTCCCCGGAATCGGCCGCGCGCCGATCCAAGAGCCCGGCTTCGACCGACGAGGAATCGCAGTGCCGAGAACCAAATCCGCCAAGAAGCAGATGCGGCAAGCCAAGTCGCGAACCGCCCGTAACCGGAGCCAGCGCAGCGAGCTCCGGAGCGCCCTCAAGAAGGTCCGGAGTGCCGGAGACACCAAGGCGAGCGCCGCGGCGTATGCGCAGGCGATGAAACTGCTCGACCGTTCGGGGCGCAAACGCCTGATCCATCCCAATACCGCCGCACGACAGAAGAGCCGGCTGGCAAAGCTGCTGAAAAAGTAGAGCTCGGCAGAGCGGGACAAATGGAACAGGGGCCTCACCGCGATGGTGAGGCCCCTTTTTCTTGCTCAAGACCGCGCCCCGATTGTTAGAGCGCCGCCAACTCCGCTCCGCAACGCTCGCAATACCACTCGGTGGGCCGGTTGAGCGAGCCGCATTCCCCGCACTTCAGGGTCTTGGAGACGGTCTGGCTGGGCCGCTCCTCGCGATCGAGCCCGCCGACCGCGTTGGGCGCCGGATTCTGGGTGATCCGGTGGCCGGGAAGCGTGGAGTCGAGCGTTACCGAGCGGAGGAAGGCCAGCTCATCCTGTTGAGCGGGCGTGGCGGCGGGAGCCGACTGGGGGAACGGAATCGAGCGAACCGGACCGGATTCCCGGGACTTGGTGGTGCCCCCGCGGGGCACGAACCGGGGCGCTTCGGGGCGCGGCGCGGGAATCTGGGGAGCGGCGGGGGCCTCGTCCTTGACCAGTGTCAGCGCAGGTTGCTCGGGAGCCGACAGCGGCTCGGGATCGAGCATCGGGGGCATCTCATGCCCGTGGGTTACCATCAACTCCCGCTCCTGCTCCAGTGTCTGCGGAGGCGCGGGCGGGGCCGGCGGGGGCGGCGCAATCAGGGACTGCACCTCTTCGAGACGGCGGATCTCGACTCCCAGCCGGTCGATTTCCTGGTCGAATCCTTCGATCTTGCCCGAGCTCTCCAGCTCGACCAGTTGCCACTCGTTGTCACTGTACTCCCCGACCATGTGGCGCAACTCGGCTTCCGCCCGCACCGCCAGCTCCTCGCCCCGCGACTGCCGGAACTCCTTCGATTGGGCCCGCAGGCCGTCGAGCGTCGAGGCGATCAGGTCCGCATGGGTGCCGAGCTGGGCCACCACCTGCGCCTGCCGGGCATGGTAGTCCGCCCTGACCTTGGCACGCACCGATTCCGGAGCGCGCGTTCCGGCAGAGTCGAGGCGCTCCAGCCACCCCGTCAGCTGCTGCCGGGTGGCGAGCAACGCTTCGATTTCGGTCACGTTATGCGACTTCTGCTCGCTCATGCGGGCCTCTCCGGTATTCGCAGCACATACTTCGGCAACTCGTCCCAATCTAATGAAATCGCGCAAGAGCGAAACGTGTCCATTTTCGTCACTGTCAAGAAGTCGAACGGTCCTTTCGCTGGTGCACCACCCTTCCGGCCACCAAGGTCATCTCGACCTGACCCACCAGGGTCTCGCCGATGAAGGGAGAGTTGGCGCTCTTGGAGTGCAGCTCCTCCCGGCGGACCACCCAGCGGCGGTCCGGGTCGAACACCACCACGTCGGCCGGCGCTCCCACCGCAAGCGTCCCCCCCGGGAGATGGAAGATTCGGGCGGGAGTTGTGCTCATCCGCTTGATCATCTCCGAGAGCGAGAGAATTCCCGGTGCCACCAGCTCCCGCATGGCCAGGCCGAGCGCGGTCTCCAAGCCCACGATTCCGTTGGGCGCCTCATCGAACTCCCGCTCCTTGGTGTCGTAGTGGTGGGGGGCGTGATCCGAGGCGATGCAATCGATGGTGCCGTCCTTGAGCCCCTGCCGGATGGCGTCTCGATCGGCTGCCTCACGGAGGGGCGGATTCATTTTCGCGCTGGTGTCGTACCCCTCGCACCGCTCGTGGGTCAGGGTGAAGTGGTGCGGCGTGGCTTCCGCCGTTACCGGAAGCCCTTTCGACTTGGCCCAGCGAATCAGCTCGACCGAGCCGCGGGTGGACATGTGACAGAGATGAACGTGTCCGCCGGTCAGCTCGGCCAGGATGATGTCGCGGGCCACCATGATCTCTTCGGCCGCCGAAGGGATCCCCTTGAGGCCCAGCCGAGCCGAGACGATGCCCTCGTGCATGGCGCCACCGATGGCGAGGGAGAGATCCTCGCAATGGTCCGCCACCGGAATCCCGAAGGTCTTGGCGTACTCGAGAGCGGTGCGCATCAGGTGGCTCGAGGCCACCGGCCTCCCGTCGTCACTCACCGCCACTGCGCCGGCCTGGACCATTTCCCCGAACTCGGTGAGCTGCTCTCCCCGCTGGCCCAGGGACACCGCGCCGATCGGGTAGACCCGCGCCTTGCCGGCCCGGATGGCCTGGCGCACCACGAACCCCACCGTGGCCTGGCTGTCGGTGACCGGATCGGTGTTGGGCATCGAGCATACCGCGGTGAACCCACCGGCGGCGGCGGAGGCGGCGCCGCTCGCGATGGTCTCGGCGTGCTCGAAGCCGGGCTCCCGGAGATGTACGTGGAGGTCCACCAAGCCCGGCGCCACCACCTTGCCCGCCGCATCCACAACCATCGTGCCGGGCGGCGCCGGGATGTTCCGGCCGACCGCCTCGATCTTGCCCTCCTTCACATAGAGGTCGGCAACGCCGTCGGTGCCCCGGGAAGGGTCGATTACCCGGCCGCCCCGGATGAGGAGATCGCTCATGAGGCCTGCCAGTCGGGGGCGCCGCCGGCCAGCAGATAGAGAACGGCCATTCGGACCGCTACCCCGTTGGTCACCTGGGGCAGGATCACGCTGTGGGGGCCGTCAACTACGTCGCTGTCGATCTCGACGCCGCGATTGATCGGTCCCGGATGGAGGATCACCAGGTCACGCGGGGCCCGCTCCAGCCGCTCGCGGGTAACTCCGAACACCCGATTGTACTCCCGGAGCGACGGGACGAAGCCCCCCTGCATGCGCTCGAGCTGAAGCCGCAGCACGTTGAGCGCGTCGGCCCAGGCGATGGCGTCCTCGATGTGAGGGATGATGCGCACCCCCAACTCCGCCAGCTCGCGGGGGATCAGCGTTGCCGGGCCGCAGAGGGCCACTTCCGCCCCGAGCTTGAGGAGGCCCCAGATATTGCTCCGGGCCACCCGGCTGTGGAGTACGTCGCCGCAGATGGCCACCTTGAGCCCCTCGATCTTCCCGAACCGGTCCCGCAGGGTCAGCAGGTCGAGCAGCCCCTGGGTGGGATGCTCGTGCTTCCCGTCCCCCGCGTTGATGACGTTGGACCGAATGCGCGAGCCGAGGAACTGGGCCGCCCCGCTGGCCGGATGGCGGATCACCACCATGTCGATCCGCATGGCCTCGAGGTTCCGGGCGGTATCCACCAGCGTCTCTCCCTTGGAAATCGAAGAGCCGGTGGAGGCCACGTTGACGGTATCGGCGCTCAGGCGCTTTTCCGCGAACTCGAACGAGATGCGGGTGCGGGTGGAGGGCTCGAAGAAGAGGTTGACGATGGTCTTCCCCCGGAGCGCGGGCACCTTCTTGATGGCCCGCTCGCTCACTTCCTTGAACGGCTCCGCGGTATCGAGGATGAGGCGGATCTGCTCGGCCGAGAGGGGCTCCAACCCGAGGAGGTCCTTACCCAGCGCCGGCGCGGTCACAGCGGCGCTCCGCGCACCAGGTCCACCCGATCAGCGCCGTCCAGCTCCTCGACCGCCACGTCCACCCGATCGTCGGGGGCGGTGGTGGCCGCGAGCCCCACGATGTCGGCCTGGATGGGGAGCTCGCGCCCGCCGCGGTCAACCAGGACCGCAAGGAGGATCCGACGCGGGCGCCCGAAGTCGGCGAGCTCGTCGAGGGCGGCGCGCACCGTCCGGCCGGTGTATAGGACGTCGTCCACGATCACCACGATCCGGCCCTCGAGTTCCTCGGGGAGGCTGGTTTCACCGACGCGGGGCCGGGGACCGATGGCGGAGAGATCGTCGCGATAGAGCGTGATATCGAGCTTGCCCAGCGCGGGCGGGCGGCCCTCGCTCTTGGCGATGATCCGGGCCAGCCGTCCGGCCAGCTCCACGCCCCGGCGCTGGATCCCCACCAAGATGAGGCCCTCGGTGCCCCGGCATTTCTCAACGACCTCGCTCGCCATACGCGCAAGGGCGCGCGCCATGGCCGGGGCGTCGAGGAGCCGGGTAACCGAGGGCATCTCGGGCGGGGAAGCTAGTCCTCCACCCCGCCGGTCGCAACCAGCGAGCGCCGCGCCATGAGCGCCGCGACCCTGACCGATTGCGCGAGTCGGAGGTACCCTTTGGGCACCCTACCCCCACCGTGGAGCCACCCATGTCCCGAACCCTTGGCGGTCTTTCCCTCCTCGGCACCCTCACACTCTTTTCCTACCCGGTGTTGAATCAGGCCCCGAAACCGGGTACCCCGGCCGACGGCCACACCATCCACGTCACCGCGCCCCACGTGGTCGAGGGGAAGACCATGGGACCGTACCATCACTACTGCAAGGTGCTTTCACCCGAGCCGGTGATCGAGTGCCTGGTCTATTCCTCCAGTGACCCCGGCGCCCGTCTGGAGCAGGTGGAATACATCGTGGCGAAATCCATCACCCGCTCCGGCGCGGTGCCGCTGGCGGATTGGAACAAGTACTGGCACGACCACCGGCAGGAGATCGCCACCGGACGGGTCCAGGTGCACGACCTCCCGGCGGACCAGGCCAAAGGCGTGGCCGATCTCGTCGCCACCACCGACGGCATCATCTACCATCTCTGGTCGCATGATGCCCCGGTGCCCGGCGGCCGAGTGATCATCGCCCAGTCGGTGGGCCATGTAAATCTGACGGCGGATCAGCTCAAGAAGGGGATGACTGACCGGCCTGCCGCAAAGCCGTAACGCGCCCGGGCCGACGCGGCAGGAGCCGGAGCAGGAAAATTATCCCGAGGACTGCCGCGTACTTCACCGGGAGGGAGATGTCCTTCTTCTGCGACCAGAGGAAATGGACGATTCCCAGCACCGCGGCAAGGTAGATGGTCCGGTGCAGTAGCTCCCACCGCTTGCCGCCCATCAAGCGCAGGACGGCCAGCGGCGAGGTAGCGGCCAACAGCGTCAAGAGGACGAGCGCGGAGAACCCGACCGTGATCCACGGGCGCTTCACCACCTCCCGCGCCAGGTCCCCGAACGAGAGCTCGAGGTCGAAGACGAGGAAGATGCCGAAGTGGAGGAGCGCGTAGAAGAACGCGAAGAGCCCGATGAGCCGCCGGAGCTTGATCAGGCCGTTCCAGCCGCTCAGGCGCCGGAGCGGCGTGATGCACAGCGTGATGAACAGAATGATCAGCGCCGTCCGACCGGTAAAATGCTCCAATCCCTTCACCGGCTCGGCTTCGAGGTGGTCGGTGAGGAACGCCCAGACCAGATAGGCCAGCGGTGCCAGTCCGGCCAGCCACAGCGCCGGCTTGACCACCCGCCGGACCAGCTGGGCCTCGGTCATCGGTCGCTCAGAAATTGGCGCGCAAGTCCATCCCCGCGTACATCGAGGCCACCTGGTCGGCGTAGCCGTTGAACATCAGGGTCTTCTTCCGGAAGAACGCCCCGATCGGACGCTCGGTGGCCTGACTCCACCGCGGGTGGTCCACCGTGGGATTCACGTTGGCGTAGAAGCCGTACTCGTTCGGAGCCGCCACCGCCCAGGTGGTTTCCGGCTGCTTTTCGACGAACCGGATCTTGACCAGCGACTTGCCCCCCTTGAAGCCGTACTTCCAGGGCACGGTGAGCCGCACCGGGGCGCCGTTCTGGTTGGGAAGCGTCTTGCCGTACAGCCCCACGGTGAGCAGGGCGAGGGGATGCATCGCCTCGTCCATCCGGAGCCCCTCGACATAGGGCCACGGCAGGATGTCCCGGCGCTGGCCGGGCATCTGCTTGGGATCGTAGAGCGTGACGAATTCGACGTACTTGGCTTTGGTTCCCGGCTCGAGCCGCTTGATCACGTCCCGAAGGGGATAGCCCAGCCAGGGCACTACCATCGACCAGGCCTCGACGCAGCGGTGCCGATAGACCCGCTCCTCGGGCTTCATCCCCTTGAACAGGTCCTCGACATCGTACACCGCCGGCTTCTTGACGTCCCCCTCGACCGAAACGCTCCACGGCCGGGGGCGCAGGGTGTGGGCGTTCTCCTTGGGCTCGTCCTTGCCGGTGCCGAACTCGTAATAGTTGTTGTAGCCGGTAACCGCCTCGTAGGGGGTCGGCTTCTCATCGACCTGGGCCGATGCGCCCCGCGGCAGCAGGGCCGCGCCGGCAAGGCCGAGGCCCACCGACGCCAGCCACTCCCGGCGGGTCCAGTAGAGCGACTCGTCGGTGATTTCCCGGGCAGGGATGTCGGCGGGGCGGCGGGTGATCATCGGGGCTCCGTATGAAGGACGTCTATCAGGCCCATAACGTCCACCCGGCGGGATCGGTTCCATCGAACGGACAGAGAGGGATTCGAACCCTCGATACCCTTTTGAGGTATACACGCTCTCCAGGCGTGCGCCTTAAGCCACTCGGCCATCTGTCCCGGCGGCGGGCAACTTATCCGGATTCCGGTGCAAGCGTCAACGCGGAGGGGCTGACCCAAGGGCTGACCCGATGTACTTTGCCAATTGATCGTCGCCTCTCCGCCTTCCGCCGGACGACGCCATGACGCCGATTCTCGACGAACTCACCAAGCCCACGCCCGAGCTGCTCTATCTCCTCTGCGGAGATCCGGTCGAGCTGAACGCCGTGCTTTCGGTGATGCAGCCCCCCGACATCGCCGAGGCGCTGCGCGAGCTGGAGCCGGAGGCGGCGGCGAAGGTCCTGGCTGCCCTGCCCTTCGACCTCGCGGTCCAGATTTTCGACGAGCCGGAGCTGGTGGACCACCGCGCCGCGATCGTGGCGCGGATGTCGGCCAAGGACGCCGCCGATCTGGTGGACGCGATGTCGTCCGACCAGCAGGCCGACCTCTTCCGCGAGCTGGATCCCGCCAACCGGACCCGGCTGCTCAGCAGCGTTACCCCGGAAACCCGCGAGGCCCTCAAGCTCCTGCTCCAATACCCGCCCGATACCGCGGGCGGCATCATGACCACGGAGTTCGTCAGCGTCCCGGCCGACTGGACCGCCGAACGCACCCTGGCGCACGTCCGGCAGGTGGGGGGCCGGAAGGAGACGGTCTACGCCATCTACGTCACCGACCCGGCCACCCGGGCGCTGATTCACGTCGTCTCGCTGCGCGAGCTGGTGATGGCCGAGCCCTCGACCCCGGTGGGGGAAGTCGGCACCGAGCGCAGCCCCCTCAGCGTGGAGCCCCGGATGGACCGTGAGGAGGTGGCGCGGCTGATCAGCAAGTACAACCTGCTCGCCATGCCGGTGGTGGACGAAGGCCAGCACATCCTGGGCATCGTGACAGTGGACGACGTCATCGACGCGCTGGTCAAGGAGGAAACCGAAGACGTTCAGAAGTTCGGCGGCATGGAGGCCCTCGACGAGCCGTACACCGAAATCGGCTTCGGGGCGATGGTGAAGAAGCGCGCCGGCTGGCTCTGCGCGCTGTTCATCGGGGAGATGCTCACCGCCACGGCGATGGGCCGGTTCCAGGTCGAGATCGAACGGGCGGTAGTGCTGGCGCTGTTCATCCCGCTCATCATCAGCTCGGGAGGCAACTCCGGCTCCCAGGCCACCTCCCTGATCATCCGGGCGCTGGCGCTCCGCGAGGTGACGCTGAAGGACTGGTGGCGGATCGCCCTCCGCGAGCTCCCCGCCGGCCTGGTGCTGGGTTCCATTCTCGGAGCGATCGGGGTGGTGCGGATTCTGGCGTGGCAGGCGCTGGGATGGCAGAACTACGGCGTCCACTATGGCCTGGTGGCCGTAACGGTGGGAGCGGCGCTGATCGGGGTGGTGACCTTCGGTTCGCTTACCGGGTCGATGCTGCCGTTCGTGCTCCGCCGGCTGGGGTTCGACCCCGCCAGCGCCTCGGCGCCGTTCGTTGCCACGCTGGTGGACGTCACCGGCATTGCAATCTATTTCTCGGTGGCGGCACTCATCCTGCGGGGAACGCTGCTCTGATCAGCCGCGCTTGACACGGCGGGCCCGGACCGGGCGGCGCCCCGGAGCCCTGCCCCGCTTGGCGGCGAGGAGCTCCACCGCATCCTTGAGGGTAACCCGCTGGGGATCGCTCCCTTTCGGGATCGAAGCGCTCACCGTCCCGTGCTTGACATAGGGGCCGTACTGGCCGTCGTACAGCGCCACTGGCGCCTTATCCTCGGGATGCGGGCCCAGCTCCTTGAGGGGAAGCGGTGCCGCGCGCCGCCCCCGGGCGAGCTTGGGTTGGGCCAGCAGCTCGAGGGCCCGGCGCAGCGTAACGGTCAGCACGAGGTCATCGCCCTTGAGCGAGCGATAATCCTTCCCGTCCTTCCCCTTGTCGAGAAGAATGTAGGGCCCGAAGCGGCCCTGTCCGGCGAAGATCTTGTTGCCGTTGCTGTGCACCCCGAGCAGCCGCGGGAGCGCCAGCAGCCCGACCGCGGTGTCCAGGGTAACGTCTTCGGGCTTCATGCCCTTGGGCAGGCTGGCCCGCTTCGGCTTGGGGTTCGCGTCGTTGACCTGGCCCAGCTGCACGTAGGGACCATACTGTCCGGTGAGCACCAGGATCGGCTCTGCGGTGGTGGGATGGTGGCCGAGGATGTCGGGGCCTTCCAGCTTCTGCCGCAGCAACTCCTCCACCCCGGCGCTGGTGAGATCCGCCGGCGCGGCGTCCCGCGGCACCGACGCCCGCAACGTTTCCCCACCCCGCTCCACCTCGATGTAGGGCCCGAAGCGGCCGATTCGAATGATGGTGTCGTCGAGCCCGCCCACCTCCACCGTGCGGGCCTCGGCGGGGTCGATCTTCTGTTCCCGGGACTCCACCTGCTTCTGCAGGCCGTCCTTGCCGAGGTAGAACCCCTGCAGGTAGGGGAGCCACTCGGCGTGCCCCTCCGCGATGTCGTCCAGGCTCTGCTCCATCCGCGCGGTGAACTTGAGGTCCACCAGCTTGGGGAAGTGGTGCTCCAGCAGACTGGTCACCGCGAAGGCGGTGAAGGTCGGCACCAGCGCCTGCCCCTGCTTCTGCACGTAGCCGCGTTCGACGATGGTGCCGATGATGCTGGCGTAGGTGCTGGGACGGCCGATGCCGTCGGCCTCGAGCTCGCGCACCAGGCTGGCCTCGGTGAACCGGGGCGGCGGCTGGGTTTCGTGGGACAGGGCATCGATGCCGGTGCAGGCGGGCGCGTTGCCCACCTCGAGGTGCGGCAACAACACTTCCTGATCCTCCAGGGCCGCCTCCGGGTCGTCGCTGCCCTCGACATAGGCCCGGAGAAACCCGGGGAAGTCGATGCGCTTGCCGGTGGCCCGGAAGGTGGCATCGTCCACGTCGAGGGTCACCACGAGGCTGGTGATCCGCGCATCGGGCATCTGGCAGGCGACGGTCCGCTTCCAGATCAGGTCGTAGACGTCGTACTCGCGGCCGGTGAGCTTGGTCTCGTCGGGTGTCCTGAAATGGGAGCCGGCGGGGCGGATGGCCTCGTGGGCCTCCTGGGCGTGGACATTCTTGGCGGAGTAGTGCCGGGACTTGGGCGGCAGGTACTCCTTCCCATAGAGCCGTTCCACACACTCGCGCGCTGCGGTAAGCGCCTGATTGGAAAGGTCGACCGAATCAGTGCGCATGTAGGTGATGTAGCCGTTCTCATACAGACTCTGGGCCACCCGCATCGTTTCCCGGGCGGAAAGCCGGAGTTTCCGGTTGGCTTCCTGTTGCAGCGTCGAGGTGGTGAACGGCGCGGCGGGGCGCCGGATGCCCGGCTTTTCCTCGCTGGCCGACACCTTCCACGGCCGCTTGAGCAGCCGCTCGCGGAGCTTGCCGGCCGCGGCCTCGTCGAGCAGGACGACGTCCTTCCCCTCGGCCAGCCGGCCGGTGCGTTCGTCGAAGTCCTTGCCGGTGGCCAGGCGGACGCCCTTGAGCGCGATCAGCTCGGCGTCGAAGTCCTGTCGGGCGTGGTTGAGGTGAGCCTTGAGATCCCAGTACACCGCCGCCCGGAACGCCCGGCGCTCCCGCTCCCGCTGAACCAGGAGCCGGACCGCGACCGACTGCACCCGGCCGGCCGAGAGACCGTAGGCGATCTTCTTCCACAGCAGCGGTGAGAGGGTGTATCCGTAGAGCCGGTCGAGAATCCGCCGGGTTTCCTGGGCGCGAACCAGCTTGTCGTCGAGCTTGCGGGTGGTCTCGAGGGCCTCGCGGATGGCTTCCCGGGTGATTTCGTGGAACACCATCCGCTTGACCGGCACCTTCGGCCCCAGCACCTCGCGGAGATGCCAGGAGATGCTTTCGCCCTCCCGGTCTTCGTCGGTGGCCAGAATCAGCTCGTCGGCATCCTTGAGCAGGTCCTTGAGCTCCTTCACCACCTTCTTCTTGTCGGCCGGCACAACGTAGAGCGGCTCAAAATCCTTCTCCACGTTCACCCCGAGCCGGGCCCACTCCTCACCTTTGTATT
>JBGPEJ010000042.1:0-17887 GCA_041482775.1 Gemmatimonadota bacterium | reverse complement strand
GTGGACGGCTACACCGCGTCCGCCTCGGAAATCGTGGCGGGCGCCCTCCAGGACCACGACCGCGGGCTGGTGGTGGGCACCACCTCGTTCGGCAAGGGACTGGTGCAGACCCTCTTCCCCCTTGAGGGCGGCTGGTACGTCAAGCTCACTACCGGCAAATGGTACACGCCGAGCGGCCGCTCGATTCAGGCCGAGCACGATCGGCTGGAGGACGACCGGTTCGTGGAGTACGCCAAGGATTCGGTGCCGGGCGACTCGACCCACAAGCGGCCGATCTTCAAGTCGGACGCGGGACGAAGGATTCTGGGCGGCGGCGGAATCACCCCGGATATCGTGGTGGCGCCCGACACCACCTCGATCGCGGAGCGGGAGTTCCTCAAGGCGATGGGCCCGCACTCGCAGACGGTGTACGTGACGCTGTACAACTACGCCATCGAGGCCAAGCCCACGCTCACCCGGGATTTTAAGGTTACCCCCGCGATGCGGAGTGAGTTCTTCGACCGGCTGGTGAAGGCCAAGGTGCCGGTCCAGCGGGCGCAGTTCGACGGAGTCCCCGAGCTGGTGGACCGGATGATCGAGCAGCGGTTCACGACGATGGCCTTCGGCGATTCGACGGCGTTCCGCCGCGGGCTGCGCGAGGATGCCCAGATGAAGGCCGCGCTCGATCTGCTCCACCGGGGCACGACCCAGCGCCAGCTCCTGGCGCTCGGGGTGACCGAGGGGAAGAAATCCCAGTAGCCCGTTAGCCCCCGATCGTTCCGGTCAGGATCCCATGCCGGATCCTGGCCGCCTTGGGCGAGGCGGCGGGATCGAACTCGAGTCGCTCCTCTACGACGGTTTCCCGGCGGACCTTGAGCTGAAGGGTCCGCTCCGCGGCGTTCCGCCGCACGATGACCGGGATGGTGCTTCCCTCCGCCTTGGCGTAGCGGGCCCGATACAGCTCCCCGAACTCCTCGCCCTTGACCGCAATGTCCCCGACCTTGAGCAGCTCGTCACCCGGCTCGAGGCCGGCCTCCTGGGCGGCCCCTCCCTCGGTGAGCGCGGTCACCATGACGTGGCTGCTGTCGGATATGGTGTTGACCCCCATCCGGAGCTCGTGGGTGGTGTCGGCGTGGAGGCGGACCCCCGCCAGCGGAGCCACCGTGCTCCAGGGAAACGGCTCCCGCCCTCCCACGTATTTCGCGGCGAACTCGGCGAACGAACGGCCGCCGGCCGCGGCGCTCACGGCGGCCCACCACTCCGCGGTGGTGAATCCCCTGCCGGCCTTGTAGTCGGACTGGTAGAGTCCGCGGAAGACGTCGTCGAGCGACTTGCGATTGTCGGTCGCATCGCGAATCAGGATGTCGATGAAGAGGCCGGCCAGCGAGCCCTTGTCGTAGTAGATGTCCTCAGTGCCGTCGGCCGGCTTGATCCAGGTGCTGAGCGAGGCATCCTCCAGCGCCACCGGCACCGTCTGGTCGGTATGGCGGCGCTTCCCGTCGGTGAGGTTGAGGAAGACGATTGAGTCGATCACGCCGCCGCGGGTGATGGCCAGATCGGAGTAGTAGTCGGTGATGCCTTCGCTCACCCACAACAGGGTGGTGGGCTCGGGAACGTCGTACCGGTAGGGGACCATCTCCGCCGGCCGCAGCCGCTTCACATTCCAGGAATGAAACATCTCGTGGGCGGTGATTGAAGAAAGCAGTGGCGTGCCCATGAAACCGGGATTGTAGATCCCCACGTGCGAGCTCTGATGCTCCAGCGCGCTGCCCCCGCCATAGGAGGGCTCGAAGATGATCATGGTGGAGTAGCTCTTCCACGGCGTCTCTCCGAAGACCTTCGCTTCCTCGGGTGCGAACTCCGCGAGGTGCCGCCAGAGGAGCTGGCGCGCGGGGCCCTTGAACTGGGCGGCGGGATACGACGCCATCCGATGCCAGATGCCCTGGATCTGCTGGCTGTCCACGTCGAACCGGCCGATGAAGAACGGCATGTCGACCAAGTCGTGATAATTCCCGGCGCGGAAGCGCCCCGGTCCATCGGACTCCATCGGGGTGAAGACCTGCCACCCCGGCGACGTGGTGACCGCAACGGTGGCCGGGAAGCCGAATCCGATTCCCTCGGGATACGGAAAGACGTTGGTCCCGTTGACCAGGAGGAAATTCGGCTGGGACCAGGCCATGGCGTTATCGAGGGTATCGGCCAGGAAGTCGAAGCCGATCTCGACGGTCCCCGCGCCGGCGGGGCGAACCCGCCAGGTGTCGTAGTCGGTCTTGTCCCAGCCGATCGGCCGGCCGCCGCTGCTCGCGGTGAACCGGGAGACCTTGCGGGCGTAGTTGCTCACCTCATAGGCACCGGGCGTCCACGCGGGAATCGAGAGCAGCACCGGCGCGGGCCCGGTGACCTCGAAGCGCATTCCCACCTTGACGGTGCGCCGGTGCGCGGTCGCGGAATCGAAGGTGAGCTCGTAGCGTATGTTGGCGACCGCGGGGCGAGCCTGCGCTGCGGCGGAGGCCGGGAGCAGCGCGGCGACGACGAGGGCAAGGCGACCCGACACGATGAATCCTTTCCTCAAACGGTGCGTACGGAAATCATGCCCAACCTAAACGGGGTGTTGCGCACCGGCTTCGCGGCCGGCGTGCTGGTGCTGGGTGCTTCCTCCGCCGCCGCGCAATCCGGTGCGACGGATTCCCTGGCGGCCGCCGAGCGCCGGCTGGTCGAAGCCAGCGGCCGTGATGGCTTCGCCGCGGCGATCGTCGCTGCGCTGGCGAGCGACGGCACTCTTCTCTGGGCCGGCGCGCCGGTCGTTGTCGGCGCCGATCAGACCCGCCGCCTCCTGGCGGCGCAACGCCCGCTGGATTCCCTCCGGATCACCTGGCAGCCGCTGTACCGGGAAATGGCCGCCGACGGCACCTTGGGAATCAGCTGGGGCGTGGCCGCGGTGGCGCACGACGGCGCTCCGGCCCGCATCGGACGCTACATCGCGGCGTGGCGGCCCGAGAACGGGGCCTGGAAACTGGCTGCCTTCGTCGGGCTCGCGCTCTACCCTGCCGCGGCCACCGTTCTTCCCGCAAACCTCGGCCCGCTCCGCCTCCCGCCGGCCGCGGCATCGGGACCGGGGGCGGCGTTCGTAACCGCCGATCTGGCGTTTGCACGGCTCGCGGGCGATTCGGGAGCGGCCCCGGCCTTCGAACGATTCGCCGCCCCGGACGCGGTCACCTTCGGCGCGGGCCCGCTCACCCGCGGCCCCGCGGCGATCCGGAAATCGCTCGAGGGTGGGCCCCCTTCGCGCTGGGCCTGGCACCCGGTGGCCGCGGGTGCCTCGGCGGGGGGCGATCTCGGCTTTACCGTCGGTGAGTCCGAGATCACCGAAGAGGGCTCGCCCACCAGCTACGGGAAGTATCTCACGATCTGGCGCCGAATGCCGGGCGGAGCGGTCCGGTTCATCACCGACGGCGGCAGCCCCAGGCCGCCGACTCCCTAGCGTAGCCTGACTTCGAGAATCTTCGCCGGCGCGAGCCGGGCTCCGGGCTTCGGCCGCCCGGCGTCGTCGTATTCATCCCACTGACTGTTGGCGACGTAGTAGTACCGATCCCCCCACACGGTACCGATGGTGGGCTCGGTCGCGACCTCCAGATTGCGGTCGAGGACCTCGACCCGCTCGATTCGGAGCCCAGCGTGATCGAGAACTAGACGGACGATGCGGGGCGGGGTGACGCCGTTCTGCACTCCGATGAGCGTCCCGCCGTGCCAGACCATCCCGTCGATGCCGAGGGTAGTGGCTCCCGCCGGCGCGGGAAGGACGCGGACCGTCCTGCCGGTGAGGTTGATCGCCAGAATGCCGTGGGAGTAGTCGGCCACGTAGAGCGTCGTTCCCGAGGGATCGACCGCGGGTCCCTGCAGCGAATGAAACAGCGGGTGGCGGAGAAACTCCTCGATCTCTTTCCCGCCGTGCGCGATCCGCCAGATAACCGGATCCTGGCTGTCGGTGGCGTATACATCTCCGTTCGGCGCCACCACGAGGTCTCCCAGGAGATGCCCCGGCGGTGCTACGGGAAGCAGGTAGCGCGCCTTGAGGCGTCCGGCGGCCAGGTCGAAGGCAAGAACGCCGGCTCTGCCGCTGTCCGCCGCGACGTACCCCGCCATCTGCGGGATCGCGGCGGTGGTGACCCAGAGCGTTCCAGCGGCCGGATCGGCGCGCACGCCGAGGACGGCCCACAGTCCATCCTGCCCCTCACGAACGAAGTCTTCCCCCGTCCCGTCCCTCCGAATGCGGACGATTTTCCGGTGCCGGACGCTGGCGACATACCAGACTCCCTGCCGTGCGTCGTGGGACAGCCCCTCCGGAAAGAGGTCGGCTTCGGCGAGGGTGGCGACGACCGTGCTGCGGGTCAGCGGAGCAGCGTTCTGGGCGAGCCTCCGGAGGACCGGACCGAGCGCCGGTGCATCACGGAGTGCGGTGAAGTCCGGATCGGCGGAGAGATCCCGGGCCAGCCCGAGGTCAGCCAGGCGGCCGAGGGCCCGGATCGTTTCGGAGGTGTCGGCGAGGCGGGCGGAGAGGGCGGCGTAGGCGTAGACGTACTCCTGCTGGGCCGGCCAGGCCTCGAACGCCCGGCGCACCAAGGCGCGGGCCGCGGCCCATTCATGGCGCTGGTACAATGGCCCCGCCTGACGCCAGGCGTCTCGGGCGACCCGGGCGGAATCGACTTCGGCCTGGGCGGAGAGCGACGAGGAGGTCAGGAGCCCCAGGAAGACCAGGAGGGAAGGGAGGCGGGTCCGTGCCGAGAAGCTCATCCTGTCACGACGGCCGGGCCGGCGAGCCGGTTTCGGCCGCGCGAAGCGGCTAAGTCACCGCGCGGCGGTCAAAGGTTCGGAGCCCGAGCGCCATGAAGGTGGTGCTGATCACGACCAGCGCCGCCGCCACCACGGCGAGGTTCATGTGCGGGAGCGCCGGGGTCAGCACGCCCCGCATCCCCTCCGAGACGTAGACCAGCGGATTCACCAGGACCAGCACCTGAACGACCGGCACCGCGGCGAGCGCCTTCCAGGGATAGTAGGCACAGCCGAAGAAGATCATCGGTGCCACGATCAGGCCGAACATGAGCCCGATCTGTTCACCCTTGATCCCGGTGCCCAGCAGCAGTCCGAAGGCGGAGAAGGTGAACGCGCCAAGCAGCGTCATACCGACCACGAGCCCGAAGTGGGCGAAGTCGAGCCCGTTGATCGGGCCCATGATCAGCCGGGCGACCGGGAGGACGAAGAGCGCCGCGATCATTCCCTGCACCGTCCCGGCGAGCACTTTCTCCACCGCGATCACCGAGATGGGTACTGGCGCCAGCAGCCGATCCTCGATCTCCTTGGTCCAGCCGAAATCGGCGACCATCGGAAGCGCCACCGCCTGCACGCTCGCGAAGGCCAGGCTCACGCCCAGCACGCCGGGCAGCAGCGCGCCGGTGTAGCCGCGCTGGACGAAACCCATCTTGGGCAGGAGGTAGCCGAACACGATGGTAAACATGATCGGCTGCAGCGTGGTCCGGAGCAGGAAGAAGGGCAACTCGCGGGCCACGACATGGACGTCCCGGCGGCAGAGCGCGGCGAACACCCTCCAGGGGGAGGGATTCAATCGAGCTTTCTCCCGGTGAGGGAGACGAAAAGAGTCTCGAGACTGGGCGGGGTCAGCCGGATATCCAGGGGCAGGCGCCCGGCCTGCTCCGCGGCGCGGAGCAGGAGCGGGATGGCCTCTCCCGCTCGCTCGGCGTAGGCCACCACCTCGGCGCCCTTGGCCGAGGTCCGGGTGAGCGCCGACAGGCCCAGCAGAGCCGGAAGCACCGGCGCGGCCTCGCCGTCCAGGGTCACCTCGATCATGGTTCCACCGGGCGCCCGGGCCCGGAGCCCGGCGGGGGAATCGAGGGCGAGGAGCTTGCCGTGATCCACGATCGCCAGGCGATCGCAGAGCCGGTCCGCCTCCTCCATGTAGTGGGTGGTCATGATGATGGTGCGCCCTTCCCCATGGAGGGAACGGAGGATTTCCCAGAGGGAAAGCCGCGCCTGCGGATCCAGCCCGACGGTGGGCTCGTCGAGAAAAAGGATGTCGGGTTCGTGAATGAGCGCGCGGGCGATCATCAGTCGCTGCTGCTGTCCGCCGGAGAGCTGGTCCACCTTGGATTCGCCGCGATCGCCGAGGCCGAGCTGATCGAGGAGGGCCTGGGCCCGCGGTTGGGCGTCGGAGCGCGAGATGCCGAAATAGGCGGCGTGGAACAGCAGATTCTGAATGACGGTGAGCTGGCGATCGGGATTGGGGCGCTGGGGCACCACACCGATGTGCTGCTTGACTCCGACCGGATTGGCCTGCACGTCGATGCCCGACACCGCCGCCGACCCGGAGGTCGGGCGGACGCGCGTGGTCAAGACTCCGATGGTGGTGGTCTTTCCTGCGCCGTTGGGGCCGAGCAGTCCGAAGAATTCCCCGGGCGGCACCTCGAGATCGAGGCCGTCGAGAGCCAGGATCTCCTTCGAGCCGGCGGGCGCGGGGCTTGGCGCGCCGCTCAGCGGCGCCATGGGAGGGCCGCCGGCCCCCCGCCGCCGCACCGGCGGCGCGGGATACACCTTGCGAAGCGCACGGGTTTCGATCGCGGGAGGCATGCCGAAAGGTAACGTCAACGCTGTGCTAGCGGCCGGGCTGTTCCCCACCTTCGGGACCGTAGAACACTACCCACACCACCAGATCTTCGGTGAATGTCTCGAACCGGTGGACCACGCCGGCTGGAACGAAGAGCACGTCGCCCGGCCCGAACGGGTCACGACGTCCTCCATTCACAAATGTCCCCGACCCCTGCAGCACGACGTAGATCTCGTCCTGCCGGTGCGGTTGCTGCGGATCCCCCCCCCGGGGGGCGTAGAGCTCCACCGAGAGGGTGCCTCGCTTGAAGAGCTCGGCGAACCGCTCACCCTGGGGCCCGGGGAGCCGCGCAAGGCCTTCCGCGACCGTCAGGCGCACGTCGTCATCGGTGGACTCTCCGCAACCGATCCAGTGAGGGGAATCGCATTGGTGCATGAGGTTACCCCTGATGGCGGCGTGCGGCAACCGGTGGTATCGTGGGCGGATGCCGACCCCGTCCAGGACTCGCTGGCCGCTCCGCGAGGTCGTTGCGCGGCTGGAGAAGGCCTACGGACGGCCCGCCCCGTTGCGCGCCAGCGATCCATTCGAGATGGTGGTGTGGGAGAGCTGCGCCTACCTGGTGGACGACGAGCGACGCGCCCGGGTATTCGAGCGGTTGAAGAAGGCGACCGGCAACGACCCGGGCCGGATCGCGGCGATGAAACCGGGGGCGCTCGCCGAGGTCATTGCGGCGGACGGGGGCATGCGCCCGCCGATGCGCGCGGAGAAGCTGCAGCGGGCCGCGGACCTCGCACTCGACGTGGGGCGGGAGGAGCTCCGCAAACTCTGCCGGACCGACCCCGGCGCGGCGCGGCGGGTCCTGAAGAAGTTCCGCGGGATCGCCGATCCCGGCGCTGACAAGATCCTGATGGTCGTGGGGGGCCTCAAGACCCTGGGAGTCGAGTCCAACGGGCTCAGGGTATTGCTCCGGCTTGGATTCGGCCAGGACTCCCCGGACTATTCGAAGTCCTATCGATCCGTGGTGTCGGCGGTGAAGCCGGAGCTGCCCGACGATCGCGGCTGGCTGGTGCGGGCGCATCAGCTGCTTCGCCGGCACGGACAGACGCTCTGCAAGACCAGCGCGCCGAAGTGCGGAGAATGCCCGCTCGGACCGCGCTGTCCGAGCGCCGCGGGGACCCGGCCCTTCGACTCGACCTGAGGCTCGCGGCGAAGGAGCGCCGCCGTTATTCTCCATCTCCCTTTGCACCGGATCCGCTCGATGCGCCGCTGCGCTCTCCTGTTGCTCCTCCTCCTCCTCCCCGCCGGCGCATCCGCGCAGAAGAAGCGGGCCGAGGCACCCAATCCGATTCAGAAGGAGTATCAAGCCGTTGCCGATCGGATCATCGCCGCGGCGACGGCCGACAGCGCCGCGTGGAACAAGCTCGCGGAGCTGACCGACGGATTCGGCAACCGGATCAGCGGCAGCGACGCACTGGAGCGGGCCATCGACTGGATCCTGGCCCGGATGAAATCGGAGGGGCTCGACAACGCCCACACCGAGCCGGTGATGGTGCCCAGATGGGTCCGCGGGCACGAGCAGGTGGAATTGCTGCAGCCCCGCTACCTCAAGCTGGCAATGCTCGGCCTGGGCGGCAGTGTCGCGACACCGAAGGGCGGGATCGAGGCCGAAGTCCTGGTGGTGTCGAGCTTCGACGACCTCAAGGCCCACGCCGCCCAGGCGCGGGGAAGAATCGTCCTCTACGATGTGCCCTTCGTGAATTACGGCCAGACGGTGGTCTATCGCGGCATCGGCGCCAACGAGGCGTCCAAGCTCGGCGCGGTCGGGATGCTGCTTCGTTCGGTGGGTCCGTTCGGGATGCGCACGCCCCATACCGGGGCCATGCAACCGTACGACTCCACCACGCCGCGAATCGCCGCAGCCGCGATTCCGATGGAGGACGCGGCGATGCTCCACCGCATGCAGGCGCGGGGACAGAAGATCGTGGTTCGGATGGAGATGGAAGCGCAGACGTTGCCCGATGCGCCCTCCCGCAACGTGATGGCGGAGATCGTGGGGCGGGACAAGCCGGGCGAGGTGGTGGTATTCGGCGGCCACATCGACTCGTGGGACGTCGGCACCGGAGCGATGGACGACGGCGGCGGGATGGTGATCGCCTGGGAGGCGGTGCGGCTGCTCAAGCAGTTGGGCCTCACGCCCCGGCGCACCATTCGCGCGGTGGGATGGACCAACGAGGAAAACGGCGGCCGGGGCGGTCAGGCCTACCGCGACGCGCACCAGGCGGAGCTCGACAAGCACATCGCCGCGATCGAGTCGGACGGCGGAACCTTCAAGTTCCGGGGGTTCGGTTTCTCCGGCGGGGACTCGGCCTTCACCGTCGTTCAGCAGATCTCGAAACTGTTCAAGTCGCTGGGGGTGGATTCGGCGTTCGTGGGCGGCGGCGGGTCGGACATCGCGCCGATCATGGCCGCCGGGGTACCGGGGATGGGCCACGTGGTGGACGGGACCCGGTACTTCTGGTATCACCACACCGAGGCCGACAACGTCGACAAGATCGACCCCAGGGAGCTGGCCGAGAACGTGGCCGCGATGGCGATCATGGCCTATGTGCTGGCGGATCTGCCCCAGGGGCTTCCCCGGGGCGGCAAGCGGGTGGGCGGGCGGGAGCGGTAAATTCGGAGCTAGGTTCGCAGGACCGGCCTCCGCCCTCACACCCGAGGGCTCGCCCATGAGGGAAGGCCGCCCCAGCTACACCCAGCGCGAGGCACCGATTCGATGCAATTGAAGAGCGTCGAGCTGGTGCCCTCTCCGCTGGGTCGCGAGCGCCTGCGTCTCGCCGGGGAGGTTGCCTACCGCGGCTCCGGCCGGAAGCCGGAGCAGATCTGGTTCGACGTTCCCGAAGCGTTCGCCGCCGAGCTCAGTGCGTCGGGTAACCCCTGGCTCGCAGCGTTGCTCCCGCTCGCGGTGACCCTGGGCGAACCGCTCGAGCTCTGCCGCCCGGTCGATCCGGCGTTGCGGGAGGGGGCGGAGGCGCTGATGCAGGTCTGGCGCACCTGGTACCCCTCGCACTATCAGCCGGTGGCCATCGACTGCGGATTGCTCGCGGAGGCGGCGCCGGATCCGGCGGCTCGGACCGGGGCTTTCTTCAGCGCCGGCGTCGATTCGTTCCACACCATACTCCGGCATCAGCCGAGGGGCGGCGCGTTCCGCCCGATGGTGATCGAGGACCTGATCACCCTGTGGGGATTGGACATCCCCATCGAGGCTCCGGAAGCGTTCGAGCGGCTCAGCGGCATGATCGCCGAAGTAGCGCACACCCTGGGAAAGACCCCGGTGACGCTCGCCACCAACCTGCGCCAGTCGGGATGGAGCGTGACCAACTGGGGGAAGATGAGCCAGGGACCCGCGCTGGCCGCCATGGCCCTGGCCCTCGAGGGGCGCTACCGCCGGATTCTGATTCCGGCGAGTGTCTCCTACCACTCGCTCAAGCCATGGGGCACCCACCCGCTCACGGATTCGCTGCTCTCGACTACGCGCACCGAGATCCGCAACGACGGCGCCCTCTCCCGGCGCATGGAAAAGATCGAGGTGCTGGCCGGCTCGGAGCTGGCGTTGCGTCACCTGCACGTCTGCTGGATGGGACGGGCGGACACCAACTGCGGCGGGTGCGAGAAGTGTCTCCGGACCTTGACCGCCTTCGAGCTGGTGGGCGCACGGGATCGGTGTGTCACCTTTCCCGCCGACGCCTGGAGCCTCGACGCGCTGGCCGGCCTGCACCTCAGACAGTACATCGACCGCGACCACATGGCCCGCCTGGCCGATCACGCGGTTCACTTCGGGCGTCCCGACATCGCCCGCGCCGCACGGTGCGCCCTCCGCCGGTATCAGGTGCGCCGCGCCGCGGGCCGCCTGGCGCGCGCCGTCGGCCTCCGTCGCCCCCCACCCCTCTGAGGTGATCGATGGACCGGGAACTCCCCCGCCGCCTTGGCGGAGTGACCGCCATGGGAACGCTGATCGGCATCATGGTGGGGAGCGGGATCTATCGGGTGCCCGCGTCGGTGGCGGGACAGATTCCCTCGCCGGCTGGGTTCCTGCTGGTCTGGGTGGTCGGCGGGCTCCTGGCGGTTGCGGGGGCTCTGGTCTTCGGAGAGCTCGCGGCGATGTTCCCGCGCACCGGCGGGCGGTATGTCTACCTCCGGGAGGGCGTGGGCCCGCTTCCGGCGTTCATCTACGCCTGGTCCAACACATTCCTGTTGCGGCCGGCCTCGCACGGTGCGGTGGCCCTGGTTTTCGCCTCGTATGTCGGCACCCTGATTCCCGCCCTGGCCGACCGGCATCGAGAAACCGCCGCCGCCCTCATCCTCCTGCTCAGCGCAGCCAATTACCGCTCGACGGTCCTGAGCGCCCGCCTGACGACCGTCACCAGCGGGTTCAAGGTACTGGCCCTGGGAGGCATTGCGCTGGTGATTCTGGTCGCGGCGCCCGCGGCGGCACCCGCGGCTGCGGTCTCCATGGTGCCGTCATGGCACGGGTTCGGGCTGGCCCTGGTGACGGTGATGTGGACCTATTCGGGGTGGGGCTCGACGACCTATATCACCGGTGAGGTGCGCAACGCGGAGCGCACCATGCCGCTGGTGCTGGCGGGGGGAGTCGCATTCGTGGTGCTTCTCTTCTTGGTCGTGAACCTGGCCTTCCTCCGCGCTCTTCCGCTCAGCGCCATCGCCGGCTCGAAAGCGATCGCCGCCGACGCGGCCGGCAGTGTCCTGGGTGAATCGGGAAGGCGCTTCATCGCCGCCGTGGTCCTGGTCTCCACCTTCGGCTCGCTGAATGGGGTCAGCCTGACCTCACCGCGGCTTCCGTTCGCGATCGGGCAGGATATTCCGCGCCTCGCTCGGCTCGGGGCGATTCATCCGATCTTCTCGACCCCCCACATCGCGATCGCGATGACCACGATTCTGAGCATTGCGGCGCTGTGGAGCCACTCGTTCGAGCAGCTGGCCGACACCTACATCCTCGGCGCCTGGCCGTTCTACATCCTCTGCACCGTGGGGCTCTTCCGGTTACGGCGGCGACGCCCCGACATCGCCCGGCCGTTCCGGGTGCCCGGATATCCGGTGGTGCCGGCACTCTTCCTGATTGCCGCGACCGTCATGGTCGTCAATGCGGCCGCGGGTGATCCGTGGAAGGCGCTGCTGGGAGTGGGGCTCTTTCTCCTGGGCGTGCCGGTGTTCTACCTGCTCCGGCGCGGCGTCCCGACCGGTACGCCCACTACGTAAGGCTTCGCCCGGCGTCACGGCCGGGGCTACTTTCCTTGATGCTCCCGCCGCGCGCGCCGCGGCCGGACCCCGATTCCCGGAGGAGAGACGTGCGCAGGATCGTACCGGTGATGGCGGCGTATGGCGTCCTGGCTGGCTCGATGGGCACTCTGAGCGCTCAAGGCGCCGGTGGACCCCCGGCCCCGACTCAGGCCCAGCCGGACGATCCGGTGCGCACGATTGTCGGCCGGCTCGACCTCGAGAAATACAAGGCCACGGTCAAGGGCCTGACCCAGTTCGGCGACCGCCGCCAGGGAACCGATCGCAACCGCGCCGCGACCGACTGGATCGAGGCGCAGCTCAAGAGCTATGGGTGCACCAATACCGAGCGGATTCACTACGAATACACCGGTCGGCAAATCCGGAGCGCCACCGACACGACGCCCCCGCGGCCCCGCCCCGCCGCCGCCGGCCGCCCGGTTAACCCGCCGAAGGGCACCCGCGCCCCCACCGGCGTCAATATGAGGCCCGAGCTCCAACCCGATTCCATCCTGCGCGCCATCGACGCCCAGCCCGATACTCCAGGCCTGAGGGAAGAGGTGTTCTGCACCAAGATCGGCTCGACCCATCCGGAGGAGATGTACCTCGTCGGCGCCCACATGGATGGCCACGGCTATGGCGCCGCGGCCAACGACGACGGCTCCGGCACCGCATTGGTCATGGAGCTGGCCCGCGTGCTGAGCTCCCCGGACGTGGCTACCGAGCGGTCCATCCGGTTCGTGCTGTGGAACAACGAGGAAACCGGACTCAACGGCGCCCGCGCTTATGTGGATCAGCGGAAGGACCTGCAGGGGAAGGAAGATCCGGCGGGCTCGGGAAAGTACCCCGAGCCCCGATGGCTCGGCATGATCCAGCACGACATGATGCTGTTCGACCACGGGATGCCCGGACCGGACGGCAAGGTCAGTCCGGAGCAGCGGCACGAAGCCGACGTCAACATCGAATTCGCGGGAACTTCGAAGCTGGCCGCGGAGGCGCAGAAGCTGGCCTGGTTCTTTCGGGCCGCCAACGACCGCTACGCCACCGATTACCCTGCCGCGGTAGGTGACCGGATGAGCAACACCGATTCGGGGCCGTTTCAGGATCTCGTGGCCGCGATCAGTCTGCGCGAGAACGAGCGCCTCTCCCAGATCGGCAGCGGGTGGGATCCGCAGTGGCACCAGCCGACCGACGTCTATGCCACCTATTCCGACAGGGACTTCCGGCTGGGCTTGAACGCCGCTCAGACGACGTTGGCGGCCATCGCCCAACTCACCGGCGCCTCGATCAGGAAATAACCCGGCGCCTCATGGCACCGCGGGCCGGGCCGGCGCCGGCTTCGGCATCATCTCCGGCCGGTTGGCGATCTCGTAGACCGTCCAGGCCACCACCGTGGCCGCCTGCTTGAGATCGTCGATCACCAGCCGTTCATAGGTGTCGACGTTGGAGTGATGGGTCCGGGTCCCGTATTCGATCGGATCCTGGATGAAGTTGAATCCGGGGACCCCTGCAGCCACGAAGCTCAGGTGGTCGGTGCCGCCGGTGTTGCCGTGCCGCACGGCCACGACGCCCAGGTCCTGGAACGGCGAGAGAATCTGCTGAAAGATCGGAATCGCCGCGCTGTTGCTCTGATCCCAGATGCCGCGGAGCTTCCCGGTGCCGTTGTCGACGTTGACGTAGGCGGAAATCTTCGGCAATTCGTCCCTGTGCATCCGCACCCAGGTCCGGGAGCCGATGAGGCCCTCCTCCTCGCCGGTCCAGAGCCCGATCCGCACCGTCCGCCGCATCGGCAGTGCCAGCGTCTTGAGGATCCGGATCGCCTCCATCATCACCACCGAGCCGGCGCCGTTGTCGGTGGCGCCGGTGCCCGAGTGCCAGCTGTCATAGTGGGCGCCCAGCATGACGACTTCATCCGCCTTGTCGGTGCCGGGAATCTCCGCGGTGACATTGGTGGGGAACCGGTTGTCGTCGAGGAAACGGGTCTGCAGGTTGAGCTCGAGGGTAACCGGAAGCCCCCGCTGGGCCACCCGCCACAGCGTTCCGTACTGCTCGTGCGCTACGATCAAATGGGGAATCGGATTGTAGACGCTGTCCCGCGCCGTGCGGCCGTCGAAGTGGCCGCCGTTCAGGAACATGCCGTAGGTCCATTGGGATCCCTGCAGCACCGCGGCGGGCTGCTCGGCGTGGAGGAGCTGGGTGACGGCGGCGTTGAGCGCCTGGAGTGCCCGGAAATTTCCGCCGGGACCGCCGGGTGCGCCGGGAGCTCGGGGCGGCGGCGGGTTGATCAGCTCGTCCAGGGTCATCCGCCGCTCGGCCGGGTCGAATTCCGGGGCGATGGCCCGCGGCGCGCCGCGCAGGACGCAAGCGCCCTTGAGCTTGCCGGTGTACTTGGCCAGGTCGGTCGAGTCCTTGATGTCGAGGGCCACCGCCTGACAGGTGATCGTCCCCGGCTTACCCTTGGCGCCCAGCGTGTTCCCGCTCCAGGCCTGCGGGTAGGCCGCCAGCGGCTTCGGCCACGGCTCGACGATGCGGCCGCTGTAGGAAACGATCTCCCAGCCGCGCCCGAACGCCGAGTCCCACGCCTCCAGCTTCACGTTGGCCAGACCCCACGACTTGAAGGTCTGCGCCGCCCAGTCGTTGGCCTTCCGGCTGGAGGGAGAGTTGGTGAGCCGGGCGCCGATGACGTCGGTGAGGTAGGTGGCCAAGTCGTCGAGCTTGGAGTGATTCATTCCCTCGTCCCGGATCTTCTGGGCCACGGAAAGGTCCAGCGATTCGCTGACGACCTGCTGACCCGAGGAAACGGAAAAGGAGGCGGCCAGCGCAAGGCCGGCCACGGAGAGGACGCGCAGGGGCTTCATGTCGGATATGTCCTGAAGGGGGATTCTCCCGCTATACGCCGGTCGGACTCGGGCCGTTGAGCCGGGGCCGGGGGAGTTGCCGTCATCGAATCGCCAGGGCGGCGAGCCGCCGCTCGATCTCGTCCCGGGGTAGCCATCGCCCGGCGACCATGACCCCGGCCCGCCGGCCCACGTTCGCGATGTCGGCCAGGGGATTCCCGTCCAGCAGAATCAGATCGGCCCGTCTCCCGGTTCCGATGGTCCCCGACTCATCGAGAGTGCCGAGGAACACGGCGACGTTGCGGGTCCCCGTGGCCAGCGCCTGGTAGGGCGTGAGCCCCGCCGCGACATAGGTACCGAGCTCGCGGGTGAGCGAAAATCCCGGCGCGTTCCAGAGCTGCGGGGAGTCCGAGCCCAGCACGATGCCGACGCCGCCGTCCTGGAGCGCCTTGATGATCCGGCGGCGAACCGCGATGAACCGCTGGCGCACTTCCCGGGAATTGGCCGGGTCGCCGCGGAGCTGGGTGGTGGTGGCGGTCCACCCCTTCACGAACGCTTCGGAGACGTAGTGCAGGTCGGGCCGCGCCAGGAGCTGCTCCAGCGGCTCGTCGCCCGCGACCGCTTCGAAGAAGCCTTCGGTGGGCACCATCCACACGCCGGCCGCTTTCGCGGCTGCCACCAGGCCTGGCAGGCGCGACTCGTCGAGCCGGGGCACCAGCGGCAGGCCGAAGAACCCGTCCTCCTGGTTGGTGGTCGGCGCGCTGTCACGGGCCATCGCTTCGAGGAACCCGTCCAGGTGATCGACGCTCCAGTATCCGGCCTGGATGGCGCGGCCAAGCCCCACCGAAAGCGGGACATGCCCGGCGAACCGGATGTGCAGGCGGTCGGCGACGACGACGACGGAATCGAACGCATCCCGCGGCACGCCGGGATGGATCTTGAGGAAATCATAGCCCATGGCCTTTTCGGCCAGCACCATGCGCACGGCGGAATCGGCGCCCGGTACCGTGGCGGCGCTGAACGAGGGGCCGGAGGTGACGATGCGGGGGCTCAGGATTTCGCCGCGCGCCGCGCGCTCGCGATACACCAGATGCCTTGGGGTGCCCAGCATCCCGCGGACCGTCGTGACGCCGTTCAACGCCCAGAGCTCCAGGGTCCGTTCGATTTCCGCGTCGCTGGAAGCGCCGGGGGGAATGTGGGCGTGCATCTCGCCCAGGCCGGGGATCAGATACTTCCCGGTCCCGTTCACCCGCACCGCCCCGGCGGGGATCGTGACGTCCTTCGCGATTCCATACTGGGCGATCCTCCCGCCCTGCGTGACCACCGTCCACCCCTTGAGCACCCGCTCCCGGTCCATCGGCACCACGTTCACGTTCACGAAGGCAACCGGCGCGGGCTGTCGGGCCGCGACGGCCATGTGCCGGAGCACCCGGCCGCCGCGCGCCTCGGTCATCTTGCCGCCGGCCACCTCGACCTTTCCGTTCACCACGACGTAATCGATCCCCACCGGATACTGGTGCGGCTGGGTGAATGTGGCTTGGTCCGCGACGGTCGCGGGGTCGAACACCACCAGGTCCGCCATCATGCCTTCGGCAATCCGGCCGCGGTCGGCCAGCCCCATGCGCGCCGCAGGGAGGGAGGTCATTTTACGCACCGCGTCCGGGAGCGCCAGCACGTGGAGCTCCCGTACGTAGCGGCCTAACACGCGGGGAAAGGTCCCGTAGTTCCGGGGATGCGGGACGCTCGGCCCCGGTGCCGAGAGCGCGCCGTCCGACGCGATGGCGGTCCAGGGATGCCGCATGATCCGCTGCACGTCGCCCTCGTCCATGACGTGGAAGACCATGCTCGCGCCGCCCTTGAGGATGCCCTCGATGACCAGCGGCGCCGCGCCGGCGCTGGTCGGGGCCATGCCCCGCTCCATCGCCCAATCGTAGAGGGTGCGTCCGTTGAGGTCGGGCTTCCAGCCGACGCTGGCAAATTGCACCCGATGGAGGTCGCCGCCGCCCCGGTCGTTGTCGAGGATGTCGATGATGCCCTTGATGATGCTGTCGCGCAGCGCCGGATCGGCGACCCGCCGGGCGAAGGCGCTGTCCCCGTCCGCCATGGCCCAGGCCGGCGCCAGAACGTCGAACCCGGTGGAGCTCGCGGTGTAGGGGTACTGGTCCGCCATCACGTCGAGTCCGGCGGCGCGGGCCGAGTCCATCATCGCCAGGGTCGTGACGCTGGCGCCCCACATGGCGCGGCCGATCACCTTGTGGTGAGTGAGGACCACCGGGATGTGCGCCTCGCGCGCGATGCGAATTGCCTCCGCCACGCCGTCGAGGACGCCGATGCCCTCCTTGCGAAGATGGGAGGTGTAAATCCCGCCCGAGTCGCCGGCGACCTTGGACACCGCGATGACCTCGTCGGTCGTCGAGTAGGTCTGGGGAACGTAGAACAGCCCGGTGGAAATCCCGAAGGCGCCCTCGTGCATCGCCGCTCCCACCATCCGTTCCATCCGGGTGAGCTCTTGCGCGGTGGGGGCACGGTTGCTCTGGCCGAGCACGGCCTCACGGATGGTCCCGAACCCCACCAGCCACCCGATGTTGATGCCCAGGGGTAGCTGCTCGGCCCGGGCGAGGTAGGCGCCGAAGGGAGAGGGCCCGCCGCCGTCGGGGCCCGCCAGCGTCGTGGTGACGCCCTGTCGCACCCGGCTCTCGGCGGCGGGAAGGCGGAAAATCGCCTCGTTGTGGGCGTGGAGATCGATGAACCCGGGGGAGACGATTCGTGCCGTCGCGTCGATCACCCGCGTGGCGCGGGACGCCGGGATCGCGCGGCGCGAGACCAGGACGATCCGGTCACCCTGGACCGCGACGTCGGCCCGGAAAGCGGCCGCACCGGTGCCATCGAGCACCAGCCCGCCCCGGATCAGCAGATCGTACCGGGGCTGCTGGCGAGGTGCGCTGACCGGCGCCCATGGGGCAGCCGCACCCGCCGGGAACCCAACCAGAAAGGGGATTGCCGCGAGTATCCGCACGACGAGGACTCCGAAAGAGATTATCGACCGCGATCCAAGATAGCCTCCGCCGAACGCGACGAGCGGAACAGGCGCCGGCCTCAGGCCGACGCGCGCGAGGTGAGCAGCTCCATTCCCCGCTTCAAGTGCTCCAGGTACCGCTCCGGC
>JBGPEJ010000041.1:0-17903 GCA_041482775.1 Gemmatimonadota bacterium | reverse complement strand
GGTAGCGGCCAATATTCCAGCCCGTTTTGGAGTGGTGGCCGAGCGGCTGAAGGCGGCGGTTTGCTAAACCGTTATAGGGGCGAAATCCCCTATCGAGGGTTCGAATCCCTCCCACTCCGTACCCCCCGTCAGGCCCCCATCGTGACCCCTGATTCTCCCAACCTGCTCGCCGAGCTCGCACCGCTGCTTCAGGAGGTGTCGCTCGATCTCCCCTGGGAACTAGTCGAGCGGTTCGCGACGCTCAAGCGCGAGCACCCGACCGACGTGCGCGCCGCCGCCGCTGAAATCGTGGCCCGCCTCGAGGCAAGGGGAATCCCGGTCATGGTGCACGAACCGGAGATTTTTCTGAGCTTGCCGGGTGCCGCCCGGGTGGAGGTGGCGGGCAAGACGATCCGCGCCAAGCCGCTGGCGATGAGCCGTCCCTGCCCCGCGGGGCTGACGGCGCCGCTCGCGTTCGCGCCCACCGCCTTCGACCCCAACACCGACCAGGTCATCTCGGGGCCAGTGCCGGAAGACACCCGCGCCGACCTCCGGGGAAAGCTGGTGCTGGCCCATGGGTTCGGCATGTCATCGATGGCCCGGCACTTCGAGGAGCGGGGGGCCGTGGGCCTGATCGCGGTGCATCCGGGAGAGAATGCTCACTGGGGCATTTGCAGTACGGTATGGGGCTCACCCGACCTCCGGGACCTGCCCCGCAAGCCGAATTTTGTGGTCGTCTCGGTGAGTCACCCCGACGGCCTGGCCCTGATCGAGCTCGCCGAGCGGGGCGGCTCCGCCACCGTCACGGCCGATCTCGAGGAGGGCTGGTTTCCCTCTCCCATTCCGGTGGTGACCATTCCCGGCACCGACGAGCCGGACGCCTTCGTCCTCCTGCATGGGCATTACGACTCGTGGGACGTGGGCGTCGGCGACAATGCGGTGGGCAACGCGGCGCTGCTCGAGATCGCCCGGGTGCTCTGGACCCACCGGAAGGCCCTCAAGCGTTCGGTGAAGATCGCCTGGTGGCCCGGTCATTCCACGGGGCGGTACGCCGGGAGCACCTGGTTCGCCGATCACTACGCCATCGATCTCTACGAGCATTGCATTGCCCAGGTCAACTGCGACTCACCCGGCTGCCGCTGGGCCACCGAGTACATCGACGTGTCGTGGATGTCCGAGACCGAGGAGTGGGCCCAGACGGTGATCCGGCACATCACCGGTAAAGAGGCCCGGGGGGAGCGCCCTCACCAGGCGGGGGACTACTCCTTCAACAACATCGGGCTCTCTTCCTATTTCATGCTCTCCAGCACCATGCCCCCCGCGCTTCGCGCGGAGAAGCACTACTACGTCGTGGGCGGCTGCGGCGGCAATATCGCCTGGCACACCGAGGAGGACACGCTGGCCATTGCCGATCGGGAGATCCTCCTGACCGACATGAAGGTGTATCTCGCCGCGGTGGCCGGCGCCGCCAACGCGACCGTGGCGCCGTTCGACTTCGCCCGCACGGTGGAGGAGTTTGGACGCACCCTCTCTCGCTACCAGGACGCCGCCGGCGGAGACTTCAGCTTCGATCCGGCGCGCGCCGCGCTCACCCAGCTGTCGCTCGCGCTCGCCCGATTCAAGGCCCATTGCACGGCGCTGGCGGCCCGCCCGGTGGCCGATGCGACGGTGAAGCGCGCCAACGCCGCGGTCCGGCGGCTCGCCCGGCTGCTGGTTCCGGTGAACTTCACCACCGGCCCCGCTTTCTATCACGACCCCGCGGAGACCATCCCGCCACTCCCCGATCTGGCTCCGGCGCTTTCGTTCCGTCGGGTCCCGCGCGAGGGACGCGGCTTCGTCCGCACCCATCTGGTCCGGGGCCAGAATCGCCTGGTGGCGGCTCTGCGGGATGCCCGCCGGGAGGTGGAGGACGCGATCGGATGAGTCCGGTCCGTCGAGCCGCGGCCCTGGCGCTGCTTGCCCTGGCCGGCTGTAGCGACCGGGGCACCGCTCCGGCGGACACCTTGCGGCTCGCGCTCATTAACGATCCAATCCTCAACCCCGTCCTCGCGCCCGATGTCGGGTCGGTGCTGGTCAACAAGGTGATCTTCCCGGGGTTGGTGCGGCCCGACGAACAGCTCCGCCCCGAGCCGGACCTCGCCACCACGTGGAGTATCTCGCCCGACGGGAAGGTCTACACCTTCGCGCTCCGCCGGGGCGTCAGGTGGCATGACGGAGTTCCGTTTACCGCGCGGGACGTTCAATTCACATTCGAGCGAATCCTCGACCCCAAGTCCGGGAGCATGCTCTGGTCCGATTTCGCCGCCATCGAGCGGGTCGAGGCACCCGATTCATTCACCGTGCGATTCGTGCTGAGCGCTCCGTTCGCGTCCTTTCTGACCCTCCTGGGATACAACGCGGGGATCATTCCGGAGCACGCCTTCGCCGGCAAGCCGATTCTCGATAACACCGACTTCAACCGGGGGAAGCCGATCGGAACCGGACCGTTCCGGGTCGTGGCGGCGGTACCCGGCTCCTCGCTGACCCTCGCGGCCAACCCCGACTACTACGGGCCGAAGCCCCGCCTGGCCCGGATCGTGTTCAAGCTGGTGCCGGACGCCAATGCGCAGGTGGCGGCGCTCCGCGCCGGGGAGCTCGACCTGGTGACCCTCGAGCCGGCCAGTCTCCCCGGCGTCCTTGGCACGCCCGGACTGACCATCCGCCAGGCCACGGTGCCGCAACACTATTACCTCGCGCTCAATCAGCGGCTTCCCCTCTTCAAACCACCCCTGGTCCGCCGCGCCCTCGACCTGGCGGTCAACCGGAGGGCCATCGTCGAGGGCATCCTCAAGGGAGCCGCCGACCTTCCGGTGGGAACCATTCCGATCGCCATGGGGGAATGGTTCGCCGATTCCTTGCCGCGCGCCGCCACCGACACGGCGGAGGCGGGGCGCCTCCTCGCGCAGGCGGGGTGGCGACGCTCAGCCAATGGTACGATCAGGAACTCGAAGGGGGAGCCGTTCCGGTTCACGATCCGGGTGGACAAGGGCAACCCCAGCCGGGAACAGACGGCGCTGGCGCTGCAGCAGGATTTCAAGGCCATCGGCCTGGATGTCTCGATCGAAACCGTCGAGTTCGCCGCCCTGGTGCGGGACGATCTGCAGCCGGGGCGTTACGACGCCATCCTGATCTGGTGGACCACACCGCCCGATCCCGACCAGTACTCGTACTATGCGTCGGGCCAGATCAACAACAACGTCGCGTATGCGAACGGCACCGCCGACAGCCTCCTGCTGGCGGGCCGGCGAGAAACCGACCCGGCACACCGCCGGGCGATCTATCACGCGTTCCAGGCGCTGGAGCGGCAGGATCCCCCGGTGCTGGTGCTCTATTACCCGCGGGAGATCCAGGCGATGACCCGACGGCTCAGCGGACTTCCCCGGCTCGGAATCCGCGACGCGCTCCGCCACAGTGAGACCTTTTCCCTGGGGCCCCGGTGAGCGGCGCCGGCTTCCTCGCGCGTCGGTTGGCGCAGGGGCTGATCGTCCTCTGGATCGTGACGAGCGCGACCTTCGCCTTGATGCATCTGGCGCCCGGCGGGCCCTCGATCCTCGCCGATCCCAAGCTCTCTCCGGTGGAGCGTCGCGCCATCGAGGAGCGTCTGGGCCTCGACCGGCCCCTCCCGGAGCAATACCTGGCCTGGCACCGGAACCTGCTGCGGGGGGATCTCGGCCGCAGCTACATGTACGAGACCCCGGCGGGCCGGACCGTGGTGGAGCGGGTGCCGAATACGCTGCTGCTGGCCGGACTCGCACTCGCCCTGAGCCTGGCACTCGCGGTCCCGCTCGGCGTCCGCGCCGGCCGCCGGCCCGGCGGCCCCGCCGATCGCGTTCTCGATCTGGCGAGCCTCGCCGCGCTCTCGCTCCCCACCTTCTGGTTCGGCATCGTCCTCATCATTCTGTTCGCGGCGCTCTGGCACCTGCTTCCCGCCGGGGGAATGACCACGCCCGGCCTGGAGGATTCGCTGCGCGACCGCCTCCGCCACCTGGTACTCCCGGTGGCCGTGCTGGCCCTCCCCATTACCGCGGAGCTGCTGCGCTACGTGCGGAGCGGAGTCGCCGCCGCGGGCCGGGCGCCCCATGTGCCGGCCGCCCGCGCCAAGGGTCTCACCGAGGGCCAGATCACCCGGCGGCACGTGCTTCGGAACGCGCTGCTGCCGCTGGTAACGGTCATCGGCCTCCAAGCGCCGATCCTGGTGGGCGGTGCCGCGATCACCGAGACGGTCTTCTCCTGGCCCGGCATGGGGCGGCTTGGGGTGGAGGCGGCGCTGGGGAGGGACTATCCGGTGGTCATGGCTATCACGGTGACCGTGGCGGCGGCGGTCATCCTGGTCAATCTCCTGCTCGATCTGCTGTACCGCTGGATCGATCCTCGCGTCGGAATCGAGTGATCGGTGAAACGCCTCGCGGCCCTCGCTCCGGCGGCGCTCCTGGCCACCCTGCTTCTCTTCTCGTGGGCCGGGCCGCTGGTCCGGCGCACCGACCCCGATACGCTCGATCTCCGGCTGGGCACCGGGGTCGCGTCGGCGGCGCACCCGCTCGGGACCGACGAGAGCGGACGTGATGTGCTGGCCCGCCTGATGGTCGGCGGCCGGGTCTCTCTGGCGGTGGGAACGCTCGCGACGGCGGTGGCTCTGGTGCTGGGCACGCTGGTGGGCGGCGTGGCGGGATGGCGCGCCGGGTGGGTGGACGGCGTCCTGATGCGCGCCACCGATGCCGCGATGGCGGTGCCGGTCTTGTTCGTCGCCCTCGCCGTGCTGTCGCTCTTCGGGAGCCGGCTTCCGCTGCTGATCGGTATCATCGGCGCCACGTCGTGGATGGGCCCCGCCCGGCTGGTCCGGGCGGAAGTGTCGACGCTCCGGCAGGCCGAATTCGTGGTGGCGGCACGGGCGCTGGGGCGCGCCGGTCCGGGCATCTTCCTCCGGCACCTTCTCCCCCAGCTGATTCCCCTCCTGAGCGTGGCCGCCAGCGTGGGCGTGGCCTATGCGATCCTCACCGAATCCGCTCTCTCCTTCCTCGGGCTCGGCGTGCAGCCGCCTCGGGCCAGCTGGGGCAACATGTTGACCGGGGCGCAGGCCTCGCTCTACACCGCGCCCCTCCTGGCGGTCTGGCCGGGTGTGATGATCCTCCTCACGACGCTCGCCTGCAACTCGCTGGGCCAGGCGCTGCGCCGCCGTCACGCGCCCTGAGGGACGACTTGCCTTCGCCGGGGCGCTCGGCGATTTTCCGCCGCCCCCAGCCATGAGCCCGATGTTCACCACCGCGCCGCGCGTCCGCTTCGCCCCCTCACCCACCGGGTATCTGCACGTGGGCGGCGCGCGCACCGCGCTGTTCAACTGGCTGTTCGCCAAGCGGAGCGGCGGCACCTTCATTCTGCGCATCGAGGATACCGACCAGCAGCGGAGCACCGCGGAGCACACCCAGGTGATCCTCGACGGGCTGACCTGGCTCGGACTCGACTGGGACGAAGGCCCGCTCTTTCAGGGCGCCCAGGTGGAACAGCACCGCCGCGACGCCGACCGGCTGCTTGCCCAGGGTCACGCCTATCGCTGTTTCTGCACCAAGGAGGAGTTGGAGGCCCAGCGGAAGGCGACCGCCAAGGGCGGCGACGCCTTCAAGTACGACCGGCGGTGCGATCGGCTTCCCGCCGCGGAGGTCGAGGCGCGCGTGGCCCGGGGAATGCCCTTCGTGATCCGGTTCAGAATGCCCGACGAGGAGATCGCCTGGGACGATGCGGTCCACGGCCGGATCACGTTTCAGGGAAGGGACCTGGACGACCTGGTGATCCTCCGCTCCGACCGCACCCCGATTTACAACATGGCGGTGGTCTCCGACGACATCACGATGCGGATCACCCACGTGATCCGGGGCGACGACCATGTGTCCAACACGCCCAAGCAGCTCGCCCTCTACCGGGCGCTGGGAGCACCGATCCCGATCTTCGCCCACGTTCCGATGATTCTGGGAGCCGACGGCAAGAAGCTCTCCAAGCGCCACGGGGCCACCGCGGTCGGCGATTACCAGGACCTCGGCATTCTGCCCGCCGCGATGCGGAATTTTCTGGCCCTGCTGGGTTGGTCGCCGGGGGAGGACCGGGAGATTCTCCCGGGGAGCGAGATGATCGCCCTCTTCTCGCTCGAGGGGATTCAGAAGAAGCCCGCGGTGTTCGACACCACCAAGCTCGAGTGGATGAATGGCCAGTATCTCTTGCTGCTTCCCACCGCGCAGCTGATCGCGCCGGTGGCCCGAGAGCTGGCGCGCCTGCAGGTAAACTTCGGCTCCCCGGAGCTGCTCCCTCCCTATATCGACTCGGTGAAGGCTCGTTCGCGCACCCTGCTCGACGTGGCCCGCCAGGTGGCGGTCCGGCTCGACTCGCGCCACGTGGAGCTCGACGACAAGGGCCGCGCGCTGATTGAGAAGATGGCCGCGTCCTATCCGCGGAGCCTGGGGTTCGCCATCGACACGCTGCGAAGCCTGGACGAGGAGACCTGGAAGCCGGAGCCGATTCTCGAGGCGCTCAAGCGTCGGGTCGCGGCGGAGGGAATGAAGCTGGGCGATCTGCTGCAGCCGATCCGGGTGGCACTCACCGGCTCGACGGTATCCGAGCCGGTCAACGAGCTGCTCGCGGTGGTGGGGCGGTCATCGGCGCTGGCGCGGCTCACCGCCCACGTCGAGCGGCATGCCTCATCCTGAGGGCGCGATCGGCGCTTTGGCGGTGTCCTTCTTTTCCGGCTTGAGCTTCTGATTCTTCTCCAGCTCGTGCAGCCGCTCCCGCTCCGCCCGCAGCTCCCGGATCGCCTTCTTGAAGTCCTCCATCGTCTGCGCCCGCTGGGCGGCGTACTGCAGGTCCTCGCGGATGGCCGCAAGCCGGTTGGCCTGGGAGAACTCCATCTGGGTGCCTCCGCCCTTGATCGGAAGCAGCGCCAGAACCGCGCTGGGGATCTTGAGCCCGCCGAGGTAGATGTACTTGCTGTCGAGCCCGAACGTCTTGCCGAAGATCTGCGTGGTCCAGCTCGGCAGTTTGGCGCCGGGGGCACTCGGCGCGCTCAGAACCGAGTCGATGTACTCCTGCACGATCGCCGCGACCGCGCTGTCCACCAGTTGGAGGTGGCTCTTGGTCAGCGCTTCCACCAGCTCGCGCGGCGGCGCGGGGAGCGGCCGCACCCAGAGCTTGCCTTCCCCGAGCGCCGGCCCGATCCGGATGACCCGCGACGGGGGTGCGGCCACCGGCGGCCCCACCGAATCCGCCGGCTCCGGCCGGGTGACGACCACG
This sequence comes from Gemmatimonadota bacterium, assembly GCA_041482775.1. GTDB lineage: Bacteria > Gemmatimonadota > Gemmatimonadetes > Gemmatimonadales > GWC2-71-9 > JABFSM01. The sequence goes on along the minus strand of JBGPEJ010000041.1, from coordinate 10,613 downwards.
CCGTCCGGCAGCGTTTGCACCGGCTTGGCGGGCTCCGGCGTCGGCGTAGTTTCCTGTTGCGGCCGGGGTGTGATGCCCGCGGCACGGCCCCGCTTGGCCGCGCCACCCGGCTCCCGGAACGGCAGGTCGACCGCCCGGCTGCCTTCGGAGCCGGGCGGCTCGAGGACGATGAGTGAAGGCGGTAGTCGGGAGGGCGGGAGGTATCCGTAGATTCGGGCGAAAAACACCATACCGTGGACGATCACGCTGATGGCGATCGCCCAGGTGGACCACCGCCGCCGAGGCGGCAGCTCGAACTCAAACCGTCGCGGCGACACCCGCCCCCCGATCGGCCTCGAGAGCCCGGCCGATCCGCCCGATCGCCTCGGTCAGACGCGCCGGGCTCACCGTGAGCGCAATCCGAAAGTACCCCTCGCCGGCCGGCCCGAACGCGCTCCCCGGAAGAACCACCACGCCGAAGTCCTCCAGGAGCCGCCGGGTAAACCGGGCCGAGGCGACCCCGGCCGGGAGCGGAACCCAGAGATACATCGCCGCCTTCGGGAGTTCGACCTCGAATCCCGCGGCGCGCAGGGCCCGGACCCCCGCATCGCGCCGCTCCGCCAGGATGGCGCGGATCGGAGCCACCAGCTCCTCGGCGCGATCGAGCGCCACGGCGCCGGCCTGCTGGAGGGCCAGGAAGGGGCCGGTGTCCACATAGGATTTCACCCTGGTCAGGGCTCCGATCAGCTCCGCCCGCCCGGCGGCCCACCCCAGTCGCCAGCCGGTCATCGAAAAGCTCTTGGAGAGTGAGAAGAATTCCACCGCGACGTCCCGTGCGTCCGGTATTTCGAAGATGCTCGGCGCCACGTAACCGTCGTACGTGAGGTCGCAATAGGCGTTGTCGTACGCCAGGACGATGCCGAATTTGCGGCAGATCCGCACGGTCCGCTCGAGGTATTCGAGTGGCGCCACCGCCGCGGTCGGGTTGTTGGGATAATTGAGGTACACCAGCCGCGTCCGCCGCAGCACGGCCTCCGGCACCCGCTCCAGCTCGAGGAGAAACCCCTCCTCCGGGCTGAGCGGGTACACGTGAGATTCCGCGCCGGAGAGGATCGAGCCGCCGATGTACGCCTGATATCCCGGCTCCGGAAAGATGATCACGTCACCGGGGTCGGCGACGGCGTAGGGCAAGTGCGCCAACCCTTCCTTGGATCCGATCAGGGGCAGCGTCTCGTTGACCGGGTCGAATCGGTTCCCGAAGCGCCGTTCGAGGTACGCCGCACAAGCCGTCCGAAAGGCGGGAAGCCCCTGTTGGAATCCGTACTTGCTGAGCGCGGGGTTCCCGAGGGCCTCGCGCAGCGCCTCGACCACGACCGCCGGGGGCGGAGTGTCGTTGTCACCGGCGCCCAGATCGATCAGGTCGACGCCGGCCTCGATCAGGCGGCGCTTGATCGACGGGATTTCGGCCAGGGGGTACCCGGGCAGCCTGCCGAGGCGGTCGCTGAATCGCACGGTCATTCTTCGTAGGCCTCGACCGGGTTGCGGAGCACTCCGACTCCCGGAATTTCCACCTCCACCACGTCGCCGGGAGCGAGGGACCCCACACCGGCCGGAGTTCCTGTGGCGACCAGATCGCCCGGCTCCAGCGTCATGACGTCGCTGATGTAGGCCAGCAGCACTGGAATCGCGAATACCATTTCCGAGGACCGGGCGTGCTGCCGCTCTTCTCCATTCACCCGCCCCACCACTTCGAGCTCGCGCCAGTCGAGGCCCTCCGCGACCCGGGGACCGACCGGGCAGAAGGTGTCGAACCCCTTGGCCCGAGACCATTGTCCGTCGGAGCGCTGCAGGTCGCGCGCGGTAACGTCGTTCAGGCAGACGAAGCCTCGAATGCCGCGCTCCGCGGCGGTGGCGTCCACATGATGCATCCGGCGCCCGATGACTACTCCGATTTCCGACTCGAACTCGACTTGCCGGGACGCGGGCGGCAGGAGAATGGTCTCCCCGTTTCCGATGATGGCGCTCGGCGGCTTGAGGAAAAGCAGCGGGGCCTTGGGCACCTCGTTGCCGAGTTCCTTGGCGTGGTCGGCATAGTTGCGCCCCACGCAGACGATTTTCGAGGGCCGGCCCGTCATCTCACACGCTCGCTCCGATTCCGTGGCGGGCGAAGAAATCCTCGCATTTGGTCCGCACCTCCGCCCATGGCCCGATGACCCGCTCCGCAGGGGGCAGCCCACCCAGGAGCAGCGGACCGTAGCGTTTGGCCACGACCCGGCGGTCGAGCAGAATCACCACGCCGACATCGGTTCGGGTCCGGATGAGGCGTCCGAACCCCTGCTTGAGTTTGAGCGCCGCATGGGGGAGGAGGTATCCCATGAAGCCGTCCTCACCCTGCTCTGCCAGACGTTCTAATCGGGCCGCTGTTAGCGGCTCCGAGGGCACCTTGAAAGGTAGCTTGCAGAGCAGCAGCACGCGGAGCGCGCGCCCCGGCACGTCGACCCCTTCCCAGAACGAGTCGGTACCGAGCAGGATCGCATTGCCGGCATCGCGGAACCGCCGGATCAGCTGGTCCCGGCTACGTTCACCCTGGACGAGAATCGGCCACCGGGCGGGAAGCGAAGCTCTGAGCTCCGCCGCCGCCCGCCGAAGGGCGGCATGGCTGGTAAAGAGGGCGAACATCCCGCCGTCCGAAGCCCACGCCAGCTCGGTAATCGCGCGGACCACGCAGGCGTCGTGGGCGGCCTCGTCCTCTCGCGGATCGGGCAAATCGCTGGGGACCCCAAAGAGACACTGCTCGGGGTAGTTGAACGGCGAGGGGAGGATTTCCCGGGCGGTCACCGGACTCGGCTCGATCGACAGCCCTACCCGCGACTCGAGAAAATCGAACTCTCCGCCCGCGGCGAGCGTGGCGCTGGTGAGCGCGACCGTCTTGACCCGGTCGAACAGCAATTCCCGGAGCACCGGCGCCAGGTCGAGCGGCACGGCGGCGAGCGTGAGCTGTTGCCCCTTGGGCCCCGATCGTTCGATCCACCGTACCGTGGGGACGCCACCCGGGCCGGGACGGAGCGCGCGGTTCAGCCCGTCGCTCACCGCTTCGAGCCGGCGGACCACACCGCGGAGTTCCCCCAGGAGCTGGTCGCGGCGCTCGGTGAGCTCCCCCTGGCTCATTCGGTCCGCGATCGTCTCGACATCGTCCCGGATCCGGCGGAACCCGGCGAGCAGGCCTTCGAGCTCCAGGGTGAGGCCCTCCTCCCACACCGGCGCCTGGGGGAACTCTGCGTCGAGCCGGAGCGGCGAGCCGCGTTCCTCCAGTAGCCGGTGCAGGCGCAGAAACATTCCTTCGGAAAAACGCCGCGAGTCGGCCAGCGCCGGGAGGAGGCGCTGGGTGAGCAGATCGAGACTGGCCCGGCTGAGCAGGTCCACCTGGCCCTGCAGCTCGTGGCCCAGCGCGGGGAGCAGCCCCTTCCCGCTCCGCTCCAGCCGGCCGAACAGCCGCCGCACGCCCCGACTGCTGACCTGGGCTCCCAGATGGGATGCGGCGACGTCCTCGAGGTGATGGGCCTCGTCCAGCACCAGCCGCTGATAGGGCGGCAGCACCGCCGCCTCGTCCCAGTTTTCCTGGGCGCTCCGCACCGCAAGATCGGCGGCGAGGAGGTGGTGATTCACCACCAGCACGTCGGCTTCGGCCGCCGCCCGCTTGGCACGGAACAGGAAGCAGCGCTCGAAGTGCGGGCAGCGAAGCCTGGTGCACAGATCGGGCTCGGCGGCCACTTCGTCCCACACTTCGCTACTGGGCGGGACGGCGAGGTCGCCCAGCGTGCCGTCCGGGGTGCGGCCCGCCCATTCCGCGAGGCCGATCAGCTCGTCGAGTTTTTCCGGCTCCAGCAGCGACTGCTGTCCCGCCATCGCCGTGCCGAGGCGGGAGAGGCAGAGATAGTTTCGCCAGCCCTTGAGCAAGGCGAAGGTGGGCGTGTGCTGGTCGTCGGCCAGCGCGTCGCGGAGGAGCGGGAGGTCCTTCCCGACCAGTTGCTCCTGCAGGTTGATCGTATTGGTGGAGACGACGGTCCGCTGGCCGTTCGCCCTCGCCCAGGCGAGCGCGGGGACCAGATAGGCAAACGACTTGCCGATGCCGGTGCCCGCCTCCAGCAGCACCACGCCTCCGTCGTTGTAGGCATCGGCGATATGCGCGGCCATGTCCCGCTGGCCCTGGCGATCCTCGAACGCTCCCATCCGCGCAGCGATCGGTCCCCGCTCGCCCAGGGTATCCACTACCGCGAAGGGATCCAGCCGGACCTCGCTCCGCCGCTTCGGCACCTCCACCACCACGTACAGGTCGGTGGCATCATTGTTGACGATGCCGAACCCGATCCCGCCGTCGTGCAGCCGCGCCGCAACCGAGAGATCCGCCGGCGAGGGCTCGAGCAACCCGCCGGGATGGTTGTGCAGGACCATCTCCCCTCGTTCGGCGACTCCGGGGAGCGCCAGCACCTGGTCCGCGGTGCCGCGCGCCACCGGGCGCGCCGAGACGATCAGTCCCGCAGCGTCGACCGCGCCCACGAAACAGACCTCGTGTCCGCGGGCGGCCGCGATTTCCCGGGCGATGACGACTCTGACGGCGGCAGCGAGACGATCGGCGTTCATAGGGTGGCCTAAACCTAGCAGCATGCCGCCCCAATGAACCGGCTAGGTCTTGAGCTCTTTTTTCTTGGCGGCGGGGAACAACACGTTGTTGAGAATGAGCCGGTAGCCCGGCGAATGGGGATGGGTGGAAAGATCGGTCGGCGCGTCACCCACCTGGTGTTGCGGGTCCTCCGGATCGTGCCCGCCGAGGAAGGTCCAGGTGCCCTGGCCCCGCTCCCCGTGGATGTACTTGACCCAGGGCGCGCCGGCCTCGTCCGCGAGGACGGTAACGCCGGGCTTCAGGGTCTCCCGCATGAACGAGGTGGTCATGCCGTAGAAGTCCGGGATCACCTGCCGGTGGCTTTGGACCAGCATCGTGGCCACCGGGTCGATTTTCGCGCTGAAATTGAAGAGGGTGAATGCGCCGAGGGGCTGGCGGCGGTCCGGCGAATTCACCTGGTGTCCGTCGATCTCGGAATACACCGCGATGGCCGGGGACAGCTCGAGGCGGGCCTTCTGGAAGGCAAGGGCCTTTTCCCAGTGCATCTTGTCGGCGGCGGCGGGGTCCATCGGCGTGCCGTCGGCGAAGCTCGCCGCGATGTCGACCCCCTCGCTCGCCAGGGCCAGATCGAGGGTCTCGGTGGCGGTGCACATCGCGAAGAGGAAGCCCCCCCGATCGACGAACGCGGCGATAGTCCGCGCGACCGCCTTCTTCTCCGCCGGCACGTTGGCGAACCCGAGCTGCCGGGCCATCCGCTGATTCCGGTCCACCATGTCCTGCAGCCAGGGCGCGCCGGCATAGGTGAGATAAAACTTCGAGTACTGTCCGGTGAAGTCTTCGTGGTGGAGGTGGAGCCAGTCGTAGGTCTTGAGCCCCTGTCCGATCACCTCCGCGTCCCACACCTTGTCGAAGGAAATGCCGGCGTACTGCAGCGCCATGGTGACCGCATCGTCCCACGGAGTCGCGTTGGGGGAAACGTACACCGCCACTTTGGGCGCCTTTTCCAGCGGCACCGCATCCATGTTTCCCTGCGCGAGCTCCCCCCGAATCTCCGCGACCTGTCCGTCGTCGAGGAGCGCCGCCGAGACACCCGCCACCGCCGCGTCCCGCTGGGTCGTCGTATCCGCGGGAAGGAGGAAGGAGCCGTTCCGGTAGTTGAGGAACCACTCGGCCTTCCCGCCCCGCTCCAGCACTCGGAAGGTGACGCCGTACGCCTTCAGGTGATCGGACTGGGTGTCGTCCATCGGAATCAGGAGCCAGGTGGACCGCCGCGACGGACGCCCATCCAGCCGGCCGGCTGCCCAACCCCCGAAGATCCCCGAGGCTCCGGCCCGCAGGAAGGTCCGCCGCCTCATGTCGCCGGCACCGCCCCGCGCGCCACGTCGAGCAGCCGCCGCGCCTGGGGAACCACGGCGCTGGTCGGCCAAGTCACCAGCAGATGCTCGAGCGCGGGAATCGCCAGGGTCTTCCGGCCGGTGCGAACCAGCAGGTCGGCGAGCGCGAACTCCGCCGCCGGAGAGGTCGCGGGAACGCCCATGGCCACCGCGCCGCGGAGCAGCCGCTCCGCGTCCGCCGTGCGGCCAAGCGCACCGCGCAGCTTTCCCGCGAGGAGGAGGAGCTCGGCGCCGCCGTGGTCGGCGCTCAGCGTCGGGGCCAGCCGTTCCAGCCCCGCCGCAGCCCCGGCGCTGTCGCCCTGCTCCAGCCGGAACAGCGCCGCCCCAAGCTCGGGCAGGGAGTCGGCGTCGAGCACCTGGAGGAGGCCGAGCACCGAGATCCGCTCGGTGGCGGCGGCGCGCTCCCCGGTGAAGGGACCCGCTTCCCTGAGCTGGGCGCGCGCGGTGGCGAGATCCCCGCGATAGAGCGCGACGCGTCCCCTGACCGCCTGTGCCTCCATCGAGCTGTCCGCGGCGAGCAGGCTGTCGGCGCGGCCCAGCCGTCCGGTCCGCACCCAACCCTGCGCCAGGCGGATGGCCAGCCGCTGACGATCTTCGGCTCCGAGGAGGGGAGCCAATTCGCGGAAGCGTCGATCGGCTTCCTCCACGCCGCCTTCATCCACCAGCACCCCCACCAGCGTCGACGTGGCGGTGGCGGCCATGAGAGGCGTCGCGGCCGAATCGCCGGCCAGTACGGCAAGCATGCGGCGCGCCGCGGTCTGGTCGCCACCGTCGGCATAGGCCTGCGCGGCATCGAGCCGGATCCTGGCCCGCTCCGGCCCTCCGGTTCGAAGCGCCAGTTGTTCCAGCGCAATGGCCCGGGCAGTGAGCAGGTCCCGGCTGGCGGGACCGCGGAGCTCGTCCAGGGCCTCCTGCAGGGCGTCGATCGCTTCGCGGCCGCGCGGCGGAAGCGCGGCCACCAGCCGTCGCACGCCTCCCAGCGGCTCGCCCCAGCGCACCTGCAGCGAGGCGGCCAGCCGCTCCGCGGTAAGGTCGGCCATTCCCTCGAGCTCGCGAAGCAGGGCACTCCGCCCCGCGGGATTCGCCTGGCTCAGCACCGACACCGCGGCCGCGCGGTACCCCGGTACTCGTCGGATGGCGCCGACCCACTCCCGGGCGGCGGTCGAGTAATCCCCTTCGAGCACCGCCAGTTGACCGAGTTCAGCGGCCATCGCGTCGGGGCGGCCCAGGCGCTGCCGCCCGAGGAGATAGGCGGCCTTCGCGCTGGTCCGGTCCCGTGCGCCATAGGCGGCGATGCCCCACTCCTGAAAGGGCAGCTCGCTCCCCGGCTCCAGGGTGGCCCAGCGCTCGACTGCGGCTCGCGCGCTGTCCGGCTGTCGCGCTGCGGTCCAGACGCGGACGGCGATACCCAGCACACCGGCGGACGGCTCCCGCCGCGCCGCCGCCTGTACCATCTCCGTCATTTCGGCGAGCCGGCCCAGCGGGGTGAGGGCCCGTTCCAAGCCGAGCAGCGCCGCGAGATCGGTGGGGCTCGTACTGAGGAGGCCGCGCCATGCCGCCGCGGCCCCGGCCAAGTCTCCCCGCCGCTCGAGGTCAATCGCGCGCGATGCGGCGTCTTGCGCCGCGGCGGCACCGGCGGTCATCAGGACCGTGAATCCGGCCAGGATGGCCCGCTTCATGGCGGTCCTCCAGCGAGCCGCCGGAAGTAATCGGTCACCAGCCGCCGTTCCTCGGGGGAGAGCCGCTGCAATTGTTCCCACGTCGGCAAACGGATTTCTCCATCCTTCCCCGCCAGTTGCGCGCGGAGCGCGGCCGGGAGGTGTATCTCCCCCGGTTTGGCCGTCTCACTCTGCCGTTCCTTCCGTTCGTCCTCCTCCCGCCCCTGGAGCGTCCGGCCGGCGTCGAGCATCCGGCGGAAGAGCCGCTCCTGGCGGGCTACCATCTCGCGATCGAGCCGGCCCCGCTCCAGCGCCCGGGCCAGGTCGCGCGCTTCGTCGCCCAGTGGTTTGGCGTCCGCCTGCCCCTGAGCCCGCAGTCGCTCCAGCTCCTGGGCCAGCGCCCGCTGCCTCGCCGCCATGGCCTGGAGCTGCTGCTGAATTGAGGCGGTGCCCGCCATCGGCAGCAGTCCGTTGGCGTCCTGGCTCAGCTGGCCCTGCTGTTTCGCGAGCTGGGTCATCCGCTGCATCATCTCCGCGAACCCCGAACCGCTCCCCGCGCCCGCCACGTCCTCGCGTGAGCGCAGCAACCCGAACGCCGCGACGTTGAGTGCGTCGACCGCGTCGCCCGCCTTGTCCACCGATTCGCGGACGTTGCCCGATGCGCTGGCCGCTCCCTCGCGCGCCTGTTGCATCTGCTGCCGGGCCTCCGCCAGCGCCGCGAGAATCTGAGGCGACACCAGGGCGTTCTTGCCGCTTGCACTGGCTACCTGATCGAGCAGCTTCTGCACCCCTTCCTCCACCGCCCCCTCGGCGTTGCGCGCCGCGGCAGTGCCGCCGTTCCGCCGGAATTGCTCCGCCACTCCGAGCTGCCGCTCGGCCAGCCGGGTGGTCTCCAGCAGAGCGCGGTCCAACGCCGCCACCACCTCTTCGCGCCATTCCTGCTGCTGGCCCTCGCGCTGCTGCTTCACCTGCTCCTGCACTTTGCGCATGCGATCGGCGGCCTTCTGGCCGGCCCGCTGGGCCTGGGACCGCTGACCCTGCTGGGCCGCGCTCGACCCTTGCTGCATCTCGCCCGCCGCGGCCTTGGCCTCCTCGGCGCTCCGTTCGAGCGCCTCCCGCCGCTGCTCGGCGGTCAGCTGCTTCGCCGCCCGATCCAGCCCGGCCCGCGCTGAATCAGCCCGCCGGGCCAGGCTGCGCTCTTCCTTCGCGGCCTGACCGCTGTCCGCCGCCGGCACCCGTTCGTTCCAGCTCTTCTGATCCTGCGCCAACTCTTTGGTTTCCTGTTCCAATGAGGCCAGATCGCCTTCGAGCGCGGCCCGCTTGAACAGCTCGCGGCTCCGCTCCAGCGCCTCCTTAAGCTTGGCCTGGGCATCACCCATTCGGCGGACCGCCTCCTGGGTCTGCTCCCGGTTGAGGGCCTTGAGCGCCTCCTGCAATTCGGCCAACTGCCGCCGGAGCTCGGGGGAGAGTGCGCGGTCCAGCTCATCCTGCACCTCCTGGAGTCGCCGCTGGAAGCTGGAGTCCGCGATGCCGGCCCGCTCCGCCGCCTTGCGCAGCTCCTCTACCGACCGCCGCACCGCCTCCGCTTCCTTGAGGAGCTGTTCCTGCCGCTCCGCGACCGCTTCGGCCTTCTTCGCCGCGTCGAATTCCAGCGCGCCCTCGGGACCCCGCTGTTGGGCGCGGCCGAGGTCCTCGCTCTGGCGCTGGGCGGCGCGGCTCTCGGCAACCAGTGAGTCGAGCTGCCGCCGGATCTGCGCCGCACGATCGCGCTCCTCCGCGCGCAGCTCCGGCCGGGTGGGAACCGCGATCGCGATCTCCCGCGAGCGCCCGGTCTGCCGGGCGGGCGAGTTGTCCCTCGCCCGGGCCAGCACCCGCAGGGTATCGCCCGGCACCAGGCCGAGCGCCGCGGGATCGACCGCCGCGGGAAGAATGGCCCGATCCGGCGTCACCCCCGGCAGCGGGAGGAGCTCCTCCGGAAGCGTTTTCGATGCTCCGGCGTGGAGCACCCGGCGCTCCAGCACCACCTCGACCAGCCCATGGTCGTCGCCGGCGTCCACCACTATCGGAAGAGAACCGGAGGCCGGGGCGATGGTGTCTCCGGCCGGCACCGGAATGTCCACGACCGGCGCCGCGTCGGGCTGAATCCGGACCGGGATGACGATCTGGTCTCCGCCGAGGGGCTCGCCATCCGCCGTGCGAATCACCAGGCGATACGTCCCGGTGACCGCCGGGGCGAATCCCCCCGCGAACCGGGTGCGTTCCACCGGAAGATCCGCGACGGCACCGCCATGCTCCCAGCCCACGGCGCCGAGGGGCACCGTCGCCTCTCCCGCGGCTTCAATCCGGCTTCCCGCGGGCAGCAGGAGCGTGTCACCGCCGGCCGGCGCCGGCTCGTCCTCCAAGTGGAGATAGCCGGGGTAGTGAATGGTCAGGGCGAGCGAGGCGAGGAACGCGGGACGCCGGACCGCGACGGCCAGCGTGTCCGAGCTGCGCCGGCCTTCGGTGATGTAGGCGTAGAGCGCCTCGGTGAGGGGTCCTTCGATGCGTCGCGCGCGCCCGATCGAGTCGAGCACCACGCTGACCGCGGTCCACACCGTTCCCGGCGAGCGGGTCCAGAGGGTCACCATCCGGCGCCCCGGCGCCGCGATCGAGAGGGCCACCGAGTCCCCCGCGCCCACCACCCGGCGGTCGGCCTCAATTCCCAGCCGGCTCGAAGCCATCGCGAGCGCCTCGCGGGGCCTCCAGAGCAGCGCCGCCGGGCCCCGGCGGATTCCCGCCGCCCCCAGCAGTAATCCCGACAGCAGCAGCGCAGCCAGGGCGGCCGCGGCAAGCCGGCCCAGCCGCCGTGCGTCGCCCAGCAGCGCCGCCGGTCCCCGCGCAGCGACGTCGTCCGCGGTGGACGCATCCGCCACGGCGCGCAGCCCGGCGCTGGTTCCCTCCGCCGGCGCTTCGAGCAAGGTG
>JBGPEJ010000040.1:0-17944 GCA_041482775.1 Gemmatimonadota bacterium | reverse complement strand
AACTCGCCGATTTCCGGGTCGCCGCCAACGGCAACGTGCGCCTCACCGCCTTTAACGGCACTTTCACGAAGAGCGAGAACGCCATCGCCCGGAGCCGCGTCGCCGATCTTTCCATCGTCGGGCCCGCCGGACGCGAGCACCTCGACACCACCCACCTGAGCGCTGCGGGAACCAGCACGCTCATCAAGGCGAAGATCGGCGCCGCCGGCACCTACCTCGCGGGGCTCTCGATCAAGCCCAGCCAGATCTCGCTCAAGGGCGCGCAGTTCAACGACTATCTGAAAGAGGAAGGGCTCGGACAGGTGCTCGAGGCACGCCGCAAGGCCGGGGAGCTGGACGTGCCGTCCACCGAGCGCTACGCCAAGCATGTGAAAGCCATCTTCCGCGCCGGCGCGGCCGGGTCCGGCGCGTGGAGCACCGTCCTCGGCTATCCGGCGGAGATCGTCCCGTTACGGGACCCCAACGACCTCGCCCCCGGCGATACCCTCAGGGTGCGGGTCCTGGTCAACGGCGCCGCTGCGCCGGGGGGCCAAGAGGTCCTGGCCGGTGGCCGGAAGGCGGGCGGCGCGCCGATCCCCGAACAGAGCCTCCGGGCCGACGCCGCGGGCAACGTCTCGGTGCTGATCGGCGCGCCGGGTGCCTGGTACGTCAAGTTCATTTCCATGACGAAGGTGAACGAGGCCGGCGTGAACTACGTCTCCCAATGGGCGACGCTCACGTTTGGCGTCGCGCCACCTACGCGAAAGGCACCTAAATCATGAGACATTCCGAACTGGTCCTGGTAATCCTGGCTGCCGCGGGGTGCGGTGGCCCGCAGGGTCCCAAGCCGCAGCCGAGCAGCTTCACCGCCGCCGACGGTCGGGCGGGAATCGGACGGGCCGAGTGGCGGAAGCGGGGGGACGCCCTCGAGGTGCGCTTTTCACTGGGGGGGCTTACGCCCGGGCGGCACGGGGTACACCTGCACGCCAACCCGGTCTGCGAGGGACCGGCATTCCAGAGCGCCGGCCCCCACTACAATCCCGAAGGGAAGAAGCACGGGCACGCCAATCCCGATGGCCCGCACCGCGGCGATCTGGGGAACATCTCGGTGCGGGATGCCGGGAGCGGGGACTACATCCTGACGGCGCCGGGCGTCACGGTGCCCCCGGCCGGGCTGGCGCTCGTGGTCCACGCCCAGGAGGACGACGAGCGCACCGACCCGGCCGGCAACGCCGGCCCGCGGGTGTTCTGCGCCATCGTGAAATGACCGGCGTCAGTTGCTCCGCGCCATCATCCGCTTGATCGGACGCACCAGCAGCGCCATCAGGAGTGCGAAGACCAGCGCGATCACGGTGACCGTGCCGAAGATGCTCGTCAGGGAGAAGGACTCGTAGAGTCCGGCCACCGTTCCGGCGATCTTGTTGCCCACCGAGGTCGCCAGGAACCAGACCCCCATCATGAGACCAGTGACCCGCGCCGGCGCCAGCTTGGTCATGGCGGAGAGTCCGACCGGACTCAGGCATAGCTCACCCACCGTGTGCAGCAGGTAGGTCAGCACCAGCCAGAGCGGGCTCACCTTGTGTCCCCCGGTGGCGGACATGGCGGCCAGGATCATCACTGCGAAGCCGGCGCCGAGGAAAAAGAGGCCGAAGGAGAACTTGGCGGGACTCGACGGGTCCCGGGGACCCAGCTTAACCCAGACCCATCCGGCCACCGGCGCCAACAGGATGATCAGGAGGGCGTTCACCGACTGGAGCCAGCTCGCCGGGTAGGTGATCCCGAACACCGAGTTCCGGGTCTGCCGTTGAGCAAAGAGGTTGAGCGTGGACGCTGCCTGTTCGAAGGCGGACCAGAATATCGTCGCCCCCAGGAACAGCACCGTGATCACGACCAGCCGCCGGCGCTCGTCGGGAGTCCAGTCGCCGGCCAGGAACAGCCAGGCGAAGAATCCCACCACCACGCCGAACAGCAGATAGTCCATCGCCCGCCCGATGCCGGTGGCGGTGATCGTGATCATTCCCGCGGAGGCCAGCCCGACTACCACCGCGATGACCAGGAGCACGGCCCCAACGCCGAGCGCGAGCTTCCGCCGCGAGGCCTGGGCGGCTTCCGGGGAAGTGGCACCGTATACCGCGAGGCCTGCGTTCCCCAGGCGATTGCCGGTGAGGACATATTGCAGCAGCCCCAGCGCCATCCCCAGCGCGCCGAATCCGAATCCGAAGTGCCAGGAGAGCGCCGGATTGATTCCCCAGCCCTTCAACAGGGACTGGAATCCCTCACCCTGCGCCAGCCACCCGCAGATGAGGGGGGAGAAGAACGCCCCCAGATTGATGCCCATGTAGTAGATGGAGAAACCGGCGTCCCGGCGTACGTCTCCCTCGGTGTAGAGCTGTCCCACCAGCGCCGAAATGTTGGGCTTGAGCATTCCGGTGCCCAGCGCGATCAGAATCAGGCCGGGGTAGAGAAAGACCGTACTGTTCGGCATCGCGAGGGAGATCTGCCCCAGCATGATCATGACACCGCCCCAGAACACCGAGCGGCGCAGTCCGAGCACCTTGTCGGCCACCCACCCGCCGGGGAGGGCCATCAGGTAGACCGAGGCAGCGTAGGTGCCGTAAATCGCACCGGTTCGTTCCACCCCGAAGCCCAGGCCGCCAATGGCAACCGAGGCGGTCATAAAGAGCACGAGGATGGCGCGCAGGCCGTAGAAGCTGAATCGCTCCCACATCTCGGTGAAGAAGAGAGTGGAGAGGCCGGCCGGATGCCCGAAGAAGGCAGTGTCCTGATTCTTCGCCACGAGGCACTCCGCGAAGGGGTGGCTACTTACCCAGTTTTTTCTTGAGGTGTTCGAGCTGCGCCTTCACCGCCGCTTCGGCGGCCTCGCGCTCGGCCCGCGACTGAAGAAGATCGAGCTCGCCGTCGGAAAGCCCCGGCGCGGCGATCGGCCGCGCGTCGCCCGCCCCCTGACGCATCGACTGGTATTGCGCTGCGACGCTCTGGTACTCCCGGTCCACGTAGGCCAGCTCGTCCCGGATCACGGCGACCTTCCGCACCAGAAGCTCCACCCGTTCCCGGTGCCGTCCCGCGAACTCCCCGGCAATCCGCGCCGTTTCGGCGTCCCCGATTTCCTCGGCCAGGCGTCCCCGCCGCTCGGCGTCCGTCAGCCGCTGCTGCTCGTCGGCCAGCTCCCGCTCGGCCGCGGCCAGGGCATCGCGGCTCTCCGCCGCGGCCACCTTGAGCTCGAGCAGCACCTCGTGGAGTCCTCCGGCGCGGGCCCGCCGATCGGATCCGAGGCCCTGACTCGCAAGCAGGCTGTCGAGGCGGGCGCGGAGTTCGTCGAGACCCATCGGACTCTGAGGGCTGGTGAGATCGAATGTTACTGCGGTGATGTATCTTTGGGAATCAGGAGGCCCTCGATGTCCGCTCGATTCCCCAAGCTCATCGCGTCCGCCGCGCTCGCGATCCTCGGCGCCTGCTCGGGCGGGGGGGGCGGCAATTACGGCTGCGGCCTGATGTCGGTTACCGGCCAGAGTCTGCTGCTGGAAGAGTTCCGCCGCCCTGGAGCTACCCTTGCGGCGCTCCCCGGCAACATCCCCGGCACCCTCCCGGTACGGGTGGCCCTCGGACCGGCCTATCGCTCCGTCGCGGGCCGCGCCGATTCGGGGCTCGTCGTGGGCATCGAGGGCCCGCTGCCGGCCAAGCCGCAAGTCGGCTTCGGTATCCTGATTGTGAGCCCCGCGGGCGATGTCCAGGGCGTGCTGCTGTACGAGGGCAACCCCGCCGACGGCGCGCCGCGGCTCGGCACCGTGAACGCCGGCGACCGCAATCTTCCGCTGATCGGCCTGACCATCGAGGTCAAGAACTTCGAGGACAAGAGCTGTCCGATCTTCCCCGATTCCCTTCGGCGGTGAATCGGCTCGCTCGTCGCGTCGTCCACGTCGCCTCGGCGCGGGAATGGCGCGGAGGGCAGAATCAGGTTCTCCTCCTTGCCGCGGCCCTGGCCCGCACCGGTGAAGTAGATCAGGTCGTGGTGACCGGTCGGGACACTCCGCTCGCCGACCGGCTGACCGCGGCAGGCGTCCCGGTTCACGCGGTGGGCTGGCGGATTGGGCTGGCGCCCAGCGCCCTCGCCGCCACTCTGCGCGAAATCGCTCGCGGTCCGGCGCTGCTCCACGCCCACGACGCCCACGCCCTCACCCTCAGCGGATTGGCCGGGGCAGTGTCCCGCACCCCGTTCGTGGCCACCCGCCGAGTCGATTTCCACCTTCGCCGCCCCGGCTTCTGGGTCAAGGCCGCCCGGATCGTGGCGATCTCGGGAGCGGTGCGCGAGATTCTGATCGCCGACGGCATCCCCTCCGACCGCGTCGTCCAGGTCCACTCCGGCATTGATATAGCGGAGGTGGCGGCCACTCGGTCGGAGGGGATTCGCACCGAGCTCGGACTGCCGGCGGGCGCGCCGCTGGCGGTGGCGGTGGGGGCGCTGGTGGGCCACAAGGACCACGTGACTCTGCTCGCGGCGGCCGCCGCGCTCCGCCCTCGTCGGCCGGAGCTTCACTGGGCCATCGCTGGTGAGGGCCCCCTCCGGGACGATCTCGAGGGGGCGATTGCGCACCTCCACCTGGGCGACCGGGTCCATCTTCTGGGCCACCTCCCCCAGCCGCTCCGGCTGGTGGCGGCGGCGGATGTGTTCGTGATGAGCTCCAGCGAGGAAGGGCTCGGCACCTCGGTGCTGGACGCGATGGCGCTGGGCGTCCCCATCGCAGCAACGCGTGCGGGTGGCATCCCCGAAATGCTCGAGGGCGGTGCCGGCCTGCTGACACCAGTGCGGGATGGTCCCGCCCTGGCGGACTCGGTGGATCGCTTCCTCGCTGACCCGGCGCTCCGGGCCGGCGCGATCAGCGCCGCCCGACAGAGAGTCCAGGCCTTCAGCGCAACCGCGATGGCGGAGGGGGTGCTGAGGGTGTATCGTTCCATTGATGGAGAGCGTTGATCTCAAATGATTTACGTCTGTATACCGAGCTTCGATGAAGGGCCCACCGTGGGACTCCTGCTCTGGAAGATCCGCAAGGTCTTCGAGGAGTTTCCGCGCGAGTATCAGATCCTGCTGGTGGACGACGCGTCAACCGACCAGACCCGCGAAATTCTCGATCCCTATACCAAGGTCCTGCCGCTGACGATCATCCGGCACACCACCCGGCAGGGGTATGCGCGCTCGGTCGGCGAGCTGCTCGAGCTCGCCCTGGAGCGCACCGACCGTCCCAAGCGGGACAGCGCGATCGTCATGCATGCCGATTTCGCCCATGGGCCGCAATTCCTTCCCGACTTCGTCCGGCGGCTGGAAAGCGGTGCGGACATGGTGGTCGGTGAAGCGACGCTCGAGGGGGAGCCCTCCCGCGGGCGCCGGCTGGCGCGCCGCTGGGCGCCGATGCTGCTCCGGCGAATCGTGCGGGTGCCCGGGGTGAGCGATACGGTGAGCGGCTTCGTGGCCTTCCGGCTGATGACCCTGCGCAACGCGGTGCGGCAACCCGGCACCCCGCTGCTTTCCTCCGAAGGCTGGGCGGCCAACGCAGCGTTGATCGGGCGCGCCGCCCGACACGCGCGCCGGATCGAGACCGTGGCCGTCGTCGAGCGCTACGATCTTCGAAAGCGGGAAAGCCGCACCCGGCCCTGGGCGGCGTTCCGCTCGGTCTGGCGAGCCCGGCGCGGCATCCGGCGAGAGGTGGCATGAGCCCGCTGATCATTCTCCTGGCCGCGCTGCAGGCAGCGGCGCCCCTCCCGGCACCGGAACCCTTTGGCGTGGGCGAGCGGTTCGATTACGCCGCGAAGCTCGGCATCCTCACGCTCGGATCCGCCTCGATCCAGGTCATCGCGGTGGACACCCTGCGTGGACAGCCGGTGTGGTACCTCAAGTACACCCTCGACGCCAGCGCGCCGTTTTTCCGGATCAACAGCAGCCTCGAGTCGTGGACCAGCGTCCGTGATTTCCGCTCGCTCCGCTTCCGGACCGACAGCAAGGAGAACAGCCGCGAGTACCTCCGCGAATACGAAATCTTCGCCGACTCGGGCTATTACCGGCAGCGGGTTGCCACCGCCACCACGCCAACCACCGCCGAGCCCCTCGACGACGCCAACTTCCTCTTCTTCGTCCGCTCGACCCCACTCGAGGTCGGGCAGACCTACCGGCTCTCCCGCCACTTCAAGCCGGAAGTGAATCCGATCGTGATTCGGGTGCTCAAGCGGGAGGTGATGGACCTCCCCGACGGCACCCAGGTCTCCTGCCTGGTCCTGAATCCGGTTGTCGGCACTTCCGGCCTCTTCGGTGACCGGGCCGACGGACGAATCTGGCTCACCGACGACCCGCGGCGGATCCCGGTGCAGATCCGGACCCGGCAGCCCTACGGGACGGTTACCCTCAAGCTCGAGCACATGGCGCCGGGAAAACCAGCGGTGCGCGTCGGCGGTCCCTGACGTGGCCCAATCGCCACGCGAGGCCGATGTCTCGCGGCTCCGTACGGTTCCCTTCCGCGGGCGCCAGAACAAGGTCGAACTGTCGCTGATGGCGCATCCCCCCGGTACCGACCGCTCGTTTCACGCCTTCCTCGACGGCCTTCCCGATGTCCTCGCCGCGCGCGACCTGCGCGCGGTGATCGCGCACGTGGCGGCGGCGGCGCGGGCGCACAAGGGTGTTGTGCTCCTCCTGGGCGGGCACGTCGTGAAAGTGGGCATCGGTCCGCTGATCCGCCGTTGGATCGAGCGAGGCGTCGTAACCCACGTGGCCATGAACGGAGCCGCGGCAATCCATGACTTCGAGCTGGCCGCGTTCGGCGGCACCAGCGAGGATGTGGAAGCCGGACTCGCCGACGGGACCTTCGGCATGGTCGAGGAAACCGGTGCCGAGATGAACGCGGCGATTGCGGCGGCGGCGGCGGATGGCCTGGGGTGCGGCGAGGGGCTGGCCCGCGCGCTCGCTGGACGGGCGTCTCTGCCCGGCGGCGATCTGTCGATTCTGACCGGCTGTCACCACTACGGTGTCCCGGTAACGGTGCACGCCGCGATCGGCGCCGAGATCATCCATCAGCACCCGTCGGCCGATGGAGCCGCGCTCGGCGCAACCAGCCTTCGCGACTTTCGGCGGCTGGCCGGCGCGCTGCCGACCCTGCACCAGGGAGGGGCGGTGCTCAATTGGGGCAGCGCGGTGGTGATGCCGGAGGTGTTCCTCAAGGCCCTGACGATCGCGCGAAATCTGGACGCCGGCCGACCCACCGAATTCCTGGCGGCCGATTTCGACATGCTCCGGCACTACCGCCCCCGAATGAACGTGGTGCAGCGGCCGACCCGGGGGGGCGGCACCGGAATCCAGCTCACCGGCCACCACGAGATCATGCTGCCCTTGCTCATCTGGGGAGTGCTCGATGTCCTGGACGCGGGTTAATCCCGCGGTCCTGCTGCTCGCGGCCAACTGCGCCGGCGCGCACCCGACGCCCACCTTGGTGCTCTCTCCGGGAGCGGTCGAAGAACCGATCAGCGCGGTCATCGCGGCAGCGCTGCAGGCCGACAGCCAGCTATCCACTACCGCGGATTCCCTGTGGGCGCCGGATGCCACCGTCGTGGCAAACGGCGTGCTGCGGGATCAACCGCCTCGCTTCGCCGGGGTGGCGCCCGGCGGGGAGGTGGCCATCACCACGAGCCGGCTGGAGGTACGCCAGAGTCTCGTCTGGGTGTACTTGGAATACCGCTGGCTGTCGATGAAGGACGGGGCGGCGCGGGCGGGGCGGGCGACGGTCTTGCTTACCCGAAAGACCGATGACTCAGGGTGGCGGATCGTGCACCTGCACAGCTCGACACCGCCGGAATAAGGCGGGACAGGAAAGCGGGAACCCGGCGCGCGCCGGCTCCCTGTCTCCCTGTCCCCCCGACTCCCTCGAATTCAGGCCGCGGGCTTGTCTCCCCGAATCGTACTGCGTACCCGATCCGCGGTCGATGGGCTGATGACCCTGAGGACCAGGTAGATAATGAAGCCCCAGAAGGCCAGCCAGAGCAGCGTCATGAAGATGCTGATCGCGAAGCCGAACAGCCCGCCCAGGAGCTTCAGCGCCAGCAACGCCACCAGCGCGAAGCCAGCGAACCCGACCACATTCCGGATCATGGTATCCTTCCTTCAGTTAGTACCGGATTAAGCCTGCTGCCACCTGGCAGCGATGTACAGTACGGTGGACGTTTCAAAAAGTTTCGTCGAGGCACAAGTGACGGCAGCTCCTGACGTTATCGTCGTCGGCGGCGGGGTCGTTGGGACGGCGTGCGCCCGTCAGCTGGCGCTCGCCGGGAGGCGAGTGCGCCTGGTCGAATTCGCCGAGACGGGCGAGGCGTGGCGCGCCTCCGCAGGCCTGCTCGCTCCCCAGATCGAGGTTTCCCACGATAGCGGGCTCTTTCAACTCGGCATCGCGGGCCGGGAATTTTTTCACGCCAACGCCGGCCCGCTCAAGGAGTCGACCGGCGTCGACCTGGGCCTCTGGGAGGGAGGAATTCTCAAGGCGGCCGTTGCCGAGGCTGAAGTGGAGCGACTCAAGGAGCGGGTGGCCTGGCAGCGGCAGCATGGTCATCACTGCGAGTGGCTCGACCCGGAAGAAGTCCGCCGGGAATGGCCGTGGCTCGGGACGACGCTCGGCTGCTTCGTTGCCCCGCGCGACGGCTGCCTCGATCCCGTCCGCCTGGTCGAGGCGCTCCGAGCGGACGCGGTGCGGCTGGGCGTCCAGATCACCGCCGACCGGATCAAGGCGCTCACCCGATCGGGTGACCGGGTCACCGGCGTGCAGGGCCGCGAATGGCATCCCGCGGATCAAGTAGTACTTGCCGCTGGGGCATGGACCGGCCGGATCGCCAATCTTCCGCGGCCGGTTTCGGTGGAGCCGGTGCGCGGGCAACTGGTGGCCTATCCCTGGCCCGCCTCGGCCGCTCCGACGATCGTGTTCGGATACGGCAGCTACCTCCTCCCCCGTGGTGCGCTTGGTATTGCGGGGTCGACCATGGAACACGCCGGGTTCGTAGCCGACGTGACGGAGGCGGGCCTGGATTCGATCCGGGGACGGGTTGAGCTGCTGATCCCGGCGCTCTCCGGCGTGAAGGTACTGCGGGCCTGGGCCGGCCTCCGCCCGGGAACCCCTGACGGACTCCCGATCGTGGGGCCGGAACCTCATCTCGCCGGACTCTGGTACGCGACCGGGCATGGCCGTAACGGCATCCTGCTGTCCGGAATCACCGGAGTGATCATCGCGCAGCAGATGTCGGGCGAATCGGCGATGGACGAGGCGGAGCTGCTCCGCCCCGATCGATTCTGGAGCTGGGAGGAAGGCGGCGACCGGGAAACCCCGGTCATTCCGCAGGTGTAGCCCACCCCAGAATTCCACTGCGACTGACATTCCGGAGCGATGCCCGCTAAGACCAACCAGTCCCTGCTGGCCGATTTCACCTTCGCGGCGATCCTCCTGGCGGGGGCGGCATCGCCGCTTCAGGCGCCGGCGCAGAACCGCGCAGCGGTGGAGCGGGAGCGCAAGGAGTTCGCCGAGTGGATCGTGAGCTCCCCGCTCTCGCCGCGGCGAGCGGTGGTGGTGCGGCCGATCGGGCCGGGGCTTTCCCTCGGCCCCGACGACGCCGACATCCCGCTGGCCGGCGTCGCGGAGGCCCGACTGACCGATCGTGACGGCCGGATCGCACTCCGGTCGGGCCAGGACGTGACCGGTCTCAGCCGGGGGCGGCCCCATACCGTCGGGCGCTGGCGGCTGGTGGTGAGCGGTCCGCCAAGCCGGTCGAGCCTCACGGTGTTGTCGGACCAGGTGCGCGCCGGTAAGCCGCCGATCTGGTTTCCTTACGATCCCAAGGCGGCGTTCACGGTCTCCCTCACCCCGCCGACGGCCCCGGGCACGCTACGTCTCCTCGCCCCCGACGGAGTGGATGTGGAAGCCACCGAGGCCGGCACCGTGACGCTCATCGCGGGCGGGGCTTCACAAGCCTTGACCGTCCGGCGGCTCCCCGGCGCCTCCGACGAAGAGTCGGAATTGGAGATCTACTTCCGGGACGGGACCTCCGGACGAACCACCTATCCGGCCGGACGTTTCGTCTCGCTGATTCCCACCGCCGGCGGGAGGTACCTGCTCGACTTCAACCGGGCCCGCAACCCGTTCTGCGGATACAACACCGTCTTTCCCTGCCCGGCGCCGTGGCGAGGCAACGCTCTCCCCTTCCCCATCGCGGCGGGCGAGCGGTATGGGGGCGGAGGGCTCGACTCTCCCGTACATTAGCCCCATGCGCCGCCTGTTTCCCCTTCTGGTGCTGCTGGCCATCCGGCCCACGCCACCCCTCCCGCCGGCCCCGCTCGCCGGGCGGTGGCGTGCGGTGCTCGACCTGGCGGGCGGCGCCCTGCCCTTCGAGCTCGAGCTCGGGCGCGAAGCCGGCCGCCTGGTGGCGAAGATCTGCAACGGGCCACACTGCAGTGACCGCGCCCAGGTTACCGTGACCGGCAAGACTGTGGTGTTCGATATCGCCGACTACGCGGCTACGATCACCGCGGAGCAAAAGGACGACTCGCTGGTCGGCACCTATCACAACGTCGGGCGCAACGGACCGCGGTCCATTCCGTTTCGTGCCACCAGGGGCCAGTGGCTCCGGAGCGCAACCGCGGGAGCGCTCGAGGGCAGTTGGGATGCCTGGTTCATCACCGACCAGCGCAGGAGTCCACGAGTTCTCCAGTTCCGCAAGGGATCTCAGGGACTCGAGGCGGCGGTGCTCTCCAACACCGGTGATCTGGGATTGTTCTGGGGTCGCGCCGTGGGGGATTCGGTCTTCACCGCGCGTTTCGACGGCGTCTCGGTGTACATCCTGGCCGGACGCCTCGACGGCGACACTCTCCGCGGAGTGTTTCATGCCGGGCTCCGGACCCAGACGCCGTTCGTCGCGGTCCGCAGCAGCGGCGCACCCCATCTCGCCTCACCCACCGCGCTCACCTCCGCCGATACGCTGACCCCCTTTCATTTCGCGTTCGGGGACCTCGACGGACGGACGGTCACGCAGGATGACCCCCGCATTCACGGCAAGGTCGTGCTGGTGGACATCTTCGGAAGCTGGTGCGTCACCTGTCACGAGGCGACGCCGGATCTCCTCGGGCTCTATCGGGCCTATCACCCGCGCGGGGTCGAGTTCCTGGGACTGGGTTACGAGGTGACCGGTGATACCACGGTGGACAATCCGCAAATTCGCCGCTTCCGCGACAAGTTCGGGATTCCCTGGCCGTTGCTGCACGCCGGGATCAGCGTGGTGGAGGAAACCGCGGCGACCCTTCCCCAGCTGCACGGATTCACCGCCTACCCCACCACGCTGTTTCTGGGGCGCGATGGGCGGATCCGCCAGGTCTACGCCGGCTTCCGGGGACCGGCCACCGGGGCGCAACATGACAAACAGCTGGCGGACTACCGCCAGCTGCTCGACGCACTGCTGCTCGAGCCCTGATGCCGGGCTTCCTCGCCAAAGACCGGCTGATCGCCGGCCCCGGCTTCAATCGGTGGCTCATTCCTCCCGCGGCGCTCGCGATCCATCTCTCGATCGGCCAGGCCTACGCCTTCAGCGTCTTCAATCTCCCCCTCAGCAAAGCCATCGGGATCACCGGGGCCGCGCCCGGTGATTGGAAGCTCACCCAGCTGGGGTGGGTATTCACCCTGGCGATCGTTTTCCTCGGGCTTTCCGCCGCCACGTTCGGCCGCTGGCTCGAGGACGTCGGGCCGCGCGCCAGCGGGCTCACCGCAGCGGTCTGCTGGGGAGCGGGGTTCGGGATCGGCGCTCTCGGGGTCCGCACCCACCAGCTCTGGCTGCTGCTGCTCGGGTACGGCGTTCTCGGCGGCTGCGGCCTCGGGCTGGGGTACATCACGCCGGTCTCCGCCCTGATCCGCTGGTTTCCCGACCGCCGCGGCATGGCCACCGGGATGGCCATCATGGGCTTCGGCGGCGGGGCGATGATCGCGGCGCCCCTCTCCACCGGGCTGATGAAGCACTTCGCCACCAGCCACTCGGTGGGGGTGAGCGAGACATTCCTGGTCCTCGGCGCCCTCTATTTCGTGGCGATGAGCGCGGGAGCGCTCGGATTTCGACTGCCGGCGCCGGGCTGGCAGCCGGCGGGCTATGCCCCGCCGGCATCACCGCGGGCGCTGGTCTCGGTCCACGACGTTCACCCCAACCAGGCGATCCGCACCCCGCAGTTCTATCTGCTCTGGGCGGTGCTTTGTCTCAATGTCACGGCCGGGATCGGCGTTCTCGGCCAGGCGAGCGCCATGATTCAGGAGGTCTTTCGGGGGCGGATCGACGCGGGGGCGGCGGCGGGATTCGTGGGACTGCTATCGCTCTTCAACATGGGCGGAAGGTTCTTCTGGTCTTCGTTGTCCGACCGGATCGGGCGGCGGCCCACCTATGCGGTCTTCTTCGGGCTGGGCACATTACTCTATGCCGCGGTGCCGTTCGCCGGACGAATCGGGAGTGTCCCGCTCTTCGTCGGCTGCTTCGCGGTGATTCTGACCATGTACGGCGGCGGCTTCGCGACGATTCCCGCCTATCTCTCGGATCTCTTTGGCACCCGATACGTCGGCGCTATCCATGGCCGGCTGCTTACCGCCTGGTCGGCGGCCGGGGTATTCGGTCCGGTGCTGGTGAATTACATCCGGGAGTACCAGATCGACCGGGGGGTGCCGAACGCGGAGTCATACAACCGAACCCTCTATCTGATGGCCGCCCTCCTGGTGATCGGATTCATCTGCAATTTCGGAGTCAAGCCGGTGGACCCGCGGCATCATCTGGCCCCCGGGACGCCAACAGTCGACCCGGGGGCAGGCACCCCGGCGGCCGCGCCGCGCCGGATCTCCGAGATTCCCGCTGCTCCGAAGGGTCTCTCCCCGATTCTGGCCGCCGCCTGGGCCGGGGTGGCGATTCCGCTCGGCTGGGGAGTGGTGGGGACCCTTCACCGCGCGATGGCGCTCTTCAACCGCTAAGAAAAACCAGCCCTCACCGGCTCGCTGGTCAGGCGCTGCGCTTCTTCGCCGGCTTGGGAGCGGGCAGCCACTCGGTGGCCCAGGCGCCGATGGCCCGTAGAGCCTTCTCCAGCGCCAATCCCTTCTTCGTGAGCTCGTACTCCACCCGGACCGGCGTGTCCGGGGCGACGTGGCGGACCACGATTGCCTCGGCCTCCAACTCCCGTAACCGCTCCGAGAGCATCCGGTCACTGATGTCGGGGATGGCGCCCCGCAGCGAGGCGTAGCGCGCCGGGCCGGCCATCAGGGCGTTGATGATCGCGCCGGTCCAGCGGCCACCGATCAGCTCGATGGCCCGGTGAAACTGGGCGCACACGGGGGCAAGATGGTCGTTCATGCACCCGAAGGTAGCGGACGGGGACCTACTTGACAATAGTATCTTACTATTGTATAGTTACTACTGTCGCGTAACTATCCAACCGTTTGCAAGGAGAACTTCCGTGCCCTCGCTCACTACCTGGCAGCTGGATCCCGCCCACACCGAAGTGGGCTTTGCCGTCAAGCACCTCATGATCGCCACCGTCAAGGGACGCTTTGCCCGGGTCACCGGCGGCATCCGCATGGACGAACGCGATCCGACCACCGCCCAGGTGGACGCCGCGATCGACGTCGCCAGCATCACCACCGGGAATCCGGAGCGGGATACCCACCTCCGCTCGGCGGACTTCTTCGACGCCGAACGGTTTCCCACGATCACCTTCCACAGTCGGCGGGTCGAGGCCGGGCCGGACGGCGAGCTCCGCCTGATCGGCGACCTCACCATTCGAGATGTCACGCGGGAGACCGTCCTGACCGTTGTGCCGGAGGGCGTCATCCAGGATCCCTGGGGCAACCGCCGCGGTGGTTTCAGCGCTACCCTAAGGCTCCGCCGGAGCGAGTTCGGCATGACGTTCATGCCGGTACTGGAGACCGGTGGCGTCGTGGTCGCCGACGAAGTTCGCATCTCGATCGAGGCGGAAGTGGTTCAGGAGAAAGGGAAAGCCGCGGCCTAGCGCTCAGCGCTGCAATGCTTTACCCCTGCTGCCCGGGGGTGTAGTTTGGAGGGCTTCACCAGACTACGGAGACCCCTTGGCAGCACCGCTGGTCCAGCTCACCCGGCCCCCCCTGGCCGCCCCGGCGAATCGCCCGATCCCGGTGCCGATGGCACCGGGGCGGAAGCCGGCGTGGATCAAGGTGAAGGCCCCCGGGGGCTCGAATTATGTGCGCCTCAAGCAGTTGATGCGGGAGCTCGATCTCCACACGGTCTGCGAGGAGGCGCGCTGCCCGAACATCGGGGAATGTTGGGACCATCAGGCCGCGACGTTCATGATTCTGGGCGACGTGTGCACCCGGAACTGCGCCTATTGCGCGGTGGCGCACGGAACTCCCGCCGCGTTCGATCCGCTCGAGCCGTTGCGTCTGGCAGAAGCGGTCGAGGCGATGGGACTTCAGCACGTCGTGATCACTTCGGTGGACCGCGATGATCTAGAAAACGGCGGGGCCGAGGTCTTTGCCGGGTGCGTCACGGAAATCCGGAAACGGCTCCCGGACACGACGGTCGAAGTGCTCATTCCCGACTTCAAGGGCTCGGAGCGCGCCTTGAAGATCGTGATGGACGCGCATCCCCATATTCTCAATCACAATCTCGAAACGCCGGAACGGCTCTACCGCCTGGCTCGGCCGGGCGGCCGCTACGACCGGGCGCTCGAGCTCCTCGCGCGGGCCCGCCGGTTGGCCCCCAAGGGTCTGACCAAGTCGGGGATCATCGTCGGCATGGGCGAAGAGTGGGATGAGCTGCTGGTCGCCATGCGCGACCTCCGTCGGAGCGACGTGAACATCCTGACCGTGGGGCAGTACCTGCGTCCCTCGGAGAGTCATCTGCCCGTGGCACGCTTCTATGCCCCGCAGGAGTTCGAGGAGCTGCGAGGGATCGGGCTGGGCATGGGGTTTGACCATGTCCAGTCGAGCCCGCTGACCCGATCCTCGTATCACGCCTGGGAGCAGGCCCGCGCGGCCCGCCCGGGGGCCGGGCGTCCCGAGGAATCGAATTGATGGCTACTTCCACCCGGCCCGAGCGCAAAGAGTCCTCCGCCGACGCCGCGGCCCTACACCGGCAGTACCTCCGCCACATGCTGCTGATCCGCCGTTTCGAGGAAAAGGCCGGCGAGGCATACAGCCTGGGCAAGATCGGCGGGTTCTGCCATCTCTACATCGGGCAGGAGGCGGTGGCGGTCGGGGCGATCACGGGACTCCGCCCCGACGACTATGTCACCTCCGCGTACCGGGAGCATGGGCAGGCCCTGGCGCGGGGGATCCCTCCGCGCGCGGTGATGGCCGAGCTGTTCGGGAAGGCCACCGGCTGCTCGCATGGCAAGGGCGGCTCGATGCACCTCTTCGACGCCAACCTGGGATTCCTGGGCGGGCACGGCATCGTGGGAAGCCACATCCCCATCGCCGCAGGCGCGGCGTTCGCGATCAAGTATCGCGGCGGTGACCAGGTGAGCGTTTGCTTCTTCGGGGAGGCGGCGGCGAATATCGGCGCCTTTCACGAAGCGCTGAACATGGCCTCGCTCTGGGACCTTCCCGCCGTTTTCATCTGTGAGAACAACGGGTACGGCATGGGCACCGCGGTGGCGCGGGCCAGCGCGGTACAACAGCTCTCGGTTCGCGGGAACGCCTACGACATGCCCGCCGAAATGGTGGACGGCCAGGACGTGGCCGTCGTTCGCGAGGCGGTGGATCGAGCGGTGGCCCGGGCCCGGAAGGAATCGAAGCCCACGCTGCTGGAACTCCGCACCTACCGGTACGTGGGCCACTCGATGTCCGACGCCGCCCACGGCACCTACCGCACCAAGGACGAGGTCGAGGAGTATCGCCGCCGCGACCCGATCAAGCTCCTCGCCGAGCGGATGCGGAACGCCGGGACGCTGGACGACGCCGGGTACGCGGCCCTCGACGCGGAGGTAAAGGCCGAAGTGGAGGATGCCTACGCGTTCGCCGAAAGCTCGCCCGACCCCGATCCTGCGGCGCTCTACGCCGACGTCTACGCGCCGGGGGGACGCTAGCATGGCGGTGATGACCTATCGCGACGCGCTCAACCAGGCGCTCCGCGAGGAGATGCACCGTGACGATCGCGTCTTCCTCATGGGCGAGGAGGTGGCCGAGTACGACGGTGCTTACAAAGTGAGCCGCGGGCTGCTCAAGGAATTCGGCGCCCGGCGGGTGGTCGATACCCCGATTGCCGAGCTGGGCTTCGCCGGCATCGGGGTGGGCGCCGCGATGGTCGGCCTCCGGCCGGTCATCGAGATGATGACCTGGAACTTCGCCCTCCTGGCCATCGATCAGATCGTGAACGCCGCGGCCAAGATGCGCTACATGTCGGGCGGACAATTGGGCGTGCCGATCGTGTTCCGCGGCCCCGGCGGCGCCGCGCTGCAGCTGGGCGCGCAACACTCGCAGTCGTTCGAGAGCTGGTACGCCCACGTCCCGGGACTCAAAGTCGTGATGCCGGCGACGCCTGCCGACGCCAAGGGCCTCCTCAAGAGCGCCATCCGGGATGACAACCCGGTGATCTTCATCGAAGGGGAAATGCTCTACAACAACAAGGGCGAAGTCCCCGAGGGTGAGTACACCACACCGATCGGATCCGCCGACATCAAACGCCCTGGCCGGGACGTCACGTTCGTCTGCCATGCGAAGACCGTCTCGGTGGCCCTCAAGGCCGCCGAGCAGCTCGCGGCGGAAGGGGTGGAGGCGGAGGTCCTGGACCTGCGCACCATCCGGCCGCTCGATATCGAGGCCATCCTCTCGTCGGTGGCGAAGACCAACCGCTGCGTCGTGGTGGAAGAGGGGTGGCCCTTCGCCGGAGTCGGCGCCGAGGTGGTCGATGTGATTCAGCGCGAAGCCTTCGACGCGCTCGACGCCCCCATCATCCGGGTCACCGGCGCCGACGTACCGATGCCCTACAACAAGCAGCTCGAGAAGGCCGCGAAGGCGGACCCCGCGAAGGTGGTAGC
The DNA here is from genome assembly GCA_041482775.1 of Gemmatimonadota bacterium. GTDB lineage: Bacteria > Gemmatimonadota > Gemmatimonadetes > Gemmatimonadales > GWC2-71-9 > JABFSM01. Next base: position 906 of record JBGPEJ010000040.1, on the reverse strand, counting down.
AGCGGCGAAGCAGGTCCTGTACCTGGCCTAAGGACGCATGGCAACCAAGATCGTGATGGAGGCCCTTTCCCCGACCATGGAAGAGGGCCGCCTCGTCGAGTGGAAGAAGCAGGAGGGCGACGCCGTCAACCCCGGCGACGTCCTGGCCGAGGTCGAGACCGACAAGGCGGTGATGGAACTGGTGGCGCGCACCGGCGGCACGCTCCTCAAGCAGCTGGTTGCCGCGGGGGCGACGGTGCCGGTGTCCTCGGCGGTCGGGTGGATCGGCGCAGCCGGTGAGTCGGTCGACGGCGGCGGAACGGGGGGAACAGCTCCGAGAGCCGGTGGCCAGCCGCCCGCCGCGATCGCGCCCGCCCGCGCGCCCTCCAGCCCCCCGGGCGGGCTCCCGGCGTCGGGGTCGGCGGCAAGCGGGCAGACATCCCCCGCGCCGGCCGGCCGAGTGAAGGCCTCACCGCTGGCGCGGCGAATCGCCGGCGAGCGTGGTCTCGACCTGGCTACGCTGTCGGGTTCGGGGCCGGAAGGGCGGATTATCCGCCGCGATCTGGAGGGGGTTACGCCCGTGGCGGCGGCCTCGCCGGCCGTCCGCCCTGGCGGTCCGGCGTTTCTCGACCTTCCCCTCACCCAGATCCGGAAGACCATCGCCAAACGGCTGGTCCAGTCCATCGGCCCGATCCCCACGTTCTACCTCACCTGCGAGGTGGACATGGAACGCGTAGCCGAGGCGCGCGACGCGCTCAACGCCGTGGCGGGGGAGCAAGCGAAGATCTCCTACAACGATATCGTCCTCAAAGCCGTTGCCACCGCGCTCCACCAGCACCCCGCCTGCAACGCCTGGTGGATGGACGATCACGTCCGCACCTGGAACGCGGTCCACCTGGGGATGGCGGTCGCGGTGGAGGACGGGTT
>JBGPEJ010000039.1:0-18200 GCA_041482775.1 Gemmatimonadota bacterium | reverse complement strand
GGGGGGTCCCCCCGGGGGGGGGGGTGGGGGGGGGGGGGGTGTTTTGTTTGGGGGGGGGGGGGGGGGGCGCCGGTCGAGACCAACGCCGGCAAGGATCCGCGCGAAGCCCTCAAGTGGTTCCGGGACGCCCTCAACTTTCTGTGCGAGTACGTACGCTCTCAGCGCTACGACTTGAAGTTCGCGCTGGAGCCCAAGCCCAACGAGCCGCGCGGGGACCTCTTTCTCCCCACCATCGGCCACATGCTCGCCTTCGTGTATACCCTCGACCACCCCGAAATGGTGGGGCTTAATCCCGAGGTGGCGCACGACTCGATGGCGGGGCTCGATTTCTCCCACGGCGTGGCGCAAGCCCTGGAGGCCGGGAAGCTCTTCCACATCGACTTGAACGGCCAGAAGCCCGGGCGCTTCGACCAGGACCTGCGTTTCGGCAGCGAGGACTTGAAGGGTGCGTTCTTTCTGGTGAAGCTGCTCGAGGACGCCGGCTGGCAGGGGATGCGGCACTTCGACAGCCATGCCTACCGGACGGAGGACGAGGCGGGGGTGTGGGATTTCGCCGCCGGGAGCATGCGCACCTACCTGATTCTCAAGGACAAAGTCGCTCGATTCAACGCCGACCGGGAAATCCAGGCGCTGCTGGGCGCCCTGCGCGAGCGGGGGGCCGCACCGGGCACGCGGGTGACGTTTACCCCCGACTCGGCGCGCAGCATTCGCGGGGAAACCTACGAGCTGGAGATGCTCCGGGCCCGCGGCTACGCCTACGAGCGACTGGACCAGCTGACCATGGAGCTCCTCCTGGGGGTGCGGTAGGTGCCGGACCCGCTGTTCCTCGGGCTGGATATCGGTACCAGCGGGGTCAAGGCAATCGTGGTTGCGGTCTCCGGGTCGGTCACGGCGGCCGCAACCACACCGATCACGATGGCCACACCTCGACCAGGATGGGCGGAGCAGGATCCCGAAGCCTGGTGGACCGCGGCGGTGGCCTCGATCCGCAGGGTTCTGGAATCAGTGCCGGGCGCCCGGATCGCTTGCGCAGGGATTTCCGGTCAGATGCACTCGTCGGTGTTCCTGGACCGGAGCGGAAGGGTCATTCGTCCGGCGCTCCTCTGGTGCGATGGCCGGACCACGGTGGAGTGCGGCGAGATTACCCGGCGCGCCGGCGGCGAAGAACGACTCCGGGACTGGGTGCGGAATCCGGCCCTCGAGGGATTCACCCTCCCCAAGGTGCTCTGGCTTCGGAATCAGGAGCCGCAGTCGTTCAGCCGGCTGGCCACGGTCCTCCTCGCCAAGGACTTCATTCGCTTCCGTCTGACCGGCGTTCTCGCGACCGAACCCTCCGACGCCTCCGGAACCCTGATGTTCGACCCGGCGCGGCTCGAGTGGAGCGGTGAAATCCTCGCCGCGGTGGATGTGCCCCGCGGGTTTCTCCCCGAGGTGGGCGGCTCCTCGGAAATCCTCGGGCGGCTGACCGCCGAGGCCGCCGCAGCCACCGGGCTCGGTACCGGCACCCCGGTGGTGGGCGGCGGTGCCGATAATGCCTGCGGCGCCGCCGGCGTCGGCGCCGTCACGCCGGGAGAGGCGGTGGCGAGCTGGGGTACCTCGGGCACCGTGCTCGCCCCCACGGACCAGCCCCTGGTCGATCCGCTGCTCCGGGTCCATACCTTCTGCCACGTGATTCCCGGGGTCTGGTACCTGATGGGCGTCGTGCTGTCCGCCGGTGGCGCGTTCGCCTGGTTTCGAGATCAGTTCGCCCAGGAGCTCGCGGGCCATGACAACGCCGACGCCCTGCTGGCCGCGGAAGCGGAGCGAATCGCGCCGGGTGCGGACGGGGTGACGTTCCTCCCGTACCTCCAGGGAGAGCGTACCCCGCACCGAGATGCCTCGGCGCGCGGGGCGTTCGTCGGGCTGAGTCTGGCCCACTCCCGCGCCCACCTCACCCGCGCCGTGCTCGAGGGCGTCGCGTTCGCGCTCCGGGATTCGGTGTCCATTCTGCAGGAGCTCGGGATGCTGCCCAACCGTCTGCTGCTCACCGGGGGCGGAGCCCGGAACCCGTTCATCCGCCGGCTGCAGTCGGAGATCTACGGACTTCCGGTGAGCACGGTGAATCGCGAGGAGGGTCCGGCGTACGGGGCCGCGCTCCTTGCGGCGGTGGGGGTCGGGGCGTTTCCCGACCTCGCCACGGCGGCGCGGCGGACCCTCACGCGGGGACCGGAGCTCCTGCCCGATCCGAAGGTGCATCACGCCTACCAGGCGTTCTACGACCGATTCAGAGCCGGCTACGCGGCGGGCCGTCCGTGAATCCCATCGCCCGGCTGTTGCGCTCCCAGGAAACCGGGCTGGTGCTCGTCGTGGCGCTGGTGGCCGGGGGGCTCACTCTCCTGGCGGGCTCCCACCTCGACCGGCAGTCCGGCGCGCTGGTCAACAATTTCTGGAACTCCTTCACGCTGATTCAGACCGCCACCGACGCCAGCTTCTTCGCGATCATGGCGCTGGGCGCCACGGTGGTGATCATCTCCGGCGGGATCGATCTTTCGGTGGGCTCGACCTACGCCCTGGCCGGCGTCACCATGGCTCTTCTCCTCCGGGCTCTGGGCCCCGCGGCCGGTCCAACCACGGTTCTGCTCGGGCTCCTGGTGAGCGTGGGGATCGGGCTCCTCTGCGGCCTGTTCAACGGCGTGCTGATCGTGGGCCTCCGGGTGCACCCGTTCATCATCACCCTGGGGACGATGTGGATGCTGCGGGGCATTGCCTTCGTGGCCAGCAAAGCGGAGAGCATTCTGGTTCCGGCCCCCCTCACCGGTGTGGCCAAGGCATCCCTCGGGCTCGGCGGGGGGCTCTATCCGGTGCCGATGCTCGCCATGCTGGCCCTCACCGGACTGGGCACGCTCTACCTGAGCCGCACCGCCATGGGCCGGCGCATCTTCGCCTTCGGCGGAAACCTCGAGGCTTCCCGGTTCGCGGGCCTGCCGCTCCACCGCATCCAGATCGGGGTGTTCGCCGTCTCCGGATTGACCGCGGGATTCGCGGCCTTTCTCGGAGCCGGCTTCTACGGCTCCACTTCCTCCGGGGATGCCCAGGGGTACGAGCTGTACGTGATCGCGTCGGCGGTGGTCGGCGGGGCCAGCCTGATCGGGGGCAAGGGAAGCGCGATCGGGGCGATGCTCGGCGCGGTGCTCATCGTCCTGATTCGGCAGTCGATCAGGACCCTCCATCTCGATCAGAACTACGAATGGATCGTGGTCGGGTGCGCCATCATCATCGCGGTGGTGGTGGATCAATGGAGCACCCGTCTGGCCGCCCGTCGGCTGAGCCCTTCGGCGGAGACGACTCCGCCTTCTTCGTGACCTTTTCAACGGGAGATCGGAAGACCATGCGGATCGTGTGGAACGTCGCGGCGCTGGCCGCGATCTGGGTCGCGGGCGGAGCCTGTGCCCGCGCATCCGATACCCCGGGCGGTGGCCGCAAGGCTGCAGACGGCAAGCTGACCATCGCAATGATCGCCAAGAGCTCGACCAACCCGGTGTTCCTCGCCTCCCGCACCGGGGCCGAGGCGGCGGCCAAGGAACTTTCCCAGGACCTCAAGTTCCCCATCGAAATCATCTGGCTGACGCCGCCGCAGGAAGACGGGCAGGTGCAAGCCCAGCGGATTCAACAGGCGGTGAACGACGGCGCCGATGCCATCCTGATTTCCTGCTCGGACGCCGGGAAGGTGACTGGCGCCATCAACGATGCCGTCGCACGCGGTGTGCCCGTCATGACCTTCGACAGTGACGCGCCGGACTCCAGGCGCTTCGCTTACTACGGGATCGACGACGTCAAGACCGGCCAGGCTGTCATGGCGGAGCTGGCGAAAATCATGAACGGCAAGGGGAAGGTGGCCATCCTGGCGGGGAACCAGAACGCACCGAACCTGCAACGCCGGGTGCAAGGCGCCCGGCAGGAGGCGGCGAAATATCCCGGCATCCAGATCGCGGGGGTGTTCAACCACATTGAAACGCCGCAGGACGCCGCGGCCGAGGTGATCCGGGTCAACAACGCCTACCCGGACCTCCAGGGCTGGGCGATGATCGGCGGGTGGGCGCTCTTCACCCAGACCCTCCTGACCGATCTGAATCCCTCCCGGATGAAGGTGGTGTCGGTCGACGCCCTTCCCGCCGAGCTCGCCTACGTGGACAAGGGGGTCGTCCCGGTGCTTCTGGCGCAGTCGGTCTATTTGTGGGGCTACGTGGGCGTCAAGACGATCGTGGACAAGGTCCACCTCAAGAAGGACGTCCCGCAGATCATCCCGATGGAGCTGGTTCGGGTAAGCCGCGAAAACCTGGGTACCTGGGCCCGCCAACTGGTGGCCTGGGGGTTCACCGACGTGCCGGCCGGCTACATCTCTCGGTAGCACGGCGAGCTGAATGAGCGAGCCCGCGATTCGCTTCGAGGGGATCACCAAGCGATTCCCCGGCGTGCTGGCGCTGAGCGACGTATCGCTCGACGTACCGGCCGGGGCCTGCCACGCGCTTTGCGGCGAGAACGGGGCCGGCAAGAGCACCCTCGGGAAGATCCTCGCAGGGATCCACCTTCCCGATGCCGGGCGGCTCCTGGTGCACGGGAAACCGGTCAGGTTCGGGAATCCGCGTGACGCGCTGGCGGCCGGGGTGGGCATGGTCCACCAGGAGCTGGCCTTCTGCGAGAACCTCTCGGTGGCGGAAAACCTCTGCCTCGGCGCCCTGCCGGTGCGGCGAGGTCTGGTGTCCTGGCCGGAAATGGAGCGCCGAGCCGCCGCAATGCTCGCGGAGATCGGCACCAGCCTCGACCCGCGGCGGCGGCTGGGTGAGTTGTCGGTGGCGCAGCAGCAGATGGTGCAGATCGCCCAGGCGGTAGGTGGTGGCGCGGGAATCATCGTCTTCGACGAGCCCACCAGCAGCCTGAGCCACATCGAAACCGAACGCCTGTTCGTTCTGCTGGAGCGGTTGAGGGGGCGAGGGGTGACCTGCATTTACGTCTCTCACCGGATGCCCGAGGTGTTCCGGCTCTGCGATAGCGTCAGCGTCCTGCGCGACGGCAAACACATCGCGACCCGACCGATCGGTGGGCTCACCCGCGACGAGCTGGTGCAGATGATGATCGGGCGACCGATCGCCGAATACCTTCCGCCTCCGGTGGACGCCGTTCCGGGCGAGCCGCTGCTGCGGGTGGATGGCCTCTCCTCACCGGGGAAATTCGAGGACGTCTCGTTCACCCTGCGCGCCGGGGAAGTGGTCGGCCTGGCGGGGCTGGTCGGAGCGGGGCGCTCCGAGGTGGCCTGTGCCTTGTTCGGCCTCCCGCCGGCGCAACGCGGGAAGATTGCGGTATGCGGGCGGGAGGCTCTGATTCGGGGCCCCGGGGACGCGTTGCGGCAGGGCATCGGGCTGGTGCCCGAGGATCGGAAGCGCCAGGGCCTGATTCCCTCGGAGAGCGGGATGCACAACGTCTCGCTCCCCATTCTCAAGCGGCTCACCCGGCTTTCCTGGGTCCGACGGGGCCGGGAGCGGGCCTTGGTTCGCGAGTTTTTCGACCGCCTCAATGTGCGCGCGAGCGGCCTGGACGCGCCGGTCTCGGGCCTGTCCGGGGGGACTCAGCAGAAGGTGGTGCTGGCCCGGTGGCTGGCGGCTCGCTCCCGGGTGCTGATCCTGGATGAGCCGACCCGCGGAGTCGATGTGGGCGCCAAATCGGAGATCCACGCGCTCATCGGTGAGCTGGCGGCCCAGGGAACCACGATCCTTCTCATCTCGAGCGAGCTCCCCGAAATCCTGAGCCTGTCCGGCCGGATCCTGGTGCTCCGGGCCGGCCGGGTCGTGGCTGAAATCTCCCGGCAGACGGCCACCCAGGACGGCCTCCTCCGGCTGATGGCCGGTTTGGGAGATGCGGTGCCGCCGGGTGTTCCCCTTGCCTCATAGTACTCTCAGCGCCAGGCGGCTGGCCGCGCCTCGGGGCCGGGGATATCCTACGGTCTGGCCGTAGCCCGAATTCGAGCTCATACCCTCCAGCACCCACTCCGGAGCCCTGCAATGGGAGCCATGCTCGCCCTCCTGGCCGTCCCGCTATCTCTCGTGGTTCAGCCGAACACCACCGACACCAGAATGCTCGCCCAACCGGCGGTGAGTGCCACCCAGATTGCCTTCGCCTACGCCGGGGATCTCTGGACCGCACGGCTCGACGGCAGCGACGTGCGCCGGCTGACAACCGCCGACGGGGACGAGAGCAACCCGGTCTTCTCGCCCGACGGCAAGTGGATTGCCTTCGCGGGAAACTACGATGGGAATCTCGACGTGTACCTGATCTCGGCGGCGGGCGGTGAGCCGCGGCGGCTTACCTGGCATCCGGGGAATGACATCCCCCAGGCATTCACCCCCGATGGGGCCCAGATCCTCTTCACCTCGAGCCGGGCGGATTTTTCCGGCCGCTACTCGCACCTCTGGACCGTCCCGGTTGCCGGTGGCGCCGAGACCCGGCTCCCGATTCCCAACGCGGCGCAGGCCACCTATTCGCCCGACGGCCGGTACATCGCCTACAACCCCATCGGCCGGGCGTTCGACCAGTGGAAAGGCTATCGTGGGGGCCGGGTTTCCCAGCTCTGGATCATCGATACCAGGAACTGGGATGTGGAAAAGATTCCACAGCCGGCGGCCCGGTCCAACGACGTCGACCCGATGTGGCTCGAGGCCGGCGTGCTCTGGTTCCGCTCCGACCGCGACGGCGAGTTCAACATCTATAAGTACGACCGCGCCACCAAAGCGGTCAGCCGGGTCACCACCCACGCCGATTTTCCGGTCATGGCAGCCTTGGCGGGAGGCGGGCACATCGCCTACGAACAGGCCGGGTACCTGCACCTGCTGGACCCTGCCACCGGAAGTGCCCATCGCCTGACCGTCGGCGTTGCCGCCGATCTGCGCGAACCGCGCACCCGCTGGGTCAAGGGTCAGGAGTTCGTCCGCAACGTCAGCCCCTCGCCGACCGGCGCTCGGGTGGCCTTCGAGATGCGGGGCGAGATCGTGACGGTGCCCGCCGAGAAGGGCGATCCGCGGAACCTCACCAATACCCCGGGCGCGCACGAGCGGGAACCGGCCTGGTCGCCGGACGGGAAGCAGGTTGCCTACGTCTCCGATCAGGGCGGGGAGTACCGGCTCCACATCGCCCCGCAGGACGGCAAGGGCGAGCACAAGGTGATCGAGGTTCACGACGCCGGATTCATCTTCGGGCTGGAGTGGTCGCCCGACGGGAAGCGCATCGCGTATTACGACAATTCGCAGACCATTTACGTCCTCGACATCGCCACCGGGGCCTGCCGTAAGGTGGCCGGGAATCGGGTGTACACGCCGCTCATCGGGCTCAGCTACTCCTGGTCGCCGGACTCCCGATGGCTCGCCTATACCGTCGACACCCAGCCCCTGGTGAGCACCCTGTTCGTCTACGACGCCGACCAGGACAAGTCGGCGGCGATCACCGAAGGCTTGAGCGAGGTCACCCGGCCGGTGTTCGAGCGGAACGGGAAGTACCTCTACCTGCTGGCCTCGACCGACGCCGGCCCCGCGCTCGACTGGTTTGCCCAGAGCAACGCCGGGCTCCGCCGGACCCGTGCCATCTATGCCATTGCGCTGGCGAAGGACGCGCCGAACCCGTTCGTGAAGGAGAGCGACGAGGAGAAGGCCGCCGCCGCGCCGGCGGCTCCCGCGCGGCCCGACTCGGCCAAACCCGCGGCACCCGCGCCCGCCAAGCCAGCCAGCGTAATTGACTTCGAGGGAATCTCCCAGCGAATCGTGGCCTTCCCCATCGCCCCCGCCGAGATCGAGGAGCTCAAGGTGGGCGAGGCGAACCAGGTCTACTACCTCAGGATGACCGACGGGAAGGGGGTTATCCGGCGCTACGACATTACCAAGCGGAAGGACGATGTCATCGTTCCCGAGGCCACCGGATTCGACCTGACCCGCGATGGCAAGAAGCTGCTGTACGTCATGCAGGGCAACAACTGGTTCCTGACCCCGGTGACGGGGCTCCAGCCCGGTCAGGGCCGCCTCAATCTGGCCGCGGTCGACCTCCAGATCGAGCCGCGTGCGGAGTGGGCCCAGATGTTCGACGAGGCGTGGCGAATCAACCGTGACTACTTCTACGCGCCGAATTACCACGGGGCCAACTGGGCTGCCCAGAAGGCGAAATACGCCCCGTTCATCAAGGAAGCCGCCACCCGCGCCGACGTCGACCGAGTCGTTCGGTGGCTGCTGTCCGAGCTCCGGGTCGGCCACAGCTACCAGGGCGCCGGACCGCGACTCACCCGGCCACCCGCGGTGGGGGTCGGCCTCCTCGGTGCGGATTACGAAGTGGCCAACGGTCGGTACCGCATCGCCCGGATCTACGGCGGGCTGAACTGGAATCCGACCCTCCGCGCCCCGCTCACCGAGCCCGGCGTGGATGTGCGGGTGGGGGACTATCTGCTGGCGGTGGGCGGCGTCGAGTTGCGCACCCCCACCAACGTGTACGCCCCGTTCGAGAATACGGTGGGGAAGGGGATTGAGATTACCGTCGGGCCCAATCCGGACGGGAGCGGATCCCGCAGCACGACGGTGGTGCCCATCGCCAACGAAGGGGGGCTCCGCAATCGGGCCTGGATCGAAGGCAATCTCCGGAAGGTCGACTCGGCCACCGGCGGTCGGGTGGCGTACGTCTATGTACCGAACACCGCGGACGCGGGCTACAACTCGTTCAAGCGCTATTTCTATCCGCAGGCGCACAAGGACGCCATCATCGTCGACGAGCGCTTCAACGGCGGCGGTTCGCTGGCCGACTACTACGTCGATATCCTGGGGCGGCCCGCGCTCAGCTGGTGGGCGATGCGCTACGGCGAGGATCTCAAGACCCCGACCGCGTCGATTCAGGGCCCCAAGGCGTTGCTCATAGACGAAACCGCCGGCTCCGGCGGCGACTACTTCCCCTGGATGTTCCGGCGGCTCAAACTCGGGCCGCTCATCGGCCAGCGCACCTGGGGCGGGCTGGTGGGGATTCTCGGGTTCCCGGTCCTGATGGACGGAGGGTCGGTGACCGCGCCCAACCTGGCCATCTGGACGCCGGACGGCGGGTACATCGTCGAGAATGAAGGCGTGGCACCTGATGTGGCGGTGGAGCAGATCCCCAAGGAGGTCATTGCCGGGCACGACCCCCAGCTGGAGCGCGCCATCGCCTGGGTAACCGAGGAGCTGCGGAAGAATCCCCCGGCGGCGCCTCGGCGGCCCCCGTACCCGGTCAAGGCGCCCAGGCCGTGAGCCCGCGGCAGGTGGAGCATTCCGGGGGTGACTAACCCGCGCGCGGGGGGTAGCTTCTCTGGAGCCGCTTCCCTTCGCCCCGGGAGATGCTCATGCCCGCGCAAAGCGTCACCGAACTGATCAGCCAGCTCCACGCCGCCGTCGAGTCCCTCGAGGTCCGATTCCGGGTCGGCGAAGTGACCGCCGACCACGTTCAGCAACTCAAGAGCGCCGTCGACGACTCCCGGCTCCGGCTCTGGGCCTTGCTCAGGTCAGGGACCAGCGAGGAGGGCCGCGAATTCGAGGAGCGATACCTGATTCGCCGGGCCAAGGAGCTGTGCGGCCGCCTCTCGACCGAGATCAAGGCCGGCACCATTGGCACCGGGCACCCCGAGTACGCCGAATTGACCGCGGTTACGGCCGAGCTGGCTCAGGCGATCGACCGGGTGCAGGGATGAGGCGCCGCGCGGCCCTCGCCGCCCTGCTGCTGATGGCCGGCCCGGGCTCCACCGCTGCCCAGCGGCCCGGCGGACTCACCCCGGAGGCCGCCGCGAAGCGCTGGGAAACCGAGAAAGAGCTCCAGTCGCTGGCGGTGGTGGAGCGCAAGGTGATGATGCCGATGCGGGACGGGGTGCGCCTGGCCACCGACATCTACCGCCCCAAGGACCCCTCAAGGAAGTATCCGGTCATCTTCAGCAAGACCCCCTACAACTTCAATTTCTGGGACGTACGGAACAGCGTCCCGAGCGACATGACCGCGGCCCTTACCGCAGTCAAGCGCGGGTACGCCTACGTGGTCCAGAACGAGCGGGGTCACTTCTTTTCGGAGGGGAGCTACGACATTCTCGGCGCCCCCCGCACCGACGGCGATGACGCCATCTCCTGGATGGCGCGGCAGCCCTGGTCCAACGGCAAGGTCGGGACGGTGGGCTGCTCATCCACCGCCGAGTGGCAGATGGGGGTGGCCGCACTCGGAAACCCCGCCTACACGGCCATGAACCCCCAGGGGTTCGGCGCCGGGGTCGGCCGGGTGGGGCCCTACTTCGAGCAGGGGAACTGGTACCGGGGCGGCGCCGTGCAGATGCTGTTCATCGCCTGGCTCTACGGCGAGCAGAACCAGGTCCGGCCGCTGCCTCCGGCCAATGCCTCGCAGGACGACTTGATCCGGATGTCCCGGTCCTTCGATCTGGCGCAGCAGCCGCCACCGGTGGACTGGTCCCAGGCGCTCAGCTACCTGCCGGAGCAGGACATCATGCGCGCCGCGGGCGGGCCCCGGGGCATCTTCGCGGATTCGATGCCGGTGCCGACCGGCGGCCGGATGATCCAGCGTACCCCCAACGACCCGGCGTGGTATCAGGGCGGCCTCTACCACGACGACATGACCATCAACGTCCCGGGCCTCTGGTTCATGTCCTGGTACGACGTGTCGGTCGGGCCGAATCTCGCGGTGTTCAACCAGGTCCGGAAGACGGCGCGGCCCGACATCGCGAACCAGCAATACGCCGTGATCGCCCCGACACTCCACTGTTCCTACACCCGGGCCACCGAGAATACGGTTGTGGGCGAGCGAAGCGTCGGGGACGCCCGATACGACTACGCCGAGCTCACCTACGACTGGTTCGATCACTTCCTGAAGGGAGAACACAACGGCCTGCTCGACACCCTGCCCAAGGTGCGGTACTACACGATGGGAATCAACAAGTGGCAGACGTCGGACAGCTGGCCGCCGCGCGGCGCCGAGCCGGTGACGTTCTACCTCTCCAGCGGCGGCCGGGCCAACACGCTCGACGGGGACGGCGTTCTGACCCCGAAGCCGCCTGCCGTGGACCGGCCTGACGCCTTCGTCTATGATCCCCAGCATCCGGTCCCCTCCTACGGCGGCAACGTCTGCTGCACCGGCAATGCGGTCCAGGGCGGCGCCTTCGACCAGCGGAAAATGGAGGCCCGGCCCGACATCCTGGTGTACACCAGTGAGCCGTTCAGGGAAGGGACCGAAGTGAGCGGCCCGATCGAGGTAACGCTCTATGCCTCGTCCGACGCCAAAGACACCGATTTCACGGTCAAGTTGCTGGATGTGTACCCCGACGGCCGGGCCTACAATCTGGACGAGACAATTCAGCGGGCCCGCTATCGGGACGGCTACGACAAGCCGCCGGTGATGATGGAGCCGGGCAAGGTGTACAAGGTGACGCTGCAGCCGATGACCACCAGCAATTTTTTCGAGGCGGGCCATCGCATCCGGCTCGAGGTGTCGAGCAGCAACTTCCCCCGCTTCGACCGGAACCTCAATACCGGGGGGCGGAACTACGACGAGGCCCAGGGAGTCGTGGCGCACAACGTGGTGCACCACTCCAGGCAATACGCCACCTCGATGACGATCACGGTGGTGAAGCGCCCGGTGCCCTAGCGGGGCCCGCTCTCTCGCCTGGGGGCCGGTTCGGGAAGCGGCGGGAGAGCCGCCAGGCCGCGACGCAATTATCTTGAAGACATTCCATCCACTTCACAGGGGGGGGACGTTGAGCTGGATCGTCCGGGTTCGTTCGAAGCAGTCGAAGACCAAGGGCTGGCAGGCCCGAATTCCTTTCGGCAAGGTGAATCCCAAGACCAAGAGCCGCCGCTATCGCAGCCGGCTCTTCTCCGACGCGGCCTACGGCGGTTCGCGCAAGGCGGAGCGCGCCGCCGAGCGGTGGTTGCGCACCGCCCGCTGAGCGGCGCGGCCGGCCCAACGTTTTCGCAGTCCACCCCTATCTAACCTCGGTACGGTTCCGCTCCCCACCGACCGAGGTACCGCATGTCGAATCTCCGCCAGGACGTCCGGCTTGCCCTCCGTGCGCTGGCCCGGCGCCCCGCCTTCGTTGCCGTCGTCGTTCTGACGTTGGCGCTGGGGATCGGCGCCAACAGCGCCATCTTCAGCGTGGTCAACGCCGTCCTGCTCAAGCCGTTGCCCTATCGTGCGCCGGAGCGGCTGGCCCTGATCTGGAGCCGCTGGAGCAATTTCGACAAGACCTGGCTCTCGGAGGCCGAGTACCTCGACTACCAGCGGATGACCCGTCTGTTCGAGGACGTGGCTTCCTGGGGTGAGAACGGCGAGGTTGCCCTGACCGGCAATCAAGGTCCCGAGAGCGTGGCCGCCGTGCAGATGACCGCCAATTTGCTGGGCGTCCTCGGCATGGCGCCGGCGGTGGGACGGTCGTTCACTCCCGAGGAGGACATTCCCAATGGGCCGCCGGTCGTGATGGTCGGGTACGACCTCTGGCAGCGGCGGTTCGGCGGTGACTCAGCAACCGTGAATCGCAGCATCCAGGTCAACGGGCAGGCGGTCACGGTGCTCGGCGTGATGCCGCGCGGCTTCCGATTCCCGCTCGAGTTTCAGAGTCGCTCCACTGCGCAGCTCATTCAGCCCATCCAGACCAACCGGAGCGCACCGGTCCGGGGAAGTCACGGACAATACGGAGTCGCCCGGCTCAAGCCGGGGATTTCGGCGGAACAGGCCACCGGCGAGCTTCGGGTGCTGACCCGCCGCTGGACCGACGAGCACCTGTATCCGGAAGCGATGCGATTCACCGCCTTCGCGGTGCCGCTGCTGGCGGAAGTCACCGGGAAGGTGCAGCTGGCCCTCACCGTGCTGGCCGCGGCGGTGGGGCTTCTCCTTCTCCTTACCTGCGCCAATGTCGCCAACCTGATCCTGACGCGCTCCGACAGCCGGATCCGCGAGGTGGCGGTCCGGGCCGCGTTGGGAGCGGGGAAGCGGCACATGTTGCGCCTGGCGCTGACCGAGAGCCTCCTGCTCGGGCTCGCCGGCGGCACCCTTGGCCTCGGGATGGCCTGGGCAGGGGTGCGGATTCTCGTAGCCCGGGCCCCGACCACCATTCCGCGCCTGGCCGAGCTGCGGGTGGACCTCGGGGTCGTGGGATTCACCCTGGCCCTCACGCTCGCCACCGGCGTCCTCTTCGGCCTGATCCCGGTAGCGCGGGTGGCCGGCATGGACCTGGCAAGGGCGCTGCGCGACGGCGCCCGGGGGCAGAGCGGCGGCCTCGGCCGGCGTCGCGGTCGCACGCTCCTGGTAGTGGCCGAGATGGCGCTCGCCGTCCTGCTGGTAATCGGGGCGGGGCTTACCGTACGGAGTTTCCGGAATCTGCAGAAAATCGATCCCGGTTTCGATGCGCGGAACGGGCTCACCCTCAGGCTGTCCCTTCCCTCAGCGGGGTACCCGACGATCCCGGGCGTTGTCGGCTTCTATGAGGATCTGGGTACCCGGGTCCGCCGGCTTCCCGGCGTCGAGGCGGCCGGTTTCGTGCGCCAGCTCCCGCTCGCCTCGGAGATCGGCGATGCGGGGATGGAGATCGACGGGAAGCCGATGCTCGAGACCGCGCAAGGCCGTTCCGCCGACTGGCAGGTCGTGACCCCGGGTTACTTCGAAGCGATGAAGGAGCGCCTGATCAGCGGGCGTTTCTTCAATGCCGGCGACCGGCCGGATGGGCCGCCGGTCATCGCGATCAACCAGACCCTGGCCCGGGAGTACTTCCCCGGTGAGAATCCGCTCGGCCAGCGCATCCGGGTCGGCGATCGGACCCAGCCGTGGCGGACCATCGTGGGCGTGGTCGGGGATGTGCACCACAACAGCCTCACGGCCCCGGTCAAGCGAAAGTGGTTTCTGCCCCACAACCAGTGGGGCACCATGTTCGGCAACCCGCGGCGTTCCATGACGCTGGTGATCCGCGCCTCTGGAGATCCCCGGGCCCTCATCGGACCGGTCGGGAGCCTGGTCCGGAGCATCAATCCCGACCTGCCCATCACCCAGGTGGCCAGCCTCGAGGAGGTGCTCGCCTCGGCGACACAGGAGCAACGCTTCACCATGGCGCTCATGGCGGGGTTCGCGATGCTCGCGCTGATCCTCGCGGCGGTGGGCATCTACGGAGTGATTTCGTACTCGGTCAGCCAGCGTACCCGGGAGATCGGGATCCGGCTGGCGCTGGGCGCCGACATCGCCTCGGTGCGGAGCCTGGTGCTGCGGCAGGGAATGCTGCCGGCGGGGGTGGGGGTTCTGATCGGTCTGTCGGCCGCGGCGGTGCTCACCCGGTACCTGCGGACTCTCTTGTATGGTGTGGCACCGCTCGATCCGGTGACGTTCGCGACGATTCCGTTGCTTCTCCTGCTGGTGGCGGCGGGCTCGGTCTTGATTCCGGCGCGGCGAGCCTCGGGGGTCGAACCGGTGGAGGCGCTCCGGGCCGAGTAGGGGGCGAGAGGGGGTGGCTCTAGCGCATCTGCTCCCGGCTGATACCTTGGTGTGCAATTCGCCCCCAACCAGGAGGAGTCATGATCATCAAGCGCATCGAGCCGTTCCCCTTTGCCAAGCTGATGGGTACCCTGTACGCGATTCTCGGATTGATAGGGGGAATCATCTTCGCGCTGTTTTCCAGCATGGCAGGGGGGATGATGGGGGGGATGAATCTGGGCGGGAGTTTCGGACTCGCCGGAATCATCGTGCTTCCCCTGATCTACGGAATTGTCGGCTTCATCTTCTGCTTCATCGGCGCCTTGTTCTACAACTTTGCCGCCGGCCTGGTGGGCGGGGTCCAGATTACCACCGATTAGGGCTCTCTCGCAGGCGCAACATTCCGCCGGGCTCTCCAATTACTGATCCCACCGCCTGGTGCCCGGGTCCGCGCTCCCCGCGCGAACCCGGACACCCGGGTCGCCGCTCGCCACCGCCCTACCTGATGGCCTGGCCCGTGGCGAAATCGAACAGGGTGAGGCGGCGGAGCCGGTAGTACGCCTGCCAGTAGCCGCGAAGGGACTGGACGAACTGGGAGAGCGCAGCGTCCTTTTCGGACTGGGCGATATAGAGGTTGTCGATCGAGATGCGCCCGATGACGTACCGGTTGTAGGCGACCTCGAACCGCTTGCCCGCCACCGTGTCGGCCTTGGCGGAGAGGGCAAGGTTGCGGCGAGCCTGGGAGAGCTGTAACGCGGCGAAATGGGCGTCCTGGGCCGTCTGCTGCAGGGTGGATTGTGCCGTGGTTGCCGCCCGCTCGCGATCCTGTTCGGCCGCCTGGACCCCCTCCTTCCGGGCACCCCATTGCCAAATCGGGAACTGGACCGCGAGCGAGAACTGCCGCGCCTCCAGCAGATTCTGGTAGGCCAGGCTCATCTCGTTACCGGTCGCGTTGAAGCCGTAGCTCGCCGAGACGGTAGCGCCAAGCCCGTTGCCCAGCCGCGCCTCGGTCACCCGCCGCCGGGCCTGGACCTGCTGCAGCTCGGCGTCGCTGACAGTCGCGCGGTTCTTGAGCGCCTCCGCCACCGCCCTGAGGGTGTCCGCCTCCAACTCGGGCACGGTCGAACTCACGGCAATTTCAGGCGGGGCACCCTCCGGCAGGTTGAGGGCGAGGCGGAGCGCGGCAAATGCGCGATCGAACTCGAGCCGGGCCCCGTCGAGGGTCGTTCGGGAGCGGAGCAGCGCCAGCTCACTCTGCAAGAGGTCGTTCTCGCCGATCTTCCCGACCTCGAAACGGCCCTTGTTGAGCGTGTAGAGGGTGTCGTTCACCGCCGCGTTCTTGATTCCGTTGTCCAGCGCCACCCGCGCCGCGTACGCGTCGAAGAACAGGGTGGCCGTCTGCTGGGCGATGTCCTCGCGCGCCTCGAGAAATTGCCGTTCGGTGAGCTCGGACCGCACCGCCTCCTCGCGGCGATCCCAGGCCGCCGCGTTGGGCCGGAACAGGTCCTGCCGCAGCCCGACCGATACCGGGGTCGATGACCAGGTGCGGGCCGACTGCTGCCCGCTCACCGAGAGCCGGGAGAGTGAGGACGTGACGAAGAAGTCCCCGCCGGTCAGAGGGAGCTTCTGGGACATCGTCATGGTGAACGCCGCATTGGTCTGATCCTGCGGCCGGAAGAGGGTGCTGCCGTCGGGCTGGACCACCTGGATGATCGACCGGTTATAGGCCGGCGCGGTGCCGCCGATGGAGAGTTGGGGTAGCAATCGCGAGTAGAACGCCCGGTCCCGATACCGCGCCGCGTCCCGGGTGGCGGTTGCGGCTTTGGCCTGGTAGCCCTGGGTGAGCGCGAGTTCGATTGCCTACTGCAACGTGATCGGAGGCGACCGTTGCGCACCGAGCGGCGACCCGGCGGCCATCCCCAGCAGGCATACCCGCAGCGCCCGACGGCCGGCCGATCGACACCGATTTCTGCCAGTTACTCCAGGCTGGGCCATGGCGTTCACTCGTAGCGGAGGCATACGACGGGATCCTGTTTCGCGGCGCGATAGGCCGGCACGATGCCGAACCCGAGGCCCACGCTGAACGACACACCGAACGCCAGCAGCACCGAGACCGCGGAAACAATCGTCTTGATGCTCGCCACGCGCTCGATCCCGAAACTGAGCGCCACGCCAGTCAGAATGCCGGCCACCCCGCCGGCCACGCTGATCAGCACCGCCTCGCTCAGAAACTGAAAGAGAATGTCGTTCTGGGTGGCGCCGACCGCACGGCGCACCCCGATTTCGCGGATGCGCTCGAGCACCGAGGCGAGCATGATGTTCATGATGCCGATGCCGCCGACGATCAGCGAAATCGAGGCGATCGCGCCGAGTACGACGTTGAAGATGGTCTTGGTGCGTTGCTCCTGTTTGAGCAGCAGCTCGGGAACGGTGATCTCGAAGTCCACCACCGCATTGTGCCGCCGGGCCAGCATCCGCTGAGCCACTTCGGCGACAGAAGGCACCAGCTTCGAGTCGTTCACCCGGACGATGATCCGATCCAGCTGGTTACGATTGGTCCGCTCCTGCCGCTGTTCTTCCGATTCACTCGAGTCGCTGGTGACGAACGTTCCCGGGCGGGCGGCCAGCTCGATGTCGTGCTGGGTAACCCGCGCCCGGTCGCGAAAGCGCAGCAGCATGGTATGCACCGGCACGTAGACGTCCATGTTGGCGTCCCGGATCCCGAGCCGCGCGGCAGTCGCGCTGCTCACTCGGCGGTCCTGCAGCACCCCCACCACGGTCACCCAGGTCCCGCCCACCTTGAGCGACTTCCCGATGGGCTCCTCGGTGGTGAAGAACCGGGTGCGCACCCCCCGGCCGATGATCGCAACCGGGAGCCCATGCTCCACCTGCAACGGCGTAAACCACGCGCCGCGGCCCAGCTCGAGGTTGGTCAGTCGGAAGTAACTGGTGTCCACGCCGACCACCTTGCCCGACCGGCGGTGGCCTTCCCGCGTGACGGTGGTGTTGAGCACAATTTCTGCGCTCGCAGCCTCGACCGCGGGGATGACGCGCGCGATCGCCATCGCGTCGGCATAGGTGAGCCCCGGGGAAAACCTTTTCACTTGCTTCTCGGGGGTCTGATCCTTGACCTGCTCCTCCTTCTGCTCCACCAGGGGCGTGATCATCACGTTGTTGGAGCCCAGCAGGCGCATCTGCTCGAGGATCTCCTGCTCGGCCCCCCTGCCGATCGCCAGCATGGCGATGACCGAGGCCACCCCGAACAGGATGCCAAGGGAGGTGAGCGACGCACGCAGCTTGTTATGTTGCACCGCCTCCAGGGCGGTGCGCATGCTGAAGAGGACATGCGCGGCGATTTGCCCGCGCAGCTGCGCGAGGCTGGCCCGGTCCAGGCGCACCAGATCAGCCCTTCTTCTTGGGGGGGGCGGCGGCCGGCGCCGCCGGCGGTATGGCGCGAGGGCCCAGCGCAGTATCGCCGCCCGCGGGCTTGGTGCCCGCGGTCGAGCCCGGCAGGCGTACCAGGGGGAGCTTGTCGCGGTCCTCGGGAGGGGTCAGGAGCACCCGATCATCCACCGCGAGGCCCTTGAGAACGATGACTTCATCATCATTCATCGCGCCGGTTGCCACCTCCTGCTTGCTCACCCGGCCGGCGGCCTGCTTGTAGACGAAGGGGACGCCGCCCTCGCTGCTCACCGCCTCGAGCGGCACGTAGAGGGCCTCCTTGG